>CAINLT010000199.1 GCA_903850505.1 uncultured Myxococcales bacterium | reverse complement strand
TCAGGACCTCCGGAGCGTTGAATCTACCGTGCAGCTTGCGACTCGCAAGGGCAGCCGTCAAACGCTACTCCGGCGCCGGCTCTTCCTCGGGCGGCGGCTTCACGGCCGGGGGCGCGAGCGTCGGCGGATCCGGGTCCGCGAGCACCGGCACGCGCACGTCGCCCGCGAGCAGCGGAATCACGCCCTCAACGCGGGCATCGTCCACCGTGCGAATGTGCGCCATCACCGGCCGCGCCTCCGCATCCAGCCCCAAGTGCAGCAGTTCCACGCGCGCCTGCGGCCCCTGCAACGTCGCCACGCGCGGATTCTTGGCAAAACGCGCCCAATTCGCCGCGCCGTCGCGGTTCAGTACGCCCACGCGCACCTGCAGCGCGCCGAGCCCCGCGGCCTCCAGATCGAGAATCGCCGTCCGCCCCGGTCCGCGCGGCAACAGGCTCGGATCACCAACGAGCGGCGTCTCCTCGACAACGTCCGGCGCGTGCACCTGCGGCGAGGGCGCGACGGGCTTCTGCGCCGCCTTGCCGTTGGGCTCATCCGCCAGAAGCTTGGCCACGTTCACGGCCGCGCTCGGCGTCGGCACATCCGCCAGCGCCATGGCCGGGGCCAGCGGCGGTCCCGCCGGCGGAACTTCATCGGGCACCGTTGCGCCACGGCCCAACGTCAGCCAGCCCGCGCCGAGACCGAGCGCCAGCCCCATCAGCCCAGCCAGTACCATCGCCCCCAGAATCCGCATCGCTGCCTGCATACACGACCTCCAGTTTGCCAGATAGCAAGAAGGTTCGCGCCTGTCCAACGGCGCTCAAAACTCGTGATTCATCAAGGTGTCGATCGCCAAGTCGATGAACTTTCAGTAGACGATCGGCAACAGACGATCGACAAGCTGTCACCGGCTTGTTGCCAAATGTCTAGTTGTCGCCGCGACGAAAAGCGGTTGCGCGCATTATCTCTGTTATGTCGCAATGTTGCGGATCGCACGCTTGCCTGCATCACGCGGCATCAGCATTGTGATCACGGATGAAAGGGCAGCGGCATGCCGCGCCAACTTGATACTCATCCATAGCGCCTTTCAGATCGAAGCATAGCACTTCCAATGACTTATCACCAAGAGCGCACAGGATGTCCGCAGAATCGCGGGATCCTCCGGCCGGGGCGTTTTCGGCTGGACACTTGTCAAGTTCTTCGCGATCCGCAATCATCCAGTTCGTCAACGAGGCGCTGCGAAGTCCGCCGGCAACGGCGCTGAACGGATCTCGCAACCGTGCAATTGGCATAGGTTTCTTCGGGGGGAACGTGGGCGACAATCTGGCGCGGTTGCGCAACGGTACCAATGACAGCAGGCGGTCGATCATGATGGATGGCAAGCGGGACAGGCAGCGTTCTCGGACGATTCCGATGCGTCGGCTGACGCGTGCGGAGATTCAGGAAGGCAAGGATCTCGCGGCGGAGCTGGAGTACCTGCGGCCGCAGACCCGCGCGGAATGCGTGAACGGCATTCGCCCCTGCCCCTACGTTTCCTGCAAGCAGCACCTGTACCTGGACGTGAATCCGGTCACGGGCTCGATCAAGGTCAACTTCCCCGATCTGGAAGTCTGGGAAATGGAAGACACCTGCGCGCTCGACATCGCCGATCGCGGCGGCATCACGCTCGAGGAAGGCGGCTACATCATGAACCAGACGCGCGAGCGCATCCGCCAGGTGGAAGTGAGCGGCCTTGAGAAGCTGCAGGCGCAGGACTTCGCGGTCGATCTCGAGACGGTGTTCCGCTCCTGATTCTGACCACAAGTCCGCTTCCGGAAAGGCAAGGTTCGCCCGCGCGAATACCTGGAGCGCGATCAGGCGAACCGCGGCAGCTGGGGCCGCCAGTGAATCCCTAGTGACAGGCAAGGTTCGCCCGCGCGAATACCTGGAGCGCGATCAGGCGAACCGCGGCAGCTGGGGCCGCCCGTGAATCCGCGGTGACAAAGCCGCCCCGTCCCCGCCCACCTGTGGCAACTCCATCGCCGATCGCCTAGCCTCCGCGCGCGCCGCCCCTGTGGCGGTTCGAGGAGACGATCATGAAGCGACGTGCATTGATTTCGGTGTCGGACAAGCGCGGTGTTGTGGAGCTGGCGCAGGCCCTCGACGCACTGGGTTATGAAGTGGTTTCAACGGGCGGGACGGCCAAGGCCATCGCCGACGCGGGCGTGCCTGTCACCCCGATCGAGGCCATCACCGGCTTTCCCGAAATGATGGACGGCCGCGTCAAGACGCTGCATCCCAATGTCCACGGCGGCTTGCTGGCGCGGCGGGACCTGCCCGAACACGTCGCGTCGATGCAGGAGCACGGGATCGGCGCCATCGACGTCGTCGCCGTGAACCTCTACCCGTTCCGCCAGACCGTCGCCAAGCCGGACGTGACGTGGGACGAAGCGGTGGAGAACATCGACATCGGCGGGCCGTCCATGGTGCGCTCGGCGGCGAAGAACCATGCGTTCGTATCCGTGGTTGTCGATCCGGACGACTATCCCGCGCTCATCGCTGGGCTGCAGGCTGGCACGATCGATGAAGCCGC
Source organism: uncultured Myxococcales bacterium (assembly GCA_903850505.1). Taxonomy (GTDB): domain Bacteria; phylum Myxococcota_A; class UBA9042; order UBA9042; family UBA9042; genus CAIYBN01. The sequence continues at coordinate 203 of CAINLT010000199.1, read as the reverse complement.
GCGCCGCAAGCTGGCGCAGAAGGCATTTGCCCACACGGCGGCGTATGACGCGGCGATCGCGAGTTGGCTCGGCGGCCAGCTCGGCGTGACGGACGGCGACATGACGGTCGCGCTGACCAAGCCGGACAAGCTCCGCTACGGCGAGAACCCGCATCAGGCGGCGTGGCGCTACACGGACGAAGCCAAAGTGCTGGTGGACGCCG
>CAINLT010000198.1 GCA_903850505.1 uncultured Myxococcales bacterium | reverse complement strand
TGCTGGACATTCCGCGGCTGCGCAAGGCGCTGATCGCGCTGGACGGCAAGGTGCCGGCGCGCGTGCAGTATGAGGCGTTTGCGGTGCTGGACGACGCAGCGGCTGCGGCGACGCAGTGGCTGTTGGCCAGCTTCCCGGGCGAGGGGCTGAACGAGTTCCTCGACAACGCCAAGGAGCTGCGCAAGTGGCTGGACGGGGTGCGCGCGCCGATGGCGAAGGCGCAGACCGGGCGGCGCAAAGTGGAGGCAGCGGCGCACGTGACGGCGTGGACGCAGGCGGGGCTTCCGGCGGAGTTGGCGGAAGCGGTGGCGGCGCTGCCGGCACAGGCCAACGGCTTCGCGATTTGGTCACTGGCGCGGGAAACCAAGCTCGATGCGGTCGACGCGGTGGCGATCCACTTTGCGACCGCGGAGATCACGGGCCTGGCGGAGGTGCTCGCGCAGGTCGCGGACGCCAATCCGCAGACGCGCTGGGAAGCGGCGGCGCTGGCGAGCCTCGGGCCGGGCATTGGCCACACGCTCTTCCGGTTGGCGAGCCGCGTGGCGCAGTCGCTGGCGGGCAAGAAGCCGACGCGGGACCGGGTCAAGGCGGTGTTGGTGGACGAGCTCAAGCTCGGCGCGCTGTGGGACCTGGCGTACCAGATTCAGTCCGAGGGCGTGCAGATTCCGGCGCTCGTGGTCCTGACGGAACGGCTGCGCGCGCGGCTGCGGTAAGAGCGGAAAGGTGGGGCGCGGCGGCAAGGGACGGCCGCGCCTTGAGGCTTGCTGATTGAGGCGCTACTTCCAGCCCAACATCACGCCTTCCAGCGAATGCGGCCCCACGCGCTCAATCCGCACGCGGCCGACGCGACCCGCCCATTCCGTCTGCGCCCGCGCGTCCGTGACGCCGACGTTCACCTTGACGTTCTCCGGCGTGCGGCCCATGACCTGCGGCACACCAATCGAATTCAGCGCCAGCTGGGAATTTGGCCCCGCCTGACTCAGCCGCGACGCACCTTCAAACAGCACCTCGATCTCCTGACCGAGGAATTCCGCCATCCACGCGCGGGTGATGCCATCCTGCAGCGCCTGCAAGCGGCCCAGGCGCTCCTTCTTCACCGGCAGCGGCACGTCGTCCACCAGATCCGCCGCCTTCGTCCCGGGCCGCGCGGAGTACATGAACGAGAAGATCGACGCGTAGCGGACCTCAGCCAGCAGGTCGAGCGTCTTCTGGAAGTCGGCCTCCGTCTCGCCCGGAAAGCCGACGATGATGTCCGTCGACAGCGCGATCCCCGGCTTGAGCGTCTTCAGGCGCGCGATCTTGGCCAGATAGTCCGTCACACCGTGGGCGCGGCGCATGCCTTGAAGCACGCTCTCGCTGCCCGACTGGATCGGCAGATGGAAGAACGGCACGAGCTTGGGCAGCGTCGCGAACGCGTCGATGAGCGCGTCCGTGCAGTCCATCGGGTGGCTCGTGGTGAACCGGATGCGGTGGAGGCCGTCGATGGTGCTCACGGCGGCGAGGAGCTCGGGGAAGTCCAGCTCGTTCTTGTTGCCGTCGCGGTCGATGCGGTCCTTGCCGTAGCTGTTGACGTTCTGGCCGAGCAGCGTCACTTCCCGCACGCCGCTCGCCACGAGCATCCGGATCTCGTCCAGCACTTCCGCGCTTGGCTTGCTGACCTCGCGGCCGCGGGTGAATGGGACGATGCAGAAGCTGCAGATCTTGTTGCAGCCCTTCATGATGGTGATGAAGCTCGTGACCCGGCCGTCTTCGGGCGGCTGCGCTGGCGGGAACGTGTACTGCTTGGCCTTGACGAATTCCGTCGCCGAGATCCGCTGCTGCTGCCGCCGCACGTTGTCGACCAGGTCCGGCAGGTTGGGAATCTGATCCGGGCCCAGCACCAAGTCCAGGAACGGCACTTTGTCCAGCAGCTTCTGGCCTTCCTGCTGCGCCACGCAGCCCGTCACGCCCAGCACGAGCTCCGGGTTGTGCGCCTTGAGCTTGCGCAGCGTGCCCAGCATGGACACGACCTTGTGCTCAACGCGATCCCGGATGCTGCAGGTGTTGATCAGCACCAGATCGGCCATCTCCACACGGTCGGTCGGCCGGTAGCCGCGGTTGGCGAGGACTTCCGTCATCCGCTCGCTGTCGTAGACGTTCATCTGGCAGCCCATCGTCTCGATGTAGACGAAGCGCGGCGGAAACGCGATCGAGGAGTCGTCCACAAGCGTCGACGCTCCGGCAGCGTGTGTCGGATCGAAAGTCATTGTATTGGCTCAGTTCTGCGTGGCGGTCAGTTCGGGATTGTGGATGCGCCACGCCAGACCTTCAAACCGCATGGTCAGCTCGCGCGTCTTGCCGTCCTTGCCCTTCAGGCGCAGGCGCTGTTCCACCATGCTGCCGCCGGCTGACGGCGTCGCCAACAGCTGCAGCGTCTCGATCGTCGGCAGGGCAAAGGTCGTCACCGCGTCAAACGGCGCGGCTTGGGTAATGTCCTGGGAAATCGGGATCTTGCTCAGGCGCAGGATGTCCTCGCCCTGCCAACCCACGGCCTGCGCCTTGAGCGCCAGCGCCTTGCGCGTGTCCGACGACAAGTGGCGATAGGCGGTCTCAAACCGGCCTTCGCGCAGCGCCACGAGGAAGCGCTGGCAGCCATCGATCGCGGGGTGCGTACGGCGGGTCTGGGGCAGGGTGAAGCGCTCCGTGGAAGCCGGCTCGTCCTCAAGACGCTCCAGTTCCGGGGCAGCGCATGCAGAGAGAGCCGCGCCGGCCGCGAGCGTCAGAATCAGCGATTTGGTTTGCATAAAGCTTAGTTGCCTGGCTGGCGGACGGCGGTGAAGTCGCCCTTGAAGTTCTTGCCGCTCGAACCCTGGATGACGATGTTGCCGATCCACACGCCGTCGATCA
>CAINLT010000197.1 GCA_903850505.1 uncultured Myxococcales bacterium | reverse complement strand
CTTCGGCGATTTCATGCGTGCCCAGGAGCGGGTCGCTGGCGTCGAGGATCGTGTCGCTGCTGAAGTAGTAGGCGTAGGCAAAAGCGCCGGCGACGTCCTTGCATTCGTTGCTCAGCGTGACGGTCAGGTAGACGTCCTCGCCCTGGATGATCTGGCCCGGGAACACCGAGTCGATCGACGCGATCAAGTCCACGCCGTTGCCGCCGTCGACCTTGAACGTGTACGTGAAGCTCTGCGGCTTCTGTCCCGGCACCTTGTACGCCATCTGGATGTGGTACGTGCCATCGGCCGGCGCGACGAACGTCAGCGCCCCGGGCGAACCGAGAGACTTCAACGGCGCGACATTCGGGTTGCCAAAGACCTTGAGCTGGAAAGCCGGGTTGTCGTAGCTCAACACGACCTGCTCATTGGCCGCGAGCGTGATGTGAAACCAGTCTTCGTCGCCCAAGCAGAGCGTCTGCGTCGCGGTGCCACAGCCGAGCAGCTGGCCGGACTGCCAGGAGTTGTTGGGCTCGTAGTAGTCGGCGAGGCACACATCGCTCGGGTCGGGCTCGGCGACGGCGATATCCAGCTGGTAGTCGTACGGCAGCGCGCCGCCGGATTCCGGCAGGACGTAGACATGCACGTAGTAGGTCCCGCCCGTCTGGACGTACGGCAGCTTGGCCAGCGTATTCTGCGTATTGGCCGATCCCGCGACGACGCCGGTCTTGGACGCGTCGAGGATCTGCACGCCGATGAGGCCCTTGCCCGCTTGGTACACCCAATCGACCTTGGCGCTGAACGATTTCCCGTCCGGGATCTGCAGCTGGAACCAATCCTCCAGGCCCGGGCACACGTTCAACTGCGGGTAGCTCGCCGTGATCGGCGGCAACGATGCGGCAGTGTCGACCGTGTGATTGCCGGAATACCCATCCGCGGCGCACGACACCTGCGTGTTCAACTGCAGTGGATTGGAGACGACAAAGTTGTTGGCGGTCGTCGTCTCGACGAATTTCGGGTCGATGTTCAGCATCGCCAGCACGTACCACTTGCCGCCTTGCACCACGGGCAATTCAATCGTCTTTTCCGCAGTGAACGGCGCAGCGGGCCCAACGCCCGGCACGACGACGTCGGCCAGCACGCTATCACCCGGGTCCAGCGTCATGTCCGTGGACAGCACGAAATGCGCCGTCACGTCGCCCGCCGCTGTCGCGCCCAGATTGGCAGCGTTGAGCTTGACCTTGATGAGCCCGCCCGGGAACGTCGCCGTCGGACTGACAACCAGACCCGCCGCGTAGACGTCGATACCCGACGGCGGCGGCACCACGGTCACGCCCAGTTTGTACTGCGCCTTGGCGTTGGACTCGTGCGGGTACACGCGGATCAGGTACTTGCCCGCGGTGGGCACGGTGAGCGCGGAAGCCTTCTTGGTCATCGACAGGATCTTCTGCGAGTCGAGGATCGTCGTGCCATCGGGCGCGTACAGGTCCAAATCGAGATCCGCCGGCACGGGCGTCGTCCACAGCGGCGCGGTCACGTCGATCGTCGCAATGAGCGTCCAGCCTTGCGGCACGTCGATCGTGTACCAATCGTCATTGCCGCAGGAACCCAGGAGCTGCGTCGGATCCGTCGGCGCGGCAACGGCGCTTGTCGGCGCGTTGTTGCTGGCCGGCGCGAGGTCGTACGGATCCTCGTAGCAGCCGCCCTGGGGATTGAGCACTTTGACTTTGCTCAGCGATCCCGCGGCGTTGTTGGCCTTGTTCTTGTCCTTGTCGAGCTGGTTGTCGCCGTCCAGAATGATGCACAGCGTGTAGTCGCTGACGCTGTGGTCCAGCCCCGCGGGGATCGATACGACGTCGGCCACTTGCGCCACGTCCAGGCCTTCCACGCCGCCGGACACGACTTTTTTCAGCAGGATCGCTTGGCCGCTCGTCACGGCGGCGGCTGAGCACACGCCGGTCGCGGACAGCGCGTACCACGTGGACGACGCGCCAGAGCCCGTCGTGCCGTCGTTGTGGATCGCGTAGCTGACTTTCAACTCGCTGCCGGCTTGGACCTGCGCGGGGTGGAAGCCGATGTCGCTCGGCCAGATGTCGACGTTCGCGGTTGCGGTAATGATGAGGTTCTCAAAAACCTTGACGTTGTTGGTCTCGTCGAGCTCGGCGATGATGTTGGCGGGGTCGATGCGCAAGTAGACGAACCAGCCCTTGATGCCGGCGACGGGCGTGGTCGGGCTGATGGAGACAATCTTGCTGTCCGTCTTTTCCTCGCCCACGGCGAGCGGGTCGATCGTGAACTTGGTCAGGTTCAACACGCACGTCGCTTCCGAGAACGCCTTGTCCTGACAGAAATAGATGGTCGCCGGAAAGACCTTGGTCGGCTCCGTGCCCGTGTTCTTGACGTGGTACTTCACGCTCACCGTGCCGTTCAGGTACGTGCCCTTGGGCTGCACCGTCATATCCAGCAGCGCGAGGTCCTGGCCCTGCTTCACGACCAGCTTCACCGTCACCGTCGTGTTGGTGACCGCGATGTTGTTGCCTTCGTTCGACTCGTCGATCTTGTCGAGCACGTCGATCTTGGCGATCAGGTAGTAGCTGCCGTCCGGCGTGTCCTTGGGCACCTGCAGCGAATACGTGAGCGGCAGCGTCGCGCCCGGTGCCAGCTTGAGCAGCGTGGAGTTGGCCAGCGCCGTCAGCATCTTGTCCTGCTGGCTGGGATCGGCCGGATCCTTGGTCGGATCGAAGTCCAGCTTCTGGTCCTGGCTCAGGAACACGGCGTACTTGACCTGCTTGGCCTCGCCCGCGCCGATGTTGGAGACGTTCTGCGTGTAGTTCAGCGAATCGCCCGGCGAGTACGTCTTGGTCGAATCGAAATCCGGAGCAGAAATCGTCAGATCCGGCTTGGACGCCTGCTTGGTGTCAATCGTCAGCACGTCGGTCGCGAACGCCTGGTTGTCGTCGCGGTTGATCTCATTGACCAGCTTGCCGTTGTCGGCGCGCACGATGACGTAGTACGTGCCGTCCGCGAGGCCCTTCGGCACCAGAAAATGCACGGGCGGCTGCGCGCCGGCCAGGTTGAGCGCGCCGTAGTCGATGAACGAGGCGTTGGGCTGGCCGCTCGGCATGCCCTTGATGGTGATGTTGTCAGCGAGCGCGTCGCCGTCGTCGATCGTCGCGTCGGTGGAGAGGAAGATCGCGACGTCAAAGGACTGCAGGATCGCGTCGCCGTCGTTGCGGATGGCGAACGTGACGGTCACGTCATCACTCGGCGCCACGACCAGCGGGGAGATCACGTGGACATCGGACGCGATGCTCAGGCTGGCCGGATCGTTGACCTGCACGGTCGCGGTCGCGTCGACGTGGACGGTCTTGGGCTTGGGCTTCCAGCTGACGGCGGCCTTGACGGGATAGTTGCCCTTGGTGATGTAGGTGTGCTGGACGTGGTCGCCGCCCTTGCCTTCATCGCTGCCGAGGTCGTATGGATTGCTGGTGTCGCCGTCGCCAAAGTCCCACACGACGAAGAGTTCAGACTTGTCGACGCCCGTCACCGCCAGCGTGATGTCGACCGGCAACGGCGCATTGCCCGTGGACGGCGTGACGACGATGCTCGCTTTGATGGTCGGCGCCTTGAGAATGTCGGAAGTTGCGACGTCCGACCCCTGGGCAGCGTCGTCGACGTTGTTGTCGATCGTGGTCGTGGAGTTGCCGCACGCCGCGAGGAGCGCGAGCAGCGCCAAGGAGGCCATCGCCGTCGGACGCTTCACGCGACGGGAGAGCTCGACAACGTTCGCAAACAAAGCCATGCCAACACCTGTTCAGTGCCGTGTCTGTGGCGGCGCGGCAAAAAGTGCTGCGGCAACGCACGTCGGCCAATCCAGCTAGCATAACGCAGCCCGACGCCATTCGCTACCTCTCTTGAACGCGGTGCGTTATGCTGCGGCCGTGGAAACTGCAGCCCGCGTCCATATTCCGCTCACCCCCGCCTGCCAAGCCGCCGTTGCCGTCGTGCGTCGATTGCGGGGCGCCGGCCATTCCGCGTACCTCGTGGGCGGTTGCGTGCGCGACCTGCTGCTGCACCTTTCGCCCAAGGACTTTGACGTCGCGACGAGCGCCCATCCGCCGGAAGTCCGCGCGCTGTTCCGCCATGTCGTGGAGGTCGGCGTGGCGTTTGGCGTGCTGCGCGTCCACCAGCGCGATGCGGACGAGACGCTGCACGAGATTGAAGTCGCGACTTTCCGCGCCGAAGCGGGCTACAGCGACGGTCGTCGCCCCGACGAAGTGCGCTTCACCGATGCCCGCGAGGACGTGCTCCGCCGCGATTTCACGATCAACGGCCTGCTGTGCGATCCGCTGGACGTGCACGAGGACCACGCCGCGGTCGTCGATTGGGTGGGCGGGCTGGCGGACCTGCGGGACCGGCAACTGCGGGCGATCGGCGAGCCGCAGGAGCGTTTCACGGAGGACGCGCTGCGCCTGCTGCGGGCGCCGCGGTTTGCCGCGCGGTTCGACCTGACGCTGGAGGCGCGGACGGAGCACGCGATTCACGCGCTGGCGCCCACGCTTGCGCGCGTGTCCGCGGAACGCGTGCGCGAGGAACTCCAATCCATGCTGCGCGTGCCGACCGCGCCCCGTGCGCTGGAACTCATCGCGCGCCTCCAGCTCGGTGAAGTGCTGTGGCCGGAGTTGGCGCAGTTGCCCGATGGCCAATCCGACGCTGCGCACCGCATGGCTGTTGCTCACCGCGAGGTGGCGCATCTGCGTGGGGCGGAAGTGCCGGCAGGGCACCCTGTGGAGCAGGCGATGGATTTGCCGCTGGCGCTGGCGCTGGTGCTGTATCCGGTGCGCGCGGCGTGGACGCCG
>CAINLT010000196.1 GCA_903850505.1 uncultured Myxococcales bacterium | reverse complement strand
TTGCCGGTGCACTGCGTCGTGCAGTCGCCGCAGTGGTAGGGATCGATGTCGGTGTGCGTTTCGCATTGCGCCGGGTTGTTCTGGCAGCTGCCCCAGCCCGCGTCGCACGAGGCGCGGCATAGGAAATTGACGCAGATCGGCGTGCCGTTGTTGATCATGCCGCAGCCATTGGCGCAGCTGCCGCAGTGGGCGGGATCGCTCTTGACGCTGATTTCGCAGCCGTCGGTGGGCTTGCCATTGCAGTCGAGGAAGTCGCCGCTGCACGCGTAGCCGCAGGTTCCCTCGGCGCAGGTCGGGTCGGCATGGGCCGGCGCGGTGCAGGTGTTGCCGCAGGTCTTGTCGTCGCCGTAGATCGTGCCGCCGTTCGGCTGGAGGTGGCCGGCGTCGCTGTCGGAATCGCTGGCGTCCGATGCGCTCGGCAGGTCCGGATAGACCGGATCGCACGCGCTCAGGCACACGAGTACGCACGCGATCGCGACCAAACTGGCGAGCCGATTGTCGTTCCGTCCGTCCAAGTGCCTGCGCTCCCATCCGTGCAACACCTCGGCTGAACCGGGCATTCCGCGCCTCACTCTGCGGTTGCTGGCCGCCGCGGTCAAGGGAACCAGTGGATTGGGTCGGCGCGCCGCGGCCGCAATGTCCACGGTTTGCCGCAGATACCGCCTCGGGCGTTGCCCATCGGACGGGCAACGCCTAAGCTGCGCGACCCGATGGCCATTTTGCACCAGCCGCGCCGCTTTGACTTCGAGGGGCTCATCCTCTCGCTGGAACATCGCGCGCCGCTGCAGGTGCTCGCGACGGCGGAAGCGGGCGTGGTGCCGTTGCTGCTGGCGGTCATCCGCGCACGCGTGGAGCGGCCGCTGCTGATCGTCGTGCCGACGGTGCAGCGCATGGCACAGATCGCCGAAGGTCTGGGCGCTTTTGAGGGTGAGCTGTGGCCGGGCCTCGCGCCGGTGCTGGGCTACGAGGCCAACGATGTTTCCCCGTACCACGACGTCTCGCCGCTGCGGCAGAACGTCCAGGGGCGCTTGGCCGCGGGCTACCGGCTGAACCTGGGCATTGGCGTCGCGGCGGTCGTTGTCACCGCGGAAGCGCTGCTGCACCGCACGCTGTCATCGGCGCAGTTTGATCGCGCGACGGCGATGGCGTCGGTCGGCGCCAATCTGGACACCGTGGAGCTGGTCGAGCAGCTGCTCGCGGGCGGCTATGAGCAAGTCCCGGTTTGTGAGGACCAAGGCACGTTCACGCTGCGGGGCGACGGCATCGACGTCTGGAGTCCGCTCTATTTGGAGCCGACGCGCATCGACGTGACCCGCGACGACGTGGCCGCCATCCGGTTTTTTGATCCCGAGACGCAGGCGGCGACCGGTCACAGCCTGCTGGACGTGATCCTGCCGCCCGTGCGGGAGTTGCTGATCGACCCGGCATCGCTGCCGCTGGCAGGCAAGAACCTGACGGATCTTGCGGATTTGCACGACGTCGGCAACGTGGAGCTGCGGTCGATCCTGGATGAATTGCGCGCCGGCCACGTGGTGCCCGGGCTGGAAGCGCTGCGCGCGGGCATCACGCCGGATCAGGCGACGATCCTGCAGTTGGCGCCGCTGGTGGGCAGCGCGTCGCCGGTCGTGGTCATGGACCAGCCGGACGCCTGTTTTCAGGCCATGGACGCGGCGTGGCAGCAGCTGCGGCTCCAGTACGGCGAGGCGCAGGCCGCGCATCGGCTGTGCTATCCGCCCGAGCAGTTGGCGGCCTCGCCGGCGGAAGTGCGGCTCCAGCTGCAGGCGCATACGCAGCTCTACGTGCGGCCGTTTGCGATCTTTGAGGAAGGCCGCACGGTGCCGACGTTCCAGCTGGACGTGGGCAACAACCGCGACGTGACGCGCGAGCTGCACGAGGCCCGCGGTCGCGATGAAGGGCTGCGGCCGTTGGTCCAGCGCATTCGCCTCGCGCGCAAGCTGCAGGAGCTGGTGGTCATCGCCGCGCACTCGGAAGGTGGGCGCGAGCGGCTGGCGACGATCCTGCGGCACTACGGCATCGGCAGCGAGTTCCATCAGGGGCCGCTGCGCCCCGCGGACATGCCGACGCTGCGGCTGCGCAAGGATCTGGACGCGCTGCTCGTGCTCGGCGGGTCGGGCGAGGGCTATCACATCGAGGCGCTGAAGCTCGTCGTCATCGATGAAGACGAGATTTTTGGCCACAAGACGCACAAGCCGGAGTCGCTGCGCAAGAAGCGCTCGGCGGGCCAATTCATTCGCGACATGGCGGAGCTGAACGAGGGCGACTACATCGTCCACGTGGACCACGGCATCGGCCGGTACGTCGGTTTGCAGCGCATGGCGGCGGGCGGCATCGAGCAGGACTTCCTGCTGATCATCTACAAGGAAGACCAGCGGCTGTACGTGCCGGTGACGAGCCTGGAGCGCGTGCAGAAGTTCGTGTCGGGCGAGGACGCTTCGCCGCACCTGGATCGGCTCGGTCACGACCGCTGGCTGAAGGCCAAGAAGCGCGCCAAGAAGGCGGTGGCGGAAGCGGCGCAGGAGCTGGTGCGGCTGTATGCGGAGCGCGCGGCGCGGCCGGGGCACGCGTTTTCGCCGCCCGATGAAGTGTACCGCGAGTGGGAGGCGTCGTTCCCTTGGGAAGAGACGCCCGATCAGCAACGCGCGATCGACGATCTGCTGATTGACCTCAGCCTGCCGCGGCCGATGGATCGGCTGGTCTGCGGCGACGTGGGCTACGGCAAGACGGAGGTCGCGATCCGCGGCGCGGTCAAGGTCGCGCTGGACGGCAAGCAGGTGGTGGTGCTCGCGCCGACGACCGTGCTCGCTGAACAGCATCGGCTGACGTTTGCGGAGCGCTGCCAAGGCCTGCCGATTCGCGTGGCGTCGCTCTCGCGGTTCCTGAGCGCGGCGGAGCAGCGGGAGACGATCGAGGCGCTGGGCAAGGGTGAAATCGACATCATCGTCGGCACGCACCGGCTGTTGTCCAAGGACGTCAATTTCCGGGATTTGGGCCTGCTGATCATCGACGAGGAGCACCGCTTTGGCGTGACGCACAAGGAGGCGATCAAGAAATGGCGGACCAACATCGACTGCATGACGATGTCCGCGACGCCGATTCCGCGCACGCTGCAGCTGGCGACGCTGGGTTTGCGCGATCTGTCGCTCATCGCGACGCCGCCGGAGAACCGCAAGTCCGTGCGCACGATCGTCTGCCGCGGCGCCGATGACGTGCTGCAGGAAGCGCTGGAACGCGAGTTGAACCGCGGCGGTCAGGCGTTCTACGTGTGCAACCGCATCGCGCGGCTGCCGGAGATCGCGGAGCACCTGAAGTCGCTGGTGCCGAGTGTCAAGCCCGTTGTCGCGCACGGTCAGATGGATGAAGGCGAGCTGGAAGACGCGATGCTGCGGTTCATGCGCCGCGAGTGCAACGTCTTGATTTCCACGACGATCATCGAATCCGGTCTGGACATTCCCAACGCCAACACGATGTTCATCGAGCGCGCCGACACGTTTGGCCTCGCGCAGTTGTACCAGCTGCGCGGACGCGTGGGGCGATCGAGCGTGCGCGCGTGGTGCTACCTGACCGTGCCGGAGCGCGAGCGGATGACGACCGACGGCGCGCGGCGCGTGGCGGTGCTGGAGCGGTTCTCTGAGCTGGGCTCGGGCGTGCAGATCGCCAGCCACGACCTGGAGATCCGCGGCGCGGGCAACCTGCTGGGCGAGGAGCAGACCGGCCACATCGCGGAGATCGGCTACGAGCTGTACGTGAAACTGCTGGAAGAGGCGGTGCAGGAGATCCGCGGCGAGGATCTGGGCGCGCCGGTGGATCCGGAGATCAAGGTGACGCTGACGGCGTTCCTGCCGGAGACCTACGTGCCGGACCCGACGCAGCGGCTGGCGGCCTACAAGCGGCTGGCGGGCGTGCGCAACGAGGAAGAGCTGGACATGGCGATGCGCGGCGTGGTCGATCGCTATGGCCGCCTGCCGCCGCCCGCGCTGGCGCTGTTTGAGACGCTGGAGCTCCGCGTGTTGGCGATCGCGCTGGGCGTGCAGAAAGTGGAGCAAGGTCCGGCGGCGGTGGCGTTGACGCTGCATGAGCGCGGCAAGCTGCAGCCGGAGACGCTGCTGCCGCTGGTGAACGTGCGCGGGTCGCTGTACCGCCTGACGCCGGACATGGTGCTGACCAAGGTGCTGACGCCGCGCGAGCAGGAAGCGCCGGTGCAGGCGACCAAGGACCTGCTGCGGACGCTGCGCAAGTGGGCGGAGAACCCGGCAGATGTGGTCATTGACGTGATGCCGGAGCCCGACGCGCCGCGGCAGTTGGCGGTTGATCCGCGCAATTCCGGGCGGCTGCGGATCATTTCGCGGCGCTGATTACTGCGTCAGATCGACGATCTTGCCCTGCGTGACCGCGTCCGCTGAGATCTCAACGACGTCGCCGCCCTTGCTGACCGCCGTCCACATCTTGACCGGGCGATCGGGCAGCGACGCGTACGGAAAGCGCATTTCCAGCATGCCGTTGGCGTCCGCACGCGTCTGGCAGTCGAACACGAACACCTGACCGGCGAACGCGCGGGTCGTCTCCACGCGCACCGGAATGCCCGGCACCAGCTTGGTCATCCGCAGCAGCGCGCCGGGCACGCGCCGGAACAGCAGCGCCGCGGGCAGGTGGCGGCCGCCCAGATCGTGGATCGCCGGAGAAGCCGCGACCAACTGGAGGCGATTCACGCACGCCTGATCGCGCGTGCCCGTGCCGTACACCGTTTGCAGGTGCCGCAGGACGGACGGGACGAGCGTCGCTTTGTCGGCCAGCAGCGTCGGCGCATCGCGCAGGTCGGGCTCCGGCGTCAGGAGATAATGCAGCCCTTCTTGCTCCATTCCCGCCATCAGCGCGGTGACGTCGCGCGCCAGCAGCCACGCCTGGCCTTGCGCCTCCTGGAACGGCTCACCACCCGCCTGCCGCACCGCAGCCGCGCCACCATCGGACAGCGTCAGCACCCGCACGGGCGGTGGCGCCTTGGCTTCCTTGGGCGCGGCTTGGTAGGGATTGTCGTGCAGCCACTGGGCGATGGCGCTCAGCTCGGCGGGCACCGCGACAGGCTTGGACTTCTGCCCACACGCGGTCAACGCGGCAAGCAGGAGCAACAGCAATGGACGGGAGCAGCGAGTCGGGCGTGGCATGGGCATCAGGCGGGCGACGGCCCGGGCGCGGTCAGGCTGGGCCGTGAGGCGGATCGTGTCAAGAGTTGCGCGCGGGCGCGGCGTCAGTTGTTGCGCCGCGCGCCCAAACCTGCCAAAACACACCCGCCGTCCCTTTGGGCGGAGGTTTGCATGCGCTTTCACTTTGCCATTTTGCCCCTTCTTCTCGTGTTTGTCGGTTGCGGCAAGCCGGCGCGGCCCAATCCGTCCGGGCCCGGCATCACCGACAAGGCGCTGCAGGCCACCGTTGAGCAGGTGCCCAAGGCCAAGATCTCGACGGACGATTCCCAGCTGACGCCGGAGCAGCGCGCGGTTGTCGTCGCAAAAATCGGCGAGCACACGATCACGCTGGGTGAGATCGAGGCGCGGCTGGCGCGCGAGCCCGCGGTGGTGCGCAGCCAGTTCGCAAGCCCGCAGAAGCGCAAGGAATACCTGACGAGCTTGGTGCAGTTTGAGTTGCTGGCTGCGGAAGCGGCGCGGCGCGGGCTGGCGAGCGATCCGGAAGTGCTGGAAGCCGCCAAGCAGGCGATGATCCGCAAGTTCCTGGCGGACGCGGCCGTGGACGCAGTCAAGCCGGAGTCGCTGACGGACGCGGATTTGAAGGCGTATTACGACGCGAATCCCGGGCTGTACCACAAGCCGGATCAGGTGGAAGTCAGCCACATCCTCGTCAAGGACGCCGCGACGGCGGAGCGGATTGCCAAGGAGCTGCGGTCGGCGTCGGAAGGCGCGTCGGCCAAGCTGGTCGTGGCGTGGAACGATTACGTCGGTCGGCTGTCCCTGGATCAGGCGACCATTCCGTATCTTGGCTCCCTTGGCCTGGTGTCCAAAGCGCCGCTGCAAGGCGCGACGCCCGCGGATCTGGAGCGCCTCGCGCGCGTGCCGGCGGAGGTGATTGAAGCCGCGATGAACCGCGAGATTTTCACCATTGGCACGCCCGTGCAGTCGCCGCAGGGCTGGCACGTGCTGATGGTGACGTCCAAGGTGCCGGCGGTCGACAAGCCTTTTGCGGACGTGAAGGAAGCGATTCGCACGCGGCTGGTCAAGCGCGAGCGCGATCTCAAGCGCCAGAAGCTGGTGGACGCGTTGCGCGCCGCGGCCAAGATCGAACTCAATGAAGACGCGCTGGGGCAGCTGCCGGTGACGCCGCTGCCGGTCAAGGGCAAGGGTATGCCGGGGCAGGGCGATTTGCCGCCGGGCCTGTCGAACAACAAGCAACCGGCGGATCCGACGCCTTCTGAGCTGTAGCTGATGCTGAAACCGTTTTTCGTGCTGGCGCTGCTGGCCGTGCCGACCGTCGCGCTGGCGGCGGATCCTGCGCCCAAGCCGACCGAAGTGATTGTGCCGCCGCCCAAGCCGGTCCTGGCGCCGCGCCGCGCGACGCTGCCGCAGGGTTACCATGAGGTTGACGGCGTGGTCGCGACCGTGGGCGACACGGCGATCCTCCAAAGCGAGCTGCGCCGCGCCATGGGCCAGACGCGCGGTGGCAATGACCCGGTGCCGTCGGCGGAGCCGCGCAGTGCCGACGCGCTGCGCAAACAGACGCTGGACACGCTGATCGACAACGCGCTCGTCGCAAAAGCGGCCAAGGATCTCGGGCTCGTGGTCAGCGACGGCGAAGTCGATGGCCAGATCGACCAGACGCGCAAGCGGATGCACAAGTCCGCGGACGAGTTCGAGGACATCGTGCGCAACATGGGCTTCCCGACGACGGCGGCGTACCGCCAACACGTGCGCACGGAGATGGTGCGCGTCCAGATGTTGCGGGCCAAGATCGCCGGCAAGCTGCGGGTGACCGATGACGAAGTGAACCGGATCATTGATCAGGAGTACGGCGGCGGGCAGTTTGAGGACGAAGTGCACTCGCGGCACATGCTGATCGGCGTGCCGGACGACGCCAATCCGCAGCGCGTGACGGAATTGCGCGATCGCGCGTGGCATTGCTACGACGACGTCGCGGTGCACAAGAAAGCGTGGGATGAGGTCGCGGAAGAGTGCAATGACGACTCGGCGACGTCCGAGGGCCACGGCGACCTGGGCTGGCAGAAGCGCTGGACGCTGGACCCGACGTTTGGCAACAAGCTGTGGTCGCTGCAGCCGGGCGAGATCTCCACGGTCGTGCAGACGCCGTACGGTTTCCACATCATCCAGTTCATCGAGCGGCGCCGCGTGCCGGTCAAGGACAAGCAAGTCCTGACGGACTACGTCCGCGCGCGGCTGCAGGAAGAGCAGTTCACCAAGCTCTACAAGTCGTGGCTCGAAGAGATGCGCGGGAGTGCGCACATCGACGTGCGGCTTTAGCACCGATTCGCGAGGCAGCACATGACGACGATCCAGCGGTTGGGGCAGCGCACGGCGCTGGTGATGGCGCTCGGGGCCCAGATGGCGTGTGGCGGCGGGGCTGAGCAGGTCGCGGGCGGTCCCCGGAGCGCGCAGGCGAGCGCCTATGAGAAGAAATGCAACTTCAACGCGGGCAAGCAGCGGTTTGAGCTGGCGCAGGGCAACTACACGCCGCTGTCCCTGAGCGTGACGCAGTGGCCTGGCCACGCCGAGACCGTGCTGACGGAAGCGCAGTTGGTGGCGGTGCTGGCCAAGGGCGAGGTCAAACGCGCGTCGATTTTCGCCCGCGGCGGTCTGGGCAAGACCCGGCTGGCGGAGTCCCTGCGCGGTCAGCTGTGCGGCAAGATGCCGGTATTCCTCGTGGATGCCAAGGAAGCGGCCAAGCCGGTTGCGGCGGGCAATCCACTCCTGCGCGCGGTGCAGGTTGAAGCCGGGCCGGACGTGCCGGCGTTTGTCCAGGAGATGGCCAGCGGCCACGCGCTGTTCCTGCTCGACGGCCTGGACGAGGTGGAGATCGCGCGGCGCAACGTCGTGCTGCTGGCGCTCCAGGAAGCGGTCGCCCAGCTGCCCAACGCGCAGTTTGTGCTCTTGGCGCGGCCGCCGGTGCTCGACGCCGACTATGGTTTCACCCCGGTGGACGCGCGCTGGGCGATCCAGCCGCTGCAGTGCCCGGAAACGGACGCCTTCATTGGCCAAGCGGTGAAGGACGCGGCGGAGCGTGGGCAATTCCTGCAGTTCCTGCACCGCTATGGCCTGGACGCCCAAGCGGCGGTTGGCGCGACGTGCGCGTATCCGTACTTGGCGAGCTTTGGCGACATCAAGACGCTCGTGGAGTTCCACAAGAAGACGCTGGACCCGAAATCCGATCTCATCGTCAGCCGCGCGCGCGTGCACGAGGCGCTCGTGGGGGCGCGCTTGACCAAGGAGCTGCGCGAGCTGGGCTGGAACGAAGAGCAGGCGTTGGGCCTCGTGGATCGACTGGTGGCGGCGCAGATGAAGCGCAAGGAAAGCGCGGTGATGCGGCTGGACATGGCCGACTGCGAGGCGGTCGTCGATGCGGGCGCGCCCACGTCCGCGGAGAATCGCCAGCGGGTGTGCGAAAATGTCTTTCAGTCCGCGCTGTTTCGGCCAATTTCCGGCGACAACGCCGTGCAATTCGCCAGCGACAGCCTCGCCAACCTGTTTGTCGCGCGCTGGCTGAACAGCGAGATCGCCGCGCAGAAGGCCCCGGGCTGCGGTGCGGCGCTCAATCGCGAGGCGTTCATCCGCGACGATGACGTGTTCCGGTTCCTCATCGCGCAAGGTGCGGGCCTGAAGTGCGTGATGCCGCTCCTGGATGACCGCTGCAGCCGCATCAAGAGCCTGAAGGCCGATCAGGTCGAGATCCTCGACGCCGGCCTGCCGATCGGCAAGGCGCGGCCGCAAATCATCCAGCAGATGCGCGCGGGCTACGAGGCGACGCACTGGAAGCTGTGCGTCAGGAACACGCTGACGTCGATGGAAGGGACGACCAGCATTCCTTGAGGCGCGTCATTTGCCAGACGTGTCGTACCCGCTAGACTCTTCGCGCGATGCGGCGCAATTCCGCTGAGGTGAGTGGATGTTGCCTGCACCCCTGCCGGATGATGAAGACGCGCGCCTCCGCGCTTTGGCGCGCTATCAGATCCTCGACACTGTGCCGGATCGCGAGTTCGACGCGCTGACGGAAATCGCGGCGCACATCCTGGACATGCCGATTGTGCTGATCTCGATCGTCGCGGCGGACCGCCAGTGGTTCAAGGCGCGCCACGGTCTTAATGTGTCGGAGACGCCGCGCGACGTGTCGTTCTGCGGTCATGCGGTTGCCGCGAAAGCGACCCTGATTGTGCCCGACGCGTTGGCGGATGCGCGTTTTGCCGACAACCCGCTGGTGACGGGTGATCCGCACGTGCGGTTCTATGCGGGCGTGCCGCTGCAGACGCCGGAAGGCCAGGCCCTGGGGACGCTGTGCGCCATCGACCGGCAGCCGCGTGAACTGACGGCCGAGCACCAGCGGCTGCTGGAAATGCTCGCCCGGCAGGCCATCGCACTGCTGGCGCTGCGGCGGCGGAGCCTCGAGCTCGAGGCAGCGGAGTTGGAGCGCAAGCGGCTGACCGAGGAAATCGTCGCCGTGCTGGACCACATGCCAGCGATGATTGGCTATTGGGACAAGAACCTGCGCAACCGCCATGCCAACAAGTTGTACTTTCAATGGTTTGGCCTGAAGCCCGAGGTCATTCGCGGGATGCACATTCGCGACGTGATCGGCGAACAGATGTACGCGCTGAACCTGCCGCGGATTGAGGCGGCGCTGCGTGGCGAGTCGCAGGTGTTCTACCGGGAACAGGTGGGACCTGACGGAAAGTTGCATTACTCGCAAGCGACGTATATTCCGGATTTCGCCAACGGCGAAGTGCGCGGTTTCTTTGTGATGTTCATAGATATCACCGAGCGTCGCTTGATCGAGAATGCGCTCTTTGCCGAGAAGGAAACGGCGCGCACCACGCTGGGCGCCATTACTGAGGCTGTGATCACGGCCGACGCCGCCGGGCTCGTGGGCTACCTGAATCCCGTCGCGGAGCAGCTGACGGGCTGGTCACAAGCCGCGGCGCAGGGCCAGCCCATCGCGGCGGTGCTGGCGCTGCGGGCGTTTTCCGGGCAGTCGGAGGCAGAGCTGTTGCGTGCGGCGATTGCGGGTACGGAACCGGTCGCGGGCAAGCGCACGGCGTGGCTGTTGCGGCGCGATGGCTCGCAGCTCGCGGTGGAATACACGCTGTCGTCGCTGCATGGCCCGGAAGGCGAGTCGACTGGCGCGGTTGTTGTTGCCCATGACGTCAGCGAGGCGCGCGAGCAGGCGATTCGCATGACGCGTCTGGCCTATCACGACGCGCTCACGGGTCTGCCCAACCGCCTGCTGCTGCACGATCGGCTGGACCAGGCGGTCGAAGATGCGCGCCGCGGCCACACGCGTTTCGCGGTTGTGTTCATTGACCTGGACGCCTTCAAGGAACTGAGCCTGGCGCTTGGCGAAGAGACCGCGGACGCCGTCCTGCGCGCGGTGGCGCAACGCCTGCGCGCGTCGGTGCGCGGGAGCGACACGGTGAGCCGGTTTGGCGGCGACGAATTCGTGGTCCTGCTTTCCGACGTCACGGACAAGGCGAGCGCCGCGGGCCAAGCGGCCAAGCTGCTGGACCTGATGCAGGAGCCGCTGCGGGTCGACGAGCTGACCGTGCCGGCATCGTTCAGCGTGGGCGTGAGCGTCTTTCCGGACGACGACACGGACGCGGCCATGCTGCTCACGCACGCGGAATCGGCCATGCAAGGTGCCAAGCGCGCGGGGCGGAATTGTCTGCAGGTCTTTGACGCAAGCGCGGCTTGACTGGCGTGACGGGAGCCGTCGGAGCGTGCGGCGCGAACCGGCGCCCTAGGGCACGCATCCCGGCAGCGCCGTGTGCACACACGCCTGGGTGAACGGATTGCACGTGTCCGCGGTGCACTTGTTGGCGTCGTCGCACTGCGCATCGGTCGTGCACTGGGGATTCGGGTTGCACTGCGCCAGCTTCTGGTACAAGCAATTGCCGGTGTACGGGTTGCAGATGTCCTGCGTGCACGGGTCGCCATCGGCGCAGTCGCTGTCCGCGATACAGGACGCGCCGCACCCGGCGATTTTCTGGTACGCACAGCCGCCCGATTGCTTGTCACACGCGTCGTTGGTGCACGGGTTCTTGTCATCGCAGACCACGGTTGTGCCGCTGCACACGCCGGAACTGCAGACGTCCGCGCTGGTGCAGGCGTTGCCGTCGTCGCAGCTCAGCCCGCTGGCGGCCGTGTTGGCGCACGCGCCGCCCACGCACGCGTCCGTCGTGCACGCGTAGTTGTCGTTGCACTGCGCGTCGGTCTTGCACTTCTTGCCGCACTTCGGGTCGACCTTGAACACGCACTGGCCGTCCTTCGGGTTGCACGCGTCAATCGTGCAGGGGTCGTTGTCATTGCAGACCGTGGCCGTGCCGCCGATGCACGTGGCCATGCCGCACTTGTCGCCGGTGGTGCAGGCGTTGCCGTCGTCGCATGCGATCCCGGCGGTGCTTGCCGCGTGGGTGCAGCCGCCCGTCGCGGCGTCGCAGCTGTCCACGGTGCACGGGTTCTTGTCGTCACACGCGGCGACGGAGCCTGCCGTGCAGAGGCCGAGCGCGCACTTGTCGCCCACCGTGCAGACGTTGCCGTCGTCGCACGCCGGGCCGCTGATGGCCGTGGCGGCGCACTTGTTCAGCGTGCACGTGTCGGTCGTGCAGACGTTGCCGTCGTTGCAGTCGGTCGCCACGGTGCACGGGCCGCCGCAGCCGTTGACCGCTGTGTGCGTGCACGCGCCGTTCGCGGGATCGCAGGCGTCCAGCGTGCACGCGTTCTTGTCGTCGCACGTGCCCGCTGGCTTGCCCTGGCAGACGCCGGTCTGGCAGACATCCCCGCTTGTGCACAGGTTGCCGTCGTCGCAGAAGCTGCCGGTCAACGCCGGTGCGTTCTGGCACTTGCCGCTGTTGGCGTTGCAGCCGTCTTTGGTGCACGGATTGTTGTCGTTGCAGTTCAGCTCCGTGCCCTTGCAGATGCCGCCTGCGCAGGCGTCCGTGCTCGTGCAAGGGTTGTTGTCGTTGCACGTGGCGCCCGTCAGCGGCGCGTCCTGGCACTGCCCGGCGACACACGACGTCTGGATGCACTGCGACTTGATTGTGCAATCCGCGGCCGTCGCGCAGTTGTTGCCGCACTTGGGAATCGGCGTGAAGAGGCATTTGCCAGTCGATGCCTGGCAGTGGTCGAGCGTGCAGTCGTTGCTGTCATTGCACACGGTCGCGGTGCCGGTGCAGCTGCCCGCGGCGCACGCGTCGCCGGTCGTACAGGCGTTGCCGTCATTGCAGCCGCTGCCGGCGGGAGCGGCGGTGTAGCTGCACGCGCCAAGGGCCGGGTCGCACGCGTCGACAGTGCACGGGTTGTTGTCATTGCACGTCACGGGCTTGCCGGTCTGGCACGCGCCGCCCAGGCAGACGTCGCCTTGCGTGCAACTGTTGCCGTCGCTGCACGTCGTGCCGTCCGCGGGGCCGCTGTTGCAGTGGCCGGCTGAACAGCTCTCTGACGTGCACACGTTCTTGTCATCGCAATCCGCGTCCACCTTGCAGGCCGCGCCGCAAAGCGGAATGGCCGTGTGGAGGCAGGCACCGGTGCTCGCGTCGCAGCTGTCCGCTGTGCAGCTGTCGCCGTCGTCGCACGGGAGTTGGGAAGTGCCGACGCAGACGCCGGTCTTGCACGCGTCCCCGCTGGTGCAGAGGTTGCCGTCGTTGCACGGCACGTTGTTGGGGCCGGGGCCCGTGAGGCAGCCGCCGGTCTGCGGGTTGCACGCGTCCTTGGTGCAAACGTTGCCGTCGTTGCAGACCGTGGCCACGCCCTGGCAGACGCCCTGGCCGCTGACGATGGCGCACACGTCGCCGCTCGTGCACGCGTTGCCGTCGCTGCACACGGTGCCGGCCGTCGGCGTCTGGACGCACTTGCCGGCGACGCAGCTGTCGACCGTGCAGCCGTTCTTGTCGTTGCACTGGCCGTCCGTCGTGCAGGTCGCGCCGCAGGCGGGAATCGCCGTGTGGGTGCAGCCGCCGGTCTTGGGGTCGCACGCGTCGGTCGTGCAGGCGTTGCTGTCGTCGCAGTTGATGGCGGCACCTTTGCAGACGCCAGCGGCGCACGCATCGCCCGTCGTGCACTGCTTGCCGTCGCTGCACGCGGTGCCGTCGACTTCCGCGGCGTGGCCGCAGCCGCCGGTCGCCTTGTCGCACGTGTCGGTGGTGCACGGGTCGCCGTCGGTGCAGTTGGTCTTGACGCCGGGCGCGCAGACGCCGCCGGTGCACTGGTCGCCGAGCGTGCACGCGTTGCCGTCCTCGCACGCCTTGCCATTGCCGCCGGGGACAAACGCGCACTTGCCGGTGCCGGGCGCGCAGGTGTCAAACGTGCACGGGTTCTTGTCGTCGCAGACCACCGGCTTGGCGGCGCAAACGCCCGCGGCGCACGCGTCGCCGGTCGTGCAGGCGTCCCCGTCGCTGCAGGTCTTGCCGTCGGCGACCGCGGTTTGCACGCAAGTGCCGCTGACGCAGCTCGCGGTCACGCAGCCATTGGCCGTCGTGCAATCCGCGTCAATGGTGCACTGTGATCCGCATCCGGCGATCGGCGCGAAAGCGCAGGCGCCCGTTTGCAGCGCGCAGCTGTCGGCGGTGCACGCGTTCTTGTCGTCGCACACCGTGGCGGTCCCGGTGCACGTGCCGTTGCTGCAGGTGTCGCCGGTCGTGCACGGGTTGCTGTCGTCGCACGTGCCGCTCAGCGGCTTGGGCTGGCAGAGGCCGGTCGCGGCGTCGCAGGCGCTGCCGAGGCACGTCGAGGCATTTCCGCATACCTTGGCCGTGCCCGCGCACGTTCCGCTGACGCATGCGTCGTCGCTGGTGCACAGGCTGCCGTCATCGCAGGGCTTGCCGCTGCTTGGGGCGTGGCTGCAGGCGCCGGTGCTGGCGTCGCAGGCGTCGTCGGTGCAGGCGTTGCTGTCGTTGCAGTCCTTGGCCGTGCCGCTGCAGGTGCCGCCCGCGCACGTGTCGGCGGTTGTGCAGGCCTGGCCGTCGTCGCAGCTTCCGCCGTCGATGGCGGCAAACGCGCACTTGCCCGCCGTACACGCGTCGGTGGTGCACGGGTTCTTGTCGTTGCAGTCGCTGGCCAGCTTGCATGCCGCGCCGCAGCCGACAATCGTGGTGAAGACGCAGCCGCTGGCTTTGGCGTCGCACGTGTCCGTGGTGCATGGGTCGCCGTCGTCGCACGCCGTTGCCTTGCCTACGCATTGGCCGGCCACGCACGCGTCGCCGGTCGTGCATGAGACGCCGTCGTCGCACGCGCCGCCGCTGGCAATCGCGGTCGCCGTGCACTTGCCGCTCGCCGGGTCGCAGGCGTCGGCCGTGCAGGGGTTGCCGTCACTGCATGCCACCGGCTGGCCAACGCAGAGACCCGCCTCGCAGCTCTCGCCCGTCGTGCATTTGAGGCCGTCGTCGCACGGCGTCGCGTCCGCTTGCGGGGTGGAGTGGCAAGCGCCCGTGGCGACGTCGCATGTGTCCGACGTGCAGGCATTGCCGTCGTCGCAGTCCGCGGCGGTCTTGCATGCGGCGCCGGTGCACGTCGCGTTGGGCGTGAACACGCACGCGCTGTTCTTGGCGTCGCAGATGTCGGTCGTGCACAAGTTGCTGTCATCGCAGACCCGCGGGGTGCCGCCGCCGCAGACGCCCGCGGCGCACACTTCATCGACCTGGCAGAACCCGCTTACCCCGCACGCCGTGCCGTCCGCAACGGGGGCTTGCACGCATTCGCCGCCCACGCAGGCGGCCTTGGTGCACCAACTGCTCGTCGTGCTGCATTCATCGTCGGTCGTGCACGTTGGGATGGCGACGTCGGGCGTGTCGCCGTTGTCGCTGGCCACGTCCGTCTGGACCGCAAAGTCGGCCTCAATCGACGTGTCGACGGCGACCTTGGCATCGGTCGCATCCGAGTTGAATTGCACGTCCGCGGTCGTCGTCGTGTCGGGGGCTTCTTCGCCGGTAATCACGGCTGCTGTGTCAGAGCCACAGCCCGTCGCGCCGAGCAGCGCCGTCAAAGCCACAAACCACTGCACCACGTTCTTGCGTTGACACATTCTCACTCCTGAACGCCGTCGCTTGTCCGCACGCCGCGCTGTCAGTATGGCGATGCACGGCCCTTGGCGCAACGACGCGATGGGTTGGATCTTGCAGGGTTAGTCGGTCCTGTCGCGCCGCTCACCGCGCGCCGGTCACGACCCAGAGGCCATGCTCGCGCGCCGCTTCAACCGCCCGGCGCTCGCGCTCCGCCGGAATCTCACCCAAGACTGCCTTCCACGTCTGGAAACTGCCGCCCGCCCGCGCCGCCTGGATGATCGCCGGCGCCAGCTCCTGGCCGCCCAGGCTCAGCCGGTACTCCAGCCACGCCCAGCGCGGCGAGTCAAAGCGCACATCAACGCGCCCGCCGAGACCCCGCTGGATGCGCTTGAGCTTGACCATTTGGGTCTGCGGATCCTCAAACGGCGCTTCCGCCAGCGGCGTGTGCAGCTTGGGCACAAACGGGGAGAGCGTGATCGTCGTCGACATCCGCTTGGACAGCCGCTGGCCCAAATCGATGAGCTCCGCGATGTCGTCGTCGTTCTCGTCAGGCAGGCCGATGATGACGTACATCTTGAAGCTGCGCATGCCGACGCGCCGCGCCTGCTCCGCCGCGCCGACCAAGTGCCGTTCGCGCAGGCCTTTCATCATCTTGCCGCGCATGCGCTGGCTGGGTGCGTCGGACGCGACCGTCATGGTGCGGTAGCCGCCTTGCCAGAGCAGGTCGACGAACTCATTGTCTTCATCCAGGCGATCCGCGCGCAGGCTGGAAATGCCGATTTGCTTGCCGCGTTCGATGGCAGCGCGCAGCGCGTCCTTGATGGGCGCCCAATCGCTGACCGCGGCGCCGACGAAACCGACGCGCGGCGCTTCCTGATACTCGGGCCGATCCAGCGCGGCGATCACCCGCTCCAGCGCGGGATCGCGCACGGGCGCTACGGGCGCGCGCACGACGCAGAATTTGCAGAAGCGGGGACAGCCGCGGCTTGTCTCCAGCAGCATCATGTTCTTGAATTCAGCTTGCGGACTATGCCATTGGCCCAGTGACGGCAGGCAGTCGGCGGACACGCTCAGCTGGTTGGGCACCGCGTCGCCGTGGAAATCCGGCAGCCAGAAGCCGCGGACGTCCTGCGCGGCCTGCAGCATGGCCACCTTGTCCAGGCCGCCCTCCATCCAATCCAGCAGCGTGAACACGGCCTCGTCGGCTTCGCCCATCACGACCAGATCGGCAAAAGGCCCCAGCGGCAGCACATTGGAAGTCGTCAGCGGCCCGCCCACGATGATCGCCGGATACTGCGGCCCGCGATCGCGCGCCAACGGCGGGATCCCCGCGTCGTCGAGCAGGTGCACGAGGTTCACGAGGTCGAGTTCATAGGCGATCGACACCAGGATCACGTCGTAGTCGCCGAGCGCCTGGGCAAACTCCAGGCTGCGCGGCGGTCTCGGCCGCGAGTCCTCAAACACGGCGCGGTGGCAGGCGACCGTCTCGCGGCTGTTGAGCGCGCGATAGATGACCTGAAAGCCGAGCGAACTGCCGGCGACGCGATAGGAATTGGGGTAGCACAGCACCACTTCGCGCTGGGCCCGGCGCATCAGCGTGCCGACCTCGTCGCGAATCAGCGGATTGACGTCATTGCGGGCCATCGAGCGGGACACCTCGCGCAGCGATCGCGCGGGCGGAGCCTACCAGACGTCGCCGCGGCTGTCGCAAGACTTGTCGGTTCCCGCGGCCACGCACGCCGTTCCGCTGCGTCAGTGCGCCAGCGAAGACTTCTCGCGGCTGTAGAACCACGTCTTGATGCCCTGCGTCACGAGCAGGTATGCGGCGACAACGCCGATGAGCGCCAGCAGGAACGGCCACGGCAGCGGCGTGAAGCCGACCCACGCAGCGATGGGCGTCAGCGGCAGGATGAACGCCAGCAGCACGACGCTGAGCGACGCGCCGGTGAGCGCGCGACTCGGCACCGACTGCCACGGCTTGCCGCGCGTGCGGATGATGAAGATCACGAGCACTTGCGTCGCCAGCGACTCGATGAACCAGCCGGTGTGAAATGCTTTCTCGTTGTCGCCGAACCACCACCACAGCAGGCCGAACGTGCCGATATCGAACAGCGACGACACCGGGCCCAGCGTCAGCATGAAGTTGCGGATGAAGCGCATGTCCCAGCGGTGCGGGCGCTGGAGCCAATCGTCGTCGACGCGGTCCAGCGGAATCGGCATTTCCGACAGGTCATAGAGGAAATTGTTGAGCAGGACCTGGACCGGCAACATCGGCAGGAACGGCAGGATGATCGCCGACGCCGCCATGCTGAACATGTTGCCGAAGTTGGAACTCGTGGCCATCATCACGTATTTCAGGATGTTGGCGAACGTCCGCCGGCCTTCCGCGATGCCGTCGTTCAACACCGCGAGATCCTGTTGCAGCAGGATCATGTCCGCCGCTTCCTTGGCAACGTCCGCGCCGGAATCCACGGAAATGCCGACATCGGCGGCGTGGAGCGGCGGCGCGTCGTTGATCCCGTCGCCCATGTAGCCGACGACGTGGCCTTGCGCGCGCAAGGCATTGACGATGCGTTCTTTCTGCCGCGGATTCATCCGGCAGAAGATCGTCATCGCCGGGAGCTGGACCGCCAGCGCCGCGTCATCGAGCGCCTCCAACTGCGCGCCGGTCATGTGGCCCGTCACCGCGAGGCCGACCTGCTGGCAGACGTGCAGCGTCACCTGCTCATTGTCGCCACTGATGACCTTGACCGTGACGCCGCGCGCCGCCAACGTCGCGAGCGCCGCCTTGGCCGACTCTTTGGGCGGATCTTCAAACGCCGCGAACCCGCAGAAGTTCAGCAAAGTTTCGTCGTCGATGCGCGCGTGCTCCAGCTCCGGCGGCGCGATCTTCCACGCAACGCCGAGCACGCGAAACCCTTCGTCGCCCAGCCCGGCGAAACGCGTCGCGATCTGCGCCTGCGCCGCGTCGTCCATCGGCCGCAGGTCCTCCGGGCTATCGCCCTCCCAGTGCGACGACAGCTGCGCGATGTCCTCCAGCGCACCTTTGACGATGAGCAGCTTCGTGCCGTCCGTGTGCTGCACAAGCACGGAGACGCGGCGCCGCTCAAAGTCGAACGGCACTTCGTCGACCTTCTGCCAGCCCGTGATATCGACTTCGCCATGGCGCAGGATCGCTTCATCCATCGGCGACTTCAGGCCTGACTCAAACGTGCTGTTCAGCAGCGCCAGCCAGAGCACGCGGGCAGAATCGCGGCCCTGTGCGTCGATGTGGCGCTCCAGACGGATTTTCGCCTCGGTCAGCGTGCCGGTCTTGTCGGTGCAGAGAATGTCCATGCTGCCGAGGTCGTGGATCGCGCCCAGCCGTTTGACGATGACCTGCTTCTTGGCCATGCGCAGCGCGCCGCGGGACAGCGTCACGGACACGACCATCGGCAGCAGCTCCGGCGTCAGGCCCACCGCGAGCGCCGCGGAGAACAGGATGGCCTCCAGCAGCGGGCGGTGGCGCGCCAGGCACACCGCGAGCACAAACGTCACCATCAGCGCCGCCAGGCGCAGGATCATCAGGCCAAAACGCCGCGTGCCCGCCTCAAAAGCCGTGGGCGGCGCCACGATTTCCAGCGTCTTGCCGATGTTGCCCAGCGCCGTCTGCGAACCGGTGCGCACGACAACCGCCGTCGCCGTGCCGGAGACGACAGTCGTGCCCATGAACAGCAGGTGCGTCGCTTCGCTCGGTTCCGCTGACGTCGCCGCGTCGTCGGGCTTTTTCTCGACTGGATAGGTCTCGCCGGTCAGCAGCGATTGATTGACGAAGCAATCGCGCGCCGTCACCACCCGCACGTCCGCCGACACCAGCGTGCCCGCCGCGAGTGCGATCACGTCGCCGACGACGAGCGATTCCGCGGGCTGCTCGCTCAACTGACCGTCGCGCCAGACTTGCACGCGGTGCGCGACGGCGTCCCTCAGCTTCTCCGCCGCCTTGCCCGCGCGCCGCTCCTGCACGAAATCCAGCGTGATGGAGAGCAGGATCATGACCATCGTGATGATCGAGCTCGCGACGTCGCCCGTGCTCGCTGACAGCCCGCTCGCCAGAAGCAGGAGCAGGACCAGCGGATTCTTGAAGCGCGCGAGAAACTGCAGGATGACCGGCCGTTCCTTGTGGACGATCAGCAAATTGGCGCCATTGGCGCGCAGGCGCCGCGCCGCTTCCGCCTGACTGAGGCCGTTCGGCAGCGTGTCCAAATCGTGGAGCGCCGCCGCCAAGGGCTGAAGGAGCGGTGAGATTTCATCAACCATGGGAATACGATAGCACGGTCGCCCACGCGCGGCGATTGCCTCGTCCGCGCTGGCATGCCACGCTCCCGCAGCGCACCCGTGTGGCGCAAGGTGGCCCATGTCGTCGTTGTTCGCTCCACTGTCCGCCGCTGAAATCGCCGACCTCGTGCACTGGCGGCGCTGCCTGCATCAGGAGCCGGAGTTGTCGCTGGAGGAATACGACACGCAGGCTTGGCTGCTGGCGACGCTGAACGCGCTGGGCGCGCTGGGCGTGCGGAAGGTCGGCGGCACGGGACTGGCGCTGCACTTTGGCCGCGGCGAAACGGACCGGACGCTGCTGCTGCGCGCGGACATGGACGCGCTGCCGATCGATGAGCAGACGGGGCTGGATTTTGCCTCGCGCCGGCCCGGGTACATGCACGCGTGCGGTCACGATGGCCACATGGCCTGCCTGCTGGCGGTGACGCGGCGGCTGATCGCCCACGGCCATGAGATTGCGGGCCACGTGGTCGTCGCTTTCCAGCCCGGCGAGGAAGGCGGCCGCGGTGCGGTGAAGATGATCGAGGACGGGCTGCTGGACGGCCGGTGGCTGGACGGTCGTGGTCCCAAAGTGGACGCGGCGTATGGCCTGCACCTGTGGAGTCCGCTGCCGGTTGGCGTCGTGAGTTGCGCGCCGGGGCCGACGATGGCGGCGGTTGACGATTTCACGGTTGTCGTGCGCGGCCGCGGTGGTCATGGCGCGCTGCCGCACACGGCGGATGACGCGATCGTCGCGGCGGCCCACGTCGTCGTCGCGCTGCAGTCGATTGCCTCGCGGCGGGCGGATCCGCTGGAGCCGGTCGTCGTGACGATCGGCAGCTTCCATGGCGGGAGCGCGTTCAACGTCATCGCGGAGGAAGTTGTCCTGCGCGGCACCGCTCGCAGCTATGGCAAGGCGGTCGGCGAGAGCCTGCCCAAGTGGCTGACGCAGATTGCCAAGTCCACTGCCGAAGCGCACGGTGCGACGGCCGAGGTCGAGTACCAGCGCTACACCGTCGCGCTGCGCAACGATCCGGAGATGGCCGATCGCATCGCGCGGGTTGCCAAGGCGACGCCGGGGGTCACCAGCGTGGATCGCACGCTGCGGATGATGGCGGGCGAGGACATGGCGTTCTTCCTCGAGGCCGTCCCGGGCTGTTACTTCTTCGTCGGCTGTGGCGGTCCGCACGCGGAGCCGCACCATTCGCCGCGGTTCCTCGTGGACGAGGCCGCGCTGACGGTGGGTAGCGACGTGATGCTGAACGCCGTGGCGGAGTTCTTTGGCGAGTAGCCCGTTTGCCGCTGCCTTGTGGGACTACGCCCCGCGAATGCGCGCAATCACCGCTTCCACCACCGCCCGCTCGGGCAGGCCAGCGCGCACCGTCACCGCCAGCGCTTCGCCCAGCGCTCGGCCAGCTTCCTGGGCGCGATCCGCCAGCAGCAGCAACTGCCCTTGGATCAGCAGCCCGGCACCCAAGCTGCGCTGATCGCCGGACAGCCGCAGCAAGTCCACCGCTTCCGCCACGCCAGCCACCGCCGCGGGCACGTCGCCAATCGCCACGAGCAGCCGCACACGCAGCAAGCCGGCCTCCCCGCGCAGGAGCGGCGGCAGGCTGTCCGGATCGCGCAGCACTTCTTGCATGTGATGCAGCGTCGCCGGGCCATCGTCGCGCGCCAACGCCAGTTGCGCGAGGTCCAAATGGCATGCCGCGGCCTCAATCGGCAGCTCCAGCACCACGGCGTCCGCCGCGAGCGCCTTCAGCCGCGCCACCGCGCCAGCCGTGTCGCCCGCGCCCTGCATCAGGTTGGCCAGCCCGCGTTGCGCCCGCAGCGCGATCGGCCATGCCTCAGCCAGCAGCGCCAGTTCCGCCGCTTGGCCCAGCCAGTAGCGCGTCCGCTCGGCGTCCTCCTGGCGCGCCGTCACTTGGCCGACCGTCCACGCGGCCTGCGCCATCACCGTCAGGTCTTCCGCCTTTTGCGCCAACGGCCCCGCGCGCCGCGCCGCATCGTCCGCGGTCGCCACGTCGCCCGCCGCTAGCGCCAATTCCGCGCGCTCCAGCAGGAGTTTCGCCAAGGTCGCGGCATCTTCGGCCGTCATCTGCGCGATCGCCGCATCCAGCACCGTCACCGCCAGCGCCAGTTCGCCGCGAGCGCGCGCCGCGCGGCAAAACTCCAGGGTCTCCATGCGCTGCGCGGTCACTGTCGTTACCTCTGGTATTCGGTGGCGCGGCGGTACTTGTCCAGACGCCCGGCCACGCTCGTCAGCACCTCCGCGAGGCCCTCATCCAGCGAGACGCGCGCTTCAAAGCCGAGCATCTCACGGGCCAGCGTTGGATTGCACAACAGCCGCATGACCTCGCTGCCCGCCGGCCGCACGCGCGCGTCGTCGGTGACAATCGGCACGTGGCGGCCGGACAGCGCCATCATGCGCTCGGCCAGTTCGCCGATCGTCACGCCTACGCCGGTGCCCACGTGGACCGTCGCGCCGTCGATGCCCTCAACCGTCCCGGCCAACACAAAAGCGCGCGCCGTGTCGCGGCAGAACAGCAAATCGCGCACCGGGTCCAGGCTGCCCAGGCGGAGCTCCGGCTGGTTGGACAGCAGCTGGCTGGCGATCGTCGGAATCACCGCGCGCGCCGACTGCCGCGGTCCGTACGTATTGAACGGCCGCAGCGTCACAACGGGCGTCTGGAAGCTCAGGAAGTAGCTCTCCGCCAGCTTGTCCGCGCCGATCTTGGACGCCGAATACGGCGACTGGCCCTGCAGCGGGTGCGCTTCGTCGATCGGCACGTAGCGCGCCGTCCCGTACACTTCACTCGTCGAGGTGTGCACCATCCGCCGCGCGCCGCAGATCCGCGCCGCTTCCAGCAGATTCTGCGTGCCGACGACGTTGGTCATCACGTAGTTCTGCGGCGCCTCGTAGCTCCACGGAATCGCGATCAGCGCCGCCAGGTGGAAGATCGTGTCCTGGCCCTGGCAGAACCGCAGCATGTGGTGCGGGTCGCGGATGTCGCCGGCCACAACCTCAATTTCCTTGGCGATTTCGGCGGGAATCTCTTCCAGCATGCCGCGATCGCCGCGGCCGTTGTAGTGCACGAGCGCGCGGACTTTGGCGCCGCCCTGCACGAGCGCTTCGCACAGATGGCTGCCAATGAAGCCGCCGGCGCCCGTAACGCAAACGGCGCGGCCTTGAAGGGAGACGGTCGGGGGATTGGCAGGCATGGTCACTCGTGTGGCGAGGCGGAGAGGGGAAGCGAGGCGGCGGGCGCTGCGGCTATTGCAGGTCGTCGATCAGGTCTTCCTTCTTCTTCTTGATTTCCTTTTTCTCTTCTTTCGGCTCGGCCTTGGGCGTTTCCGCCTTGGGCTCGGCTTTGGGCGCGTCGACTTTGGGAGCCTCAAGCTTCGGCGCGTCCACTTTCAGCGCCGGCGCGCCGGGGACTGTCGCAGCTTTGGCCTTGGCCGGACCCGCGGCGGTCAGCGGCGCTGCGACTGGCGGCGCTGCTTCTTCAATCATCTGCGTGTGCTGCATGAAATTCTGTTTGAAATTCAGCGTCACTTCCACCGGCTTGTAGCCCTTCAGCAGCAGCTGCACCACTTCTGGCGGCGCGTCCTTCTTGCGCGTCATCGTCAGATTGGTCATGCCCAGGTTCTCCTGCCCGCGCAGGACGGTCGCCCCCGGGGGCTGGCTCGTCAACGTCGCCGTGACTTCATCTTCCTTGAGCGGCTGCGCTGGCGGCGGAATCACCACGCCCGGCGGCGGTGCGGCGGCCTGGACCGTCTCCTTCGCTTCCGGTTTCTGCGTCGCAACAACCGCGACCGCAGCGACCGTCGCCATCACCAGCCCGACGACAATCGGCAGCAGCACGTTTGATTTCCGTTTCGGCGGCGGCGCGGCCAAGCCCGCCTGCTCCGGCGCCATGTGCAGCGTCCGCGCGGTCATGCTCATCGTGTGCATCGACGGCAGCCGCACGCCAAGATTGCCCGCCTCCGCTTCGCCCACGCGCGCATCAAACGCGGATGGCAGCGCGTCGGCCAGCTTCACGCATTCCTTGGACAGCTCTTCGGACGTCTGCACGCGGTCAGCCGGATTCTTCTCCAGCAGCGTCAGGATCAGGTCCTCGACCTCCGCCGGGATCACCTGCTTCAGCGGCGCGCCATCTTTGCCCGCCAACTCCACCGTGGAGGGCTGCGGCGGCGGCTCGTTCACATGCGACAGCAGCAGCGTCAGCGGCTGGTCGGAGTTGAACGGCGGCACGCCCGTCACCATCTCAAACAGGATCACACCGAGCGCGTACAGATCGCTGCGATGGTCCACCTGTTGCGCCGAGCACTGTTCCGGGCTCATGTAGCGCGGCGTGCCAAAGATGCTGCCCGCTTGCGTCAGCGTGCCTTTCTCGTCCTTGGAGTCGGCCATCTTGGCCACGCCAAAGTCCAGCACTTTGACAAAGTCCGGGTTGCCGGACACGTCGATCAGGAAGATGTTTTCCGGCTTCAGATCGCGGTGCACGATGCCCTTGCCGTGCGCTTCGCCCAACGACGCGGCGACCTGCGCCATGATGCGCAACGCCCGGCGAATCGGCAGCGGCCGCTCCTTGCGCAGCACGTCGTGCAGCGTGGCGCCTTCCAGCATCTCCATCGCGATGTACGGATTGCCCTGCGGCGTCGTGCCGTAGTCAAAAATCTGAATCGTATTAGGGTGCTTGAGGCGCGAAACCGCGAGCGCTTCCAGCGTGAACCGCCGCAGCACTGTGTCGTTTTCCGTCAGGTCGCCGAGCAGGACCTTGACCGCCACGTCGCGGTCCATGCCTTCCTGACGCGCGCGGTACACGGCACCCATGCCGCCCGCGCCAATCTTCTTCAGCACCAGGAACCGGCCGCCGAGCAGCTCGCCCAGCAGCTTGTCCTTGCGCTCGCGCTTGTTGCCGTCGTCCAGGTGCGCGCGGATGCGGTCGCCCAGCTCGTCCGCCTCGCTCTCCTCGTCCAGCCGCGTTGGCATCGTTGGCAGACCGGGGCGCGGTCCGGACTCGCTCGCTCCGGCCATCGTGTCGTCGCCGGTGATTGTCGGATCGGCCGGCGTCGCGCGGGCGATTGTCTCCGCATCCACAGTCTTTTGCGCGCTCACTGGCTTGGGCGGCGCCGTCCTGGGCATTTGCGTGACCGGCCGCATCTCGCCGTACACGGTCGGCGCGTCGGAGACATCCGCGTTCGGCGTCTCGCCGTCGCCCGCGGGGATGCCGGAATACGGCATCGTCGCCTGTTGCGGGGTCTTGGGGTCAGTCATCGCGACGCCTCATGGCCGACTTGCCGGTCGCCCGCGCCGCTTTCCAGCGCGGCCTGCGCCCGTTCCTGGACAATCTGCAACACCGCAGAGAGGACATCATACGCGATCGCCTCGCGGCTGCGACTGGCATCCAGCACCAAGCTCCGCCCAAGCCGCTCCGGCGCCTCGCGAAACACCTCGCGGTACCGCGCGCGCACGTGCTCCAGCGTCTCCGCGACCTCAAAGCGCTCGCGCGGCTTGCCGCGGTGGTGGATCCGCGTCATCGCGTCCGTGACCGGCAGGTCCAGCAGGATCGTCAGGTCTGGCTTGAGCGCTTCCTTGTTGATCTCACAGATCCACTTGGGCGTGATGCGGCCATCGCCGTCCACGACCTGGAACGTCAGCGACGACGCGAGGTAGCGATCGCAGATCACCGCCTCGTTGCGCGCCAACGCCGGACCGATGATCCGCGCGCAGTGGTCCACGCGATCCGCGGCAAACAGCAGCGCCACGGCCGCCGGGTCCAGCGGGTGCTCCGTTCGCGCGCGCAGCACGTTGCGAATCATCACGCCGACGTCGCCGTCCGTGGGCTCCGCCGTGCGCAGGACCGTGCGGCCAGAACGCTTGAGCGCTGCCGTCAACAGGTCGCCCTGGGTCGTCGTCCCCGACCCGTCAGTACCTTCAAAAACGATGAAAAGTGGCTGATTCACGGGTTTGTTGGCCTGCTCCCGGTTGGCGGTGTCTCGTCCACGCACGGCATCTCTTGCCGCAGCATGCCATCCGGGCACGCCAGCGCAAATGATTCGGCATCTGCGGGCAAATCCAGATCAAAGGGTTTCTTGGCTGAGATGCTCACGTCCACGTCCTTGGCCTTGTAGCGCAGCGTGTCCGGCATGCGGTCGCCGCCGACGTACTCGATCGACGCGACCCGCTCGGTCTTGTCGAACAGCACGGTCCCCACGATACGAAAATCCTTGGGCGAAACGAAGATCTGCTGATGCGTCCCGGCGTCCAGGCCCAGCGTGACGTTGTACAGTTCGCGCTTGCTGTCCCATTCCAGCCGCTTCTCGGGCAAATCCAGGATCGGCGGCCGCCCCAGGAGCGCCGGGGTCAACTGCTCTGGCGAGAGCGCGATCGGCACCAGCCGCGCCATGTTGCGCGGGCACGCATCGCCGACCATGCATTTGTCGCCCCCGCGCTCAAAGGATGCGAAGCGCTTGCCGTCGGTGGCCATGACCGCGAGCATGTCCAGCGTGGGCGACACCGCCTGCATCTGCACCGCGTTGGGCATGGCCAGGATCACGATGAGATCGACCGACCGCCGCTCGCCTTTCAGGTAGGCATCGAGACGCGCCATGCCCTGGGCGGTCGTGGGCAAAGGCCGGGACAGGGCCCGGTTCAGCACTTCGTCGGCGGTCTGCGGACCGTTGACGGGGAGCTGGGTTTGCGCGCTGCTGCACGCGCAAGCGAGCAGGCAAAGGGTCAGGCAAAGAACACGGATCATGCCGCACCGCCGAGAAATGCTGCGTGCAAGGCGGCCACGGCGGCGTCAGCTTGATCAGGCGGCAGGAGACACGAAAGCGTCAGGCCATGGGCCAGCACCGGGGTCTGCGGTGTGAGAAACGGCGCAAGCGCGTCGCGAAATGGCGATACGAGGTCGCACTCCCGCCCGACGGCGGGGCCCACAATCGACACCAGCGTTCCTTCCAACAGCGTCGGCGCGTGCTGCTGTGCGTCGGGCAGGGCGCGCAGGCGGTCGATGAGGCGGGCAAAATGCGGGTCAACCGCATCGGCCACGTCGCGCCCGATGAGCAGGAGCGTTTGGTCCGGCAAGCTCAAGCTGAGGATCGGCGGCACGGCCGACGCCTGCAACACGGACGGCAGGTTCGGCACGTCGCCGCGCCAGTTCAACAGCGCGCAATGCGGCCGCTGCGTCACGGCCGCGATCCACGGCCGATCGGCGGGCGGATTGAGGCGCACGACCGTCTCGCCCGGCCGACCGTCCGACGCCCGCGCGTACAACGCGACGTCGTGCAAGCGCGCCCACGCGACCGCATCTGCGCCCAACACTTTGGCTCCTGCGCGCGCCATCGCCAGCATCTCGTCGTGGCCCAGCGTCTCCAGGCGGCGGGCATCCGGCACCTTGCGCGGGTCAGCGCTATAGACGCCGTCCACATCGGAATAGATCTCGCACGCCTCAGCGGAAAGCGCCGCGGCCAGCGCCACCGCCGTCGTGTCCGAGCCACCGCGGCCGAGCGTCGTCACTTCTTTTTTCCACGACACGCCCTGGAAGCCCGCGACGATGACGATTTGCCCGGCGTCCAGCGCGTCCTGCACGCGGAACGGCCTGACTTCAACGATCCGCGCGCCGCCCGGTGCGTCGTTGGTGATGATGCCGCATTGGCTGCCCGTCAAGGACGTCGCCGGCTCGCCGAGGTCGCGAATCGCCATCGCCAGGATCGCCATCGCGATGCGTTCGCCCGCCGTCAGCAGCATGTCCAGCTCCCGGCGATCCGGCGTCGGCGTCAGTTCATGCGCGAGTTGCACCAGCGAATCCGTGGTCTTGCCCATCGCCGACACGACGACGACCACGCGATGCCCAGCGCGGCGCGTAGCGACCACGTGCGCGGCGACGCGGCGAATCCCGGCGACGTCAGCCACGGACGATCCGCCAAACTTCTGTACGATGATGGGGATTTGCGCGGACATGGCACCCAGCAGCGGCCGCAGGCGGTCGGGGCGAAGAGTGTAGCACAGCGAACGCGCGGGTTACAGGGCGCGGGGCGCTTACAGGCCCTCATCCGGCGTCGTCGGGGCCTGCGTCTCCACCGGTTTCTGCTCGACCATCTGCCAATGGCGCTCGGTCCATTCCCACTTCTGCTCCATCAGCTCCGTGCGCATGACCGGGTCGTTCGGTCGGCTCCAGGTCGCCTGCACCAGCACCCGCGCGTGTTCCCCGGTGGCGTCCGGTTCAACGGCGCGGATGTCGTACTCGTGGATCATCATGTTGGCCTGCGCCGACCGCTTCTGCGTGATGAACGAGATGCGCCGCGCCGATGGCACCAGGTCGGCGGCCTTCTCGATCATGCCCCAGCGCATGTAGCGAGCGAAATCCGCGACGTCCGTCTTGAGCGTGCTCGC
This sequence comes from uncultured Myxococcales bacterium, assembly GCA_903850505.1. Classification (GTDB taxonomy): domain Bacteria; phylum Myxococcota_A; class UBA9042; order UBA9042; family UBA9042; genus CAIYBN01. The sequence continues at coordinate 29,500 of CAINLT010000196.1, read as the reverse complement.
CTTGCCGGCGCCGCTGCAGGCTGCGATCATGAGCAGGAGCGCCGTCAGGCAAAATCGCTTCACGCGTCTCCTTGCAGCATGCGCGCCAGCTTGCCGTTGCGTTCCAGTTCGGCGACGTCGGTGTAGCCGCCGACGAACTTTTCGCCCACGACGATCATCGGCACCGTCTGCCAGTTGAACTTGCGCGAGAGTTCATTGCGCAGCTCATGCTTGTCGTCGAGGTAGACTTCCGTATAAGCCACCTTGAGGCGGTCAAACATGCGTTTGGCCATCACGCAGTAGGGGCAGACTTGGGTGCGATAGATTGTGACGGGGACTGGCATGGTTTGGCTCCGGGACCGGCAGGATACAGCGCGGGGACGACTGCGTCCACGCAAACACAGGGGAAGATGCAGCGCAACGGCGTGTTTTTGGCGATTGACCTCGGCCGCGCCCGGATGGGCCTGGCGGTGAGCGAGGCGGGCACACCGCTGGCGCTGCCGCACAGCGTCGTTGCGCGGCTGGGGACGCGGCGGGACATCGCCCAGTTGCTGCCGTTGTGCGATCGGCTGAAAGTGCAGGCGCTTGTGGTGGGCCTGCCGATGGAGCAGGACGCGGAGGCGGGGTCGGCGCGGCTGTGTCGGCAGTTTGCCGCGGCGCTGGCGGCGGCACAGACGCGCCCGGTGTGGCTTGTTGATGAGGCGGACACGACGACGGTCGCGCACGCGGAGCTGCGGATGCTGGGCATGAAGGCCGCGAAGCGACGGACGCAGGTGGACAAGTTCGCCGCCGCGGTCATCTTGCAGCGCTTCCTGGAAGGGGCCCACGCTGAGCCGGCGCTGGCATAACCTGCTTTGCGGCTGGCCTTGGCGCGGCTATGCTTGGCCCCGGGAGACACGATGCGCTTGGATGTGACCTCAGCAAAGATGCGCAAGCGGTTGGTCGCGGACTTGTCCGCCCGGCACGATGAGCACGCCAAGGAGCCCGCGCCGCACGAGCCGCCGGTGCATCCCGAGGCGATGCAACCCAAGCCGCAGCATGACCCGCAACGGCTGGTGAAGTGGGCGCAGGCGGCGCTGTCCGTCGTGCTGGGGCTGCGCCTGCCGCTGGATGGCGTCCTGGGCGGCACGACGCAGATGGCGGTGCGGCGGTTCCAGTCGCAGGCGGGGCTGCCGCAGACCGGCGCGCTGGACGAGACGACGGTGCTGGCGCTGGCCAAGGCCATTGGCCATCCGGCGCCCGGCATGTCGCCGGAACACAGGTTGATGCCGCGCTGGTTCCGTCAGGAACGCCAACAGCCGCGCGGTCGGTCGCAGGCGATGGCGCTGAAGAAGTCCCAAGGTCCGGACGACGCGTGGGCGGCGGAAATGCCCCAGAAGCATGCCGAACTGCCGCAGCACGCTGAACGGCCGACGCACGCGGAGTTGCCGCAGCCGGTGGCACCGGAAAAGGCCGCGCTGCCGGAGCTGGCGCCGCACAAGAAACTGCGACCGGAGGAACTGCTGTGATGCGCTGGATTTGGGCTGTGATGATTGCCGCGACCGCATGCAGCCGTGCACCGATCGGCGATGCGGTTGAACCCGTGACAGTGGGCGCGGACGCCGCGGCTGTGGGCGTCGGCGATCCCGATGCGCAGGGGAGCAACGACGTCGATGCCGACAATGCGGCGGACGCGGCGGACGTCGCGGTTGCCAACGCCAACGCTGGCGGCGGCCTGTGGGTCATCGACGCCGCGGGCCAGCCGATCGGCGTACTCGTCGGCCGCGGCCACCCTGCGCTCTCGGCAGCCGGCACGCTGGACATCCTGCGCGACGGCATCGTCGTTTACTCGCCCAAGGCCGGCGTGTTCTTCAGCCTGCAAATGTCATCGGGCAAGGTCATCGCCCCGCGCATCGGCGTGACGGACACCACGTGCACCGGCGTCGCTGTCGCGGGCTACTACGCGGGAACCGACGAGCCAATCAGCGGCCCCGCCTACGCTTTTGTCTATCAGGACCAGTGGTACCGCATTGAAGCCTACAAACCGGCGTCGCTCGTCAGCTGCGGAGGCACGGTCGCTGACGGCGTCGACGGCAAATGCGCGCCGCATGCCGGCACCTGCCGCGGCTTTCCGGTGCAAACATTCGCCCCGTCCCTTCCCACATTCTTTCCCGCGCCCTTGGCGTTTTCCTGGTTGGCCAAATGAGACTTTTTCACTTGCAGTTCATCGCGCCGCTGCTGGCGCTCACCGCGTGCGCCAAGGGATGCGAAGGCCCGCCGCCGCAGTTGCCGCCCGCCGCGATCGATGCGGGTACGACCAAAGCCGACGATCCAAACCGTTTGCCGATCGAGCGCGCGCTGGACATCCAGCTCGCCGACCGCCGCGGCGGCACGATCCTGCCGGCCATGGAGATGTTGCCCTACCGCCGTCTGCCGGGTTTTGAAGTCGACAAGAACTTTGTCGCCCGGTTGGACGAGCACGCGCTGAAGATCCTCGACCGCGAGGCGCGCGACGAGCGTCTGGACTCCGACGAGGCCATTACGACGACGCTGCGCATGGCGGCCCAGGACTACCGCGACCGCGCGGGGTTGGAGCCGAATCGGCTGGTGCTTGCGGTGGACACGCGCGTGCCGGCGGAGTTGACGAGTCGCGTGCGGAAAGTGGCGCTGAAGGCTGGACAATGGCGCGTCGTGGCGCTGGCCCGCGATGGCGAGCAGTTGGTGGAGCTGTCGCTGTCCCCGCCGCCGGAACGTCGGCCGCCTGACCCGGCTGAAACGCCGACGCCGACCGCGCCGTAGATCCAGCGCGCGTTCCGTTCGACAATCAAGCTTTGGGGGATCGCAGCGGCGCTACTTGGCGCCCTTCTGGTCGATGCGCTGGAACTGATCAGGCGTTCCGTCGCCGTTCGAATCCGTGCCGATCTTCACGATGACGCCCTTGGTGTAGTACTCCCACACGTCGACCGCGCCGTCGCCGTTGGTATCGCGGCGGCGTTCCACAAGGCGGTTGACCGGCTTGCCTTCCTCGTTCTGCGTGAGCTGGTAGTAGCTCCAGGTGTCCGTCTTGCCGTCAAAACCGAGGTCCAGCTCGATCAGCGTGACATTGCCGTCCTTGTAGTGGCGCGTCTCGTCGACGCGGCCGTCAAAGTCGAGGTCGAACTCTTCCTTGACCTTCTGCTCTTTGCCCGGCTCGCCTTCGTAGAACTCGACGATGTCGATGCGCTGGTCAAAGTTCACATCCAGTTCCTTGCGAACGAGTGCGCGCTTCATCGTCTTGGGCGCCGCGGGATCCGCGCCGGCGACTTCAACGTTGCGATAGAACTTGAACACGTCCGGCTTGTGGTCGCCGTTCACGTCAATGCGTTCAATCGCGCCGTTGGCGTCGGATTCCGTCTGGACCGGTTGGGCCGCAGCATTGCGCTCCGCGTCCGTCGGTCCGGCAGATGCCGACTCGGCCGCCTTGGTATCGGCATGCGATCCGCCACACGCGGCGAGAACCGCAACGCAGCTGAAGGCAAGGGTAGGGGAAGTCAGAAAACGCAAAAATGACATAGCGGGCCTCGTGGCTCTAGCGCAACTATCATGCGGCTGCGTTCCCGTGCGGTCAAGTCAGTCCGTGGATTTGCGCGACCCGCGGCGGGAACGGGAATAGCGACGGTGCGCGCGGCGTTGCAGCTCGGGTTGTTGCGTTGACAGCCGCGGCGGTTCGGTCGATAGTGCCGCCGCCTGTCACAAGACTGGGCAAAATGCGCCCACCGCGCGCGACCAAACACCAACGGCTGAGCATGGCAACTTTGCAGCGATTCCAGATTTCCAGCCCCTTGCTTGTCGCGGCGCGACTGGCCTTGGGCCTGTCCCTCGCCCTGGGCGGCGTGGCGGGCTGCAAGAAGTCGACGGACGCTGGCGCTGCTGCGCCGGGCACCAAGCCGCCGATCGTCAAGGCCAAGAAGCCGACGGATGGCAAAGCCAAGGACGCTGCTGCCAAGCCGGCTGAAGGTGACAAAGCCGCCGTACCCGCCGTGGCATCCCAGCGCGCGCCCGCACCGCACGTCGCCGGCGCGCCTGAGACCCCGACGCCGGCTGCTGCGCCGTCGCCTGCCGCCGTGCCGCCCGCCCCTGTCGCTGCTGCGCCCGCGCCCGCGCCCGTCGTGCCCGTGCCCGCTGGCCGGGGCAAGCCTGCGGAAGTGGTCGCCAAAGCTGAGCCGGTCAAGTCCGAGCCGGCCAAGCAGGAAGCCATCAAGCCGGAGCCGCCCAAGCCCGCGCCCAAGGCGGAAGAGCCGCCCTTGCCGCCGGGCGCCGTGGTTGTGCACGCCGCGCCGACCGAGGCGCCGCTGGATGTCAACGGCTACATCATCGCCGCGGATCTGCCCAAGGTGCTCGGCGCCAAGCAGAAATTCCACCGGACGGAACTCGTGGGCATTACGCCGACGCCCAACTACAACGCGATGTTCTACGCGACCGACAAGGCCGAACTGTTTGGCGTCAGCGTGCAAGTCTGGCGCGATCCCAACCTCGCGGAGAGCCGCACGCGCTTCAACACGATGAAGAATTCGTACTCGAACGTCACGCCGACCAACAAGATCACGGACATGGGCTTTCGCTCGTTCTATGGGAACGTCGTGACTTTGGTGTTCGTCGATCCGCGCCGACCGCTGCTCGCCGCCGTGTCCTGCGCGGCCAAGGTCTGCAGCGGCGACCAGATGATTGAGCTCGCCCGCCGCGTGGCTGAGCGCCTGCACTAAACAAGCCGGCGATGCCCGGAGATCCAACGCTGCCTCGTCGTGGGCACGTTGGCTGCTGGCAGGTTCGCCAAGCGCGACCGCCAAGTCCCCTTCCAGAAACTACAGATCGGCGAATGGATCCGTTTCCGGGTCTGGCGCTGGCTCCAGGTCGATCGTCGGCACGGGCTGCGTGCCCGGCAGGCCGCCCGACACGACAACGCGCGCTGACCGCAACAGCCGCCCCGCCAACAGGTAGCCGCGCCCCACTTGGCGGATAACCTGGCCCGGCGGCGCGTCCGACGGCGCTTGCGCGATGTACTCGTGGAGGTGCGCGTCATACGGCTGGCCCAGCGCGTCAAATGGCGTCACTTGCAGCACGCCAAAGGCCCGCTGCCATTGTCCCTGCAGCATCGTCAGCGCCTCGCGGCCCTGTGCGGACAGCGTCTCGCGCGCCGCCAGATGGTCAAACACCTCCATCAGGTGGTCCAGCGGCCCCAGCAGCGCGTTGAGGACGTTGCGCGCGCCCTGGTCGGGCAGGTCCAGTTCGGCGCGCTGCAGGCGCTTGCGCAGCTCATCGTGCTCCGCCCCGAGCTTGTGGTAGCGCTTGCGCGTCACGCTCAGGTCGGCCATCAACTGGTCCAGTTCCTTCTGGTCGCGCTCCTGACGATGCCGCGCGTCCATCAGCTTCAGCTTCAGGTCGCGGATCTGCTCGTCGCCGCCAGAGACCGGCATGCCGCGAATCTCCGGGCGCGCCGGCAAGTCGCCTTCTGGCAGCGTTTCCGGCGCCGGCGAATCCGCGGCCAGCGCCTGTTGCCGGACAATGATCTGCTCCGCTTCGACGGCTTCCACGGCAGCAAGCGCCTCCGCGAGCGCATCGTCCAAATCCAGCAGGCCGCCCGGTGGCAGCGTATGCGGCTCGGCCATTTCTGCGACCCCGAGCGGTGCCAGCAGGTCAGTGGGATCGGGTGTCGGCTCGGGCGCGGCGAAGTTCATGGGCGTCTCTCCAGCGTGAACGGTACGGTTTTGCGCGAGAAAGACAAGTATCGCGATTGCCTGGGTCGCCATCCGTGCCGTCGATGCGCTGCGCCGCGTGCAACCCGAAGCTGCGTGAGAATGCCGCGCGCGCCCTAGCCGATGACGCGGTTGCGGCCGTCGTGCTTGGCTTTGTACAGGTTCTCGTCGGCAGCCAGCAGCAGATCGTCCGGCCGGCCCATCGACTCACTCAGCTCGCTCACGCCAAAGCTCGCCGTCATCTTCAGAACGTTCCCTTCAAATTCAAAGGAATGCTCTTCAATCTGGGCGCGGATCACTTCAGCGAATTTCGCGGCTGCGACCCGGTCCAGTTCTGGCAGCACCACGCAGAACTCTTCGCCGCCGTAGCGGGCAAACAGCTCTTCACGGCGGATGCGCGCGGCGACGAGGCGGGCGAATTCGCGGAGCACGAAGTCGCCCATCAAGTGGCCAAATCCGTCGTTGACGCGCTTGAAGTGGTCCAGATCGACCATGATGAGCGTCAGCGGCCGCTGATACCGCTTCGCGCGGGCGAATTCCTTCTCCAGAAAGTCCAGCAACGCGCGCTTGTTGGCGACCTGCGTCAGGCTGTCCTCAATCGTCAGGCGGTAAATTTCCTCGTGGTACGCGACTTCAATGTTGTCGCCGGCGAGGTATTTGAAGATGGCGTCGCCGGCCTGCACGTAGTCGCCGGTGACGAGCATCTCCTGCCCCTTGATCAGGACGTTGTTGCGGTAAGTGCCATTGGTCGATTGGTTGTCGACGACGCGGTGGCCGCCTTCCCACGGCTCGATGCGGGCGTGCACGCGCGACACGCTGTCGCTCTTGAGCACGATCGTGTTGTCCGGATCGCGGCCGATCGTCACCTGGCGGTCGTTCAGCAGCAGGCGGCGGCCCAAATCCGGACCGCGCACTTGCACGAGGTACGCGTCGCGCGTGACGTTCATCGCCAGGACATCGCGGACCGATGTGATGCGGGTTTGGGCGTCAAGCGGCGACGAACGGACCATGCGCTTTCTCGTAAGTGTCGGCGTCTGGCTAACGTTGAGATCTCAACGCAAAAACCGCGGCGCAATGCGGAAAAATCTTTCCACTTGGACGCGGTCCGCAAACTCTGTGCGCACGGGGGAGGAGCCACACAGGAACAAGACACACCGGTCAGGTCAGAGGGTAGCATTGAGTCGGGGCGAGATCAACGTCAGGTGCGTTCCCGGACGTACCGAACGAGCGCGTCGACGTAGGACGGCGCGGCGGGGCATTCGATGCCGCTGGGGCCAAGTAGCGCCCGCGCCCGGCTGTTGTCGTAGTAAACATCGGTGTCAAACCAGTCGAGGAACGTGCGCTCGTTGCGGACAAAATCGCGCACCAACGGCAGGTTCAGGACCGCGCGGCTCAGGCCTTCCGGAAGGAAGATCGTCGGGCGCGGCTTGTTGGCGGCGTCGGCGACCGCATCGTAGAACTGCCGGGCCGTGAGCGGCTGCGGATCGGTGAGGTGGAAAGTCCCGCCCAGCGCGTCGGGATGGCGGGTCAGGAACAGCGCGGCGCGCGCGGCATAGTCAACCGGGACGAGGTGCAGCGGATGTTGACCGCGCCCGGGCAGCGGCACGGGCGTCTGCCCCGCGTGCACAATGGCGTTCACCAGCAGGTATGGGCCATCGAGGCGCGACACCGCGCCCGTCACCGAATCACCGACGAGGATCGACGGCCGCACGATCGTGATCGGCAGCTTGGCCATCGCCGTGCGCGCAAGGCGTTCCGCCTCGGCCTTGGTCTCTTCATAAGCATTGCGAAAGTGCTGGCCGACGAACAGCTCGTCCTCGCGCACGACGCCTTCGCGATCGCCTGCGACAAAAGCGGTCGACCAGAGGCAAATCCGCTCCAGCTTGCGCATCCCCAGGCACACCTCCAGCACTTCCCTCAGGCCCTCGACGTTGACCTCGCGCATGCGCGGCGCCTGAATGCCGAGATAGGAGATCGCCGCGGCGTGGTGCACCTCCTGGACTTCTGCATGGAGCTGGCGGATTTGCATGCCGCTCAGGCCCATGTCCAGCTCCAGAATGTCGCCCTGTAGCATCGCGATTTGACCGGGCTCGCCGACGAGTTCCGCGGCGAACGCCTGCGCGTCAGGCATGAACTTGGCACGCACGAGCAGCAGCACGCGGTCGCCGCCTTGCACGAGCATGCGGATCTGCTCGCGGGCGACGTCCGTCGGGAAGCCGGTTACCAGGACGGTTTTGGTGCTGGCCATCAACTTGCCTTTCCTTTCAGCGCGGCGCCCGGGTCACTGCGGAAGCCGCTGCCAGAGCTGTGCGATGCGTGCGTGAAGCTCTGCCAGCGTGCCGTCGTTGTCAAGGACCGCCGTCGCCGCCGCTTTTCGCCGCGCGCCCGGCCACTGGGCCGCAATGCGTGCGCGTGCCTGATCGGCGGTCAAGCCATTGCGCGCGACGATGCGTGCCACCTGCGTCTCTGGCGCACACTCGACGGTCCACACCGCGTCGCAATCGCCCGCCAGCGCCATTTCCAGCAAAAGCGGCACGTCCAGCACGCACACGCCTACGCCATCCGCCAGCGCCCGCGCCACGTCCGCGCGCAGGCGCTGCAGGATCAGCGGGTGCAGCAGGGCGTTCAGGTCCAGCCGCGCCTGATCGTCGCTGAACACGAGCTGGCCAAGCCGCGGGCGGTCGAGCTGACCGTCCGGCAGCAGCATTTCGGCGCCGAAGCGCTCCACGACGCGCTGCAGACCCAATTCGCCGGGCTGAACGACGTCGCGGGCGACGCGATCGCCGTCCAGGATGCGCGCGCCGAGCGTCGCCAAAAAGTTGGAAACTGTGGATTTGCCGCAGCCGATGCCGCCTGTCAGACCGAGGACAAACATGCCGCCTCGTTGCAGGCTGTCGCCGTCAGCTCAGCTCTTGGTGAAGACGAAGGACTGGTTGAACTGCTTGGGCGAGGGCAGGATGGGCAAGCCGCGAATCGACTTGAACTTGCTCTCGATGCAGTCCTTGAAGCCGCCCTCGGCGCCGGAGACGGTCACGTCCGTGATCGTGCCGGCGGTGCCGACCGTGAAGCTGACCTACACCTTGCCGCTCACGTCTGGATTGTCGCGCAAGGCCGCTTCATAGCAGGCTTTGACCGCCGCAGCGCGGCCAGCGACCTTCTTGGCGATGTTGTCCTTGCCGCTGCCGTCGCCGCCGTCGTCGCCGTCGAGGCCGCCCAGCTTGACCGCCGCGATCGGCTCTTTCTTGACCGGGGCATCGACCTTGGCCACGTCCGCTTTGCGCTCGCCGAAGCCACCGCCTTTGCCTTTGACCTTTTCGATCGTGCCGCCGCCGCCGCCGCCGCCTTCCAGCTTCAAGCCACCGCCGCCGGGACCGCCAGCCGTGTCATCGCCGCCGCCGCCGCCGAACTTGGCCGTCACGGTGCCTTCGCCGTCGCCGCCGTCGTCGGCAAACAGCTTGGTCGCCGCGCCGTTGGCGCCCACAAGCGCGCCCGCCACCGTGTTCTTGACCACCGCCTCGCGGGCGTTGCGCTTCAGCGTTTCCGGATCCACCGTCTGGCCAGTCGACTGCGGCTTCTCCGCCGCCGGCTTCTTGTCCGGCACCTTGGCTTTCTCGATTTCCTTCTTCGTCTCTTCCTTGGCCTTGTCGGACATGATGTCCACGACCGGCTTCTCTTCGTCTTTTGGCTCTTCCTTCTCTTCGATCAGGACCTCAAACGTCGTGTGCGCGAGCTCTTCTTCCGCCGAGGACTTGTCCAGGAACTTGCCCGTCGTCGCGTGGAACAGCAGCGCCTGACCGACGATCGAGCCAATCAGCACGAACGCGCCGAGCAGCGACAGCGTCCACACCGAGTCGGCAAGGAACGGCGCAGCGAGCTTGGAGCCGAGGCTCTTGCGGGCGAATGTCGGCACCGTGACCGACTGCTTCACCACCTGGAACAGCACCGTGTACGGCCCCATCGTGCAGCGACCGCGCGCTTTCAGCGGCACGTCGAACGTCACGAAGTCGCCTTCCAGCTTGGCGAGGCCTTTTTGCGCCGCATCTTTGTTGTCGACGACCGGCTGGCCTTCAATTGCCAGACGGAAGACCGAGTCCTTGGGGATGCGCGCGCGGAACTTGTTGCTGCTCTTGTCGAAGGTGAAGCCCGCGTCGGGGCCCTTGTAGTCGACGTCCGGGAGCGAGATCGTCTTGGTCGGACCGACGCCGATCAGCACCGGCTTGTGGCCGTGGAAGATCTCGTCTGACAGCAGGCGATCCTCGTGGACCAGGCCGATGCGCAGCACGGTCTCTTCGCGGGTCACCGTCGGAATCGCGTCGCCGCGCACGAACTGGAACATGACGACGAGGTCGCCCATCGAGACGGAGCCGCCGGTGAACGGTTCAATCGGGTAGATGCGCTGGCCGTTGACGGTCTTGACCTGGGTGCTGTCGACGCCGTCGTTGCCCGCAGGCCCGCCGCGGAGCACCAGTTTGTGGGCCGGATCGGTCGGCAGGACGATGTGGTAGGCGCCGTGATCGACGACGGCCAACGTGATGTGCGCGGGGAAGCCCGGGTAGTCCTTGGCGGTGACGGCGACCGTGCTGTCAGGCCGGCTGCCGACGCTCACGTCAATGCGGCGGTCAAGCACGCGTTCAGCGACCACCTGGCTACGCCAGACTACGCCGACTCGCAATACCCGGCTCGTATCAACTGCCATGCGCGCCTCAGTCTTCCAAATGCCAGCGGAATCTTCCGAATGCCAACAGCGTCATCCAAGTGCCTACAGACTCTCAGGCCCAATGCCGAGGTCTGCGCGGCCGCCGATGCTAACGGCCGTCGCTCACGCGTGTCAAACAATCCGTGCGTTCGGCGGTGTCTTTCCTGCGACAGATTCGCATCCAACCTGCCAACGCGTCGGTGACGCGCGGCAACTTCGCCTAACTCTTTGTGAACACGAACGACTGGCTGAACTGCTTGGGCGCGGCCAAAATCGGCAACCCGCGGATCGCCTTGAATTTGCCTTCGATGCAGTCCTTGAAGCCGCCATCCGCGCCGGAGACCGTGACGTCCGTCACAGTGCCAGCCGTCCCGACCGTGAAGCTGACTTTGACCTTGCCGCTCACGTCCGGATTGTCGCGCAAGGCCGCTTCGTAGCAGGCTTTTACCGCGCCGGCCTTGCTCGCGACCTTCTTGGCGATGTCGCCCTTGCTGCCGTCGCCGCCATCGTCGCCGTCCAGGCCGCCGAGCTTGACCGACGCCTGCGCTTCAACCTTCTTGGGCTCATCAACTTTCACGACGTCCGCTTTGCGTTCGCCGAAACCGCCGCCCTTGCCCTTCACTTTCTCGATCGTGCCGCCGCCCTTGCCGCCGCCTTCAATCTGCAGACCGCCCTTGCCGGGGCCGCCTGTGTCGCCGTCGCCCGCCGCACCGCCAAACTTGGCCGTCACAGTGCCTTCGCCGTCGCCGCCATCGTCGGCAAACAGCTTGGTCGCCGCGCCATTGGCGCCGACGAGTGCGCCCGCCACGGAGTTCTTGACCACGGCCTCGCGGGCGTTGCGCTTCGCCTCTTCCGGATCGACCGTTTGGCCCGTCGACACCGGCTTCTTGTCCGCGTCGTTGGCCTTGTCCGGTGCCTTGTCGGCGACCTTCTTTTCGTCCTTGGCGGGCTTCTTGTCGGCTGGCGCCTGAATCGGCACTGCGTCCGCAACCTTCTCATCCGCCGGTTCTTCCTTCGGCGGCTCTTCCTTCTGCTCGATCTGGATTTCGATCGGCCCGCGGGCGATTTCGTCCTCCGCCTTGGCCTTGTCCAGGTACTTGCCCGTGGAGCTCTGGAACAGCAGCGCCTGGCCGACGATGGCGCCAACCAGCAGGAACGCGCCCAGGAAGGAAATCGTCCACGTCGGCTCAACGATGAACGGCCCGACGATGCGCTGGCCCAGCGTCTTGGGCGGGAACGCCGGCACAGTCACCGTCTGCTTGATGACCTGGAACAGCACCGTGTGCTGGCCCATGACGATGCGACCACGCGTGCTCAGGGGCAAATGCACGATGACGTCATTGCCGTCCTGGCGGGCCTTGGCCTTGGCCAGCAGCTCCTTGAGTTCCAGCGGGCCGCCGTCCGTCGCCACACGCATCCGCATGGTCGCGGGCGCACGGAGCGTGAACGAACCGTCGCGGTTGTTCGTGAACTTGATCGCCGGGCCCTGGTAGTCCTCGTCCGGCAGCACGATCGACAGATTCTTCTGGTTGCCGATGGTGATCTGCTTGTCGTTGTCGAACACGCGATCGGAGATCAGGCGCTCGTCATAGACAAGGCCGACGCGGAGCACATTGCTTTCGCGCGTGATCGTCGGCGTGGAGTCCGCGCGCACAAACTGGAACATGATCGTGACGTCGCCGACCGACAGCGAGCCGCCGGCCGCGTTCTCAATGGCGATCGCGCGCTTGCCGCGGACCGTCATGGCCGCGCCTTTCTCGGTCGTGCCGCGCACGCTCACGCGCGCCGTCGGATCGCTCGGCACCAGCAGGTAATACTGGTTGTTCTCGATCGCCAGCAGTTCGATCGAATCGGGAAATTCCGGGTAGTCCTTGGCGGGAATCTGGATGGTCGAGCCGGCCCGCAGGCCGACGGTGACGTCAATGCGGCGATCGAGCACTTCCTCGTGCACGATGCTGCCGCGGTAGACGACGCCCAATCGAACATTGCGGTTGGCAGTACTCATGAAGCGCCCCGTCTCAGATCGTGTAGGTTCGTGTCCTTGCGGACCGTCGCCTGACTTTGGCCGTTTTCGGACCTGCGTGTCGCGGCCGAGCTTGCCCACAAGGTTCGGCCATTCACACGTCGCTTGAAAGAGACACTAACCAGCCAATGGATTGCTGTCAACGAACTGCCCCTGCGGCCACCTGACCGTCGCCACCAGTAAGACGCTCGGCGCGCGCATTCGATCTATCGCGGGGCGCATCGGCTTGCTGTGTTCCCGCCGCCAGCGTAAGCTCCACGCCCCGCGTCGGCGCGCCCGGCATTTGAGGAGGCTCTTGCATGAACATCGCGTCGTATTGCCTTCTCATGCTGTCCCGGCTCCTCACGCATTCGCGGCTCATCTCGACTGCGCTCTGTTTGACGTTCGCGTGCGCGGCGTGCGGCTCCAGCGTTTCGCCTGGCGTTGGCGACAACACGCAACTACCGGTGCGGACGTCCCAGGGCGGCCTGACGCAGGACGCGTGGCAGGCCTTGCTCAAGACCGACGCGGCCTTTGCCGCCGTTGCCGCCGCGCAAACGCAGCCCTGGCAAATCGCTGGCACGATTGGCGCAGCCGACGGCACGATGCTCACGTGGGCGGAGTTTGCCCCGAGCGCCGACGCGCCGCGCGAACAGGTCACGGCGGTTTTTCGTTCATGCCCCAAGGCCGATGGCGACACGCCGCCGGTCTGCACGCGTGGCACGGCGGCGTACACGGCGACGAGCGCGACGTTCACGGACGACGCCGGCAAGGCCATCGCCGGCCACGTGCCCATGGGCGCCGCGCAGGCGTGGGAGTGGGAGACCTCGACCAACCTCGACAACGACAATTCAACCATCGTCGCTGGGCTTTCTGGGGACGCCGCGCCGCTTGACGTGACGACTGTGCTCGCGCAGTTCAACGCCATCCTCGCGCAGAAGCGCCGCTTCGTGCTGCTCTCGTCGTACGGCGCGCAGATGGGCGTCGACGTCCGCGACATCGCGCTTACCGCGCAGGCCAGCGGCCGGTTCGATAGCATCGAGACGATGGAGTACGTGCGTCAGGGCGACATCGAGAAGCTGATGCCGACGCTGACCGCGCTCGACACGGTGGTGTGGGTTGGCGCAGGCGTGCAGCAGAAGCCCAGCAAGGCCAGCCCGCCGACAAAAGCGATCGGCATGAACGTCTCTCGCGGCGTCTTTGGCGATCAAGTCTACTACGGCAAGATCGCCGGGCCGCTGCTCGACACGCCGCCGCTGGGCGGTCCGGGGCTGATCGTGCTGGCGGGGCAGAACACGTTCCTCGGCGACGTCAACGACAAAGCCAGCCTCGCGGCGAGCTGGTACGAGCCAGGCACGCGACCTGTCGTTGGTTTTTCGCTGCCGCTCGGCACGCCCGGTCCCGACGGCTACCCGCGCATCGCGATGAACGACGTCATCAACACGACCGGCACCTTCATCAAACGCCTCGGCGACGGCGAGACGCTCGACGCCGCGATGGCCGAGGCCAGCAGCGGCCAGCCGTTCACGCTCACCAGCCCGATGGCCAGCGACAACCGCAAGAAGTGGACGTGGACCGCGCCGAGCGGCAGCTTCTGGGCCAAACAGCCGTCGACCGGCAAGTTGACGATCCAGATGAACCTGACGCCGAGCTGCGTCAAAGCCGTCGACACGTGCGACGTCACCAGTTGGAAAAGCGGTCAGAAAGTCAGCGGCATCGTCAACGGCCCGATCAAGCTGGACTGCGCCAATCCGACGTTTGTCGGCCCGTACTTTTCCTGCCAGAACGGCACCTCGCAGCCGCCTGGCACCGCGTTCACCGTGTCTGGCGTCCTGCGCGGCACGGGCGCCAACGACCACCTGCTTTTCCTCGTCCAGGGCGCGGACGGCGGCCCGTTGGGCGGCGCGCTTGTCCTGGGCGACGGCGTCCTGAGCGGCGACGGCAAGGACGTCGGCGGCGGTACGACCACGTACCCGTTCAGCGGCCAAGCCGTCCTTTCTCCCTACATCGACGCGAGCGGCAATTGCTGCATCACGGCGCCGCCGCAGCTGACGGGCACGAGCGCGAGCGACTTCAGCACGCTGCAACTTCACAACTAACGCAAGCAGGAACCGAAGATGGCCAAGTCGACACGCGATCCGAAACAGCAGCCCAAGGGCGCTGGGATGCACTTTGCCATCGTGGCGGGGCGCTTCAACGCGCACATCACGGAGCCGCTGCTCAAGGGCGCGCTCGCGGCGTTCAAGAAGGCAGGCGTCGCCGAGCCGATTCCGGTCGTCTACGTGCCCGGCGCGTTTGAGATTCCGCTGGCGGCCAAGAAGTTCGCGGAGACCAAGAAGTACGACGGTATCCTGACGCTCGGCGCGGTGATTCGCGGCGACACGCCGCACTTTGACTTCGTTGCGGGCGAATGCGCGCGCGGCGTCATGCAGGTCAGCCTCGTGACTGGCGTCCCGGTCCTGTTCGGCGTGCTGACGACGGACAACGACGCGCAGGCGATTGCGCGCGCGGGAGGCCCCAAAGGCGATCTCGCGGTGGACAACAAGGGCGCGGAGTGCGCGTTCTCAGCGATTGAAACGGTTGAGGCGCTGCGCCTCGCTGGCCAGAAGTAAGCGGGCAGACGTCACAAGGGGAAGCGCAGATGGGTAGTCGGCGGCGTGCGCGCGAATCAGCTCTTCAGATCCTGTTTGGCCTCGATTGGGTCACCGTGGATCTGCATGCGGCGATGAATGAGTATTGGACCAAGTTTGCTGGCGAGCGGCCCGCGTCCTACGAGGACGTGCGGCGGCATTGCACGGAGCTTGTGGAAGGCGTGGTGGAGCACCGCGCGATGCTGGATCAGCGGCTGCAGGCCGCGTCCCACCACTGGAAGCTCGATCGCATGAGCGCGGTGGATCGCAACATCCTGCGGCTCGGCGCGCTGGAGTTGCTGGTGCTGGGCGACCGCGTGCCGCGCAAGGTGGCGATCAACGAGGCGGTCGAGATCGCCAAGAAGTTCGGCAACGAGGACTCGAGCGCGTTCGTCAACGGCATCCTCGACCGCGTGGCCAACGCCTTGGGCGTCGAGAAGGGTGCCACAGCCAAGATCGGCGGCGAGAAGGTCAAGCGCGGCGGCAAGGGCGGCAGCGCCAAGGTCGCCGACGAGGAGACCCTCGACGAATCCGGAGAGACGCCGTGAAACTGCGGCTGGCGCTGCCCAAACTGGACGCCGTGGACGAGCTCCCCGGCGGCGAGGACGCGTGCCTCGTGCTGACGAGCTTCGCCGACGATCGGCCGCTGCGGGGCCTGACCGGGCTGTGCGATTGGCGGCTCAACGGCCAGCTGTCGCGGTTGTTGCAGCGCGACTTCATCGACGGCCACTATCAGGACGCCATGCTCGTGCCGATTACGGGGCGCCTGCCGTTTGGCCGCGTGCTGCTCGTCGGTCTCGGCAAGCGCAGCGATTTCAACGCCCAGCGCTTTGAGGACGTCTGCCGCTTCTGTTTTGCCAAGCTGTTGGGCATGGGCACGCTGCACTTTGCGATGGCGCTGCCGGGGCGGATTGGCCTCGACGTCGGCGTGCGGCAAGCGCTCGCGGGGTGGCGCCGGGCGGTGCACGAGTCGTTTCCGCCGGAGACGCTCGCCGATCTCGATATTTCCCTGCTGGAAGCGGCGGAAGTGCAGCGCGAACTCGTCGAGCCGATGCGCAACCTGGAGCGCGAACTCAACGAACTTGCGGCGCGCGTCCGGTCAACCGCGCCGTAGCCGCCGCCGCGTCCACAAAGCCACGACAGCCAACGCAGACAGCCAGCCCATTCCGCTTGGCGCCACGCGCGCGCTGGTGCAGCCCGTCTGACCCGCCGTGGTCGATGCGGGCGTCACCGGCTTGAACTCCGCCACCGGCACGACCTGCGGCAGCATCACAACCCGTCCCGCCAGATTGACCGGCGTCGTCGGGTGTGCGGGCAGGAGCGCGGTCGCGGTCGTGCCGCCGTCCATGCACGCGCCGCGCGCCGCCGTTCCGGTCAGCGCAATGCAGCCGAGACCCACGCCGCACGCTGGCGCCTTGGGGTCGCAGCTCCGGCTGCAGACCGCGTTGCCCGACGTTTGCGCGCATACCAGATCGCTGCGGCACGCGTGGGTCTCGTCGCAGATTTGGCCCTCCACGCCGCCGCCCGCGTCGCTCCGGCAGAGGCCGGCGGCGGTCGTCGCGTCGCCGTTCCACATGCACCACCCGCCCTGGCACTCGCCGCTGTCGCCAAACGGATCGCAGGCGCCGGTGCACGTGCCAAAACCGGCGTAGGTACGGCCAAAGTCGCAGCTCAGGCCCTTGCCGCACGCGGCGCTGGACTGGCACGGGCTGCCCATGGTCAAGGCGGCGCCGGGGATGCAGATCTTGCCCTTGCTGGTCTGGCTGCACCCCGTGCCCGCTGGGCAGTCCGCCGGGACGTCGCACGATTGGGTGCAGACGGCGTCGAATTTGAGGCCCGTGAGCGCGACGCAGGACCCGGTCGCGCAGTCGTAGCCGCTGCTGCAGGGCCAGCCGATCGCGAGCGGACCACGGCAGACGTAGTCCGCGCTGCACGACGACCCGTCGGGGCAGGGCTTGCCGCTTTGGCAGGAGGGGCGGCACACGCCGTCGTCGCCGCATACTTCGCCGCCGCTGCACGTGCCGCTGCACCCGCGGGCGCATGAACCCGTGCGGAGGACTGAGCCTACGCAGGTGCCGGACGCACAGTCGCCCGGGACGCGGCACACCGAGCCGTCGACGCCGCCGCCGTGGTCGGTGCAGTAGGCGCCGGCGGAGCACGTCGCGCCGGTGGCGCAGTCAAAGCTGCCGTTGCAGGCCGACGTGCAGAAGCCCTGGCCGTTGGCGACCGGCATGCAGAGGTCGGAGCTGACACAGGCGAAGTCGGATGCGCAGGCGTCGCCGGGCTGGTCGGTGGCGCGGTCGGCGTTGCAGTGGCCGTCATTGGGCAGGCAGGCGATGCCGCTGGCGTAGGCGCCGCAGCTCGCGCCGACCGGGCAGTCTTCATGGCTCTTGCACGGTGCGGCGCAGTAGGCGAACCCGTCGGGCCACACGAGGCAGCGGCCCGTGCCCGCGCAATCTGCGTCGCTGCGGCAGGGATCGCAGGTCGTCGACTCCGTCACGTCGGTCGCGGGATAGACGAAGCGGAGGCTGCGGGCGTCGTCCGCGGTCAGCGTGCGGCCGGCGCGGTTGGTGCCCCAGAAGTACATCGTCGCAGTCGGATCGTGCGTGTGCGTCAGGCCCAGCGCATGGCCGAGCTGATGGGTCAGGACCGACTGCAGATCGGCACCGGGGCGGCCATCCGCCGCTGACGTCGTCGTGCCGGTAATCCATTGAAAATCGACGCCATTGAGCGCGATCGTCACTTCCCGCAAACCGCCGTCGGCGTCCCACTCCATTTCCGTCCGCGCGGTGCCATCCGTGTTGGGCCACGCAAAGCCGCGGTCCAACCAGATGTAGACGCCCAAATGCGGCGCCTGGCGCACGAGGCCGCCATAGCTCAGTTGCACCCGCGTATCGGCCACAGCGTTCCACGCGTCGATCGCTGCCAACGTCACGGATTGCAGCTTGCCGACGGTGATTTTGTCGATTGGATCGGCCTGCACGTACACCGGCCACGGCGTCCGCGGCGCATGCACAACCCGCCCGCCTGAAGTCCGCAGCGCATCGAACGCCGACGCAGACGTCGCCAGCAGGACGACCAGCAGAAGGAACGGCAGAACTCGCAGGTGGTTCTTCACGTCGCCAAGCGTAGGACTTGCCGCTCCCAGAGTCCATGCACTGCGCCGCGATGCTTGTCGCAACAGGATCTAGTCGCTTGAAATCACGGCGCGAATCAATCTTCTCTTGACCCCCCATCCTCGGCGACTATGCTCCGCCGCCGACAGCCGCCTGTGCAGTGTGCATCCCGCGAGGGTGCCAATCACCGGCGGTCCCAACCTGACCTGCTCCACCCGCTTCCGGCGGCCACGGCAGGTCAACATGACGAGGATCCCGCATGAGCAACGCCCTTCCAGTCGTAGCCTTGGACGACAACAGCCGCCCGCGTCGCTTGAATGACGTCTTCCGTTGCGGCCAGCGGTCTCGCAACCTGCTCCTCGCGACCTGTCTGGATGACTACATGAACGCCAACGCCCTCCGCGTCCGTTCGATGGTGTGCTTTGAGTGCACGCAAGGCGTGACGAACCGCGAGGCCTTTGCCGCCGATGCGGACACGGAAGGCCTGCTCGACTCCGAGATCTGGGCGCGCCTGATGCAGGATCTCAAGGACGAGAACTAGCCGACGCGACAAACGCTGGCGTTGGCGCCGGATGCGCGACCGCGCCGTCCGTTGGGCTGCGGCGCATCGACTTGGCTGCGGCAAACATCGGCGCGGCGGAATTCGCGGCAATCGCTTGGCCATGTCGGTACTTTCGAGGCGCGGCAGTTGTTTGCCTCTGCTTGGACTGCGTGCTAGCCTGACGCTTCGCGGTCCGTCCGGTGTCTTCCACGCCCGCAGCGGGTCGGGAATCAACCTCGCGCCGCGCGGGCTCGACAGTACGAAATTCGCGCGCAGCGGGCTTGACAGGGACGTGTGATGGCCTCGGCAAACGCCAATACTTTTCCGCAGGCCTTTGGCCGCTACATCCTGACCCAAAAGATCGCGATGGGCGGCATGGCGGAGATCTTCCGCGCCAAGAGCCTTGGCGCTGAAGGCTTTGAGAAGGTCGTCGTCATCAAGCGCATCCTGCCGCACTTCAGCGAGGATGAGGGCTTCGTCACGATGTTCAAGGACGAGGCGCGCGTCGCGGCGCACCTCTCGCACGCCAATGTCGTGCAGATCTTCGATTTCGACGAAGCCGAGGGCCTGTTCTACATCGCGATGGAGTACGTGGAAGGCCAGGACCTGAAGCGCGTGCTCGATCAAGGTGCCAAGAAAGCCCTGCCGCTGTCGATCGCCCAGGCCGTGCACATCATCATCGAGGCCGCGCTCGGCCTGCACTATGCCCACACGCGCGTGGTGGACGGCGCGCCGCTGAACATCGTGCACCGCGACGTCAGCCCGCACAACATCATGGTTTCCTTCAGCGGCGAAGTGAAAATCATGGACTTTGGCATCGCCAAGGCCGCCAGCCGTTCCACCAAGACCCGCGTCGGCACCGTCAAGGGCAAGTGCGCGTACATGAGCCCGGAGCAGGCACGCGGCAAGCCGTTGGACGCCCGCAGCGATCTCTTCGCGCTGGGCGTGTGCCTCTGGGAAATGCTGACCGGCAAGCGGCTTTTTGTCGGCGAATCGGACTTTGAAACGCTCAATAACGTGTTGAAGGCGGAAGTGCCGGCGCCGTCTGAGCTGAATCCCGACGTGCCCAAGGAACTCGACGCGATCGTGTTGAAGGCTTTGTCGCGCGAGCGCGAGGACCGCCAAGCGGACTGCGCGGCTTTTGCTGGCGAATTGCGGCGGTGGTACTACTCATCGGTCGCCGATCCAGATGCTGCGAGCCTCAAAGGCTACATGCACGAGCTGTTCGCGGACGACATCGCGCAGCTTCGCACCGACGTCGCGGCGGAAGTCGCGATGATGGAGCAGCTGCGCCGGAACGGCTTGCCCGCACCCGGCTCCAATTCGCAACAGCGGCGCATCGTCACGGGCTCACAGCCCGCGGCGCGCGGGATTCCGGACGAACGAACGATCGCGCTGGATTCCAGCCCGAACGAGCACACGCTGGCGCTGCCGGACGGCATCGCGTCGGCGTCGCAGGTGCCGCGTGGGCAAACGAACATCGCACCGACGGCCAAATCGCGCACGGGCTGGTACGTGGGCGTGGGCGTGGGCGCAGCCGTGCTTGCCGCGATCGCGGTCATTGCCGCGGGCGGTGGTAGCAAGCCAGTCAAGGGCGACGCGAACGGGACGACGACCGGCGCAGTTGAAGGCGCGATCGCGCCGAAGGCCCACAAGATCGGTATCCGCATCCATGCGCCGGGCGCCCAGCAGATCCTCGTGGACGACAACCCGATCTGCACGGAGCCGGACTGCGACTTTGGCGGCGAGCAGGGCAAGACGGTCAAGATCCTCGCGCGTTCTGGCGAGCGGATGAAGATCGTCTACCACAAGCTGGATCAGGACGGCGCGACCGTTGAGGTCAAGATTCCGGAACCCGCGACGCCGACTGCGCTTGCGGCCCCGACGGGCCCGGTGGTGATTGTGCACGTGGAACCGGCGACGGCGACCGTCACTGTCAACGACCACGCGCTCGCGCTCAGCAATTCCAACGCCAAGGTCGTGGACGCCAAGCTGGGTGACACGCTGCACGTCGAGGCCAAGGCGGAAGGCTACCGCAGCGAGCGCCAGGACTTCGTGGTCAAGAACCCGCAGATCGAGACGTTCGTCCTGTCGCTTGAGAAAGAGAAGGAAAAACGGACGGATAGCGCGCGGACTGCGCCAGCGGAGCCCGGCAAGATCGTGGTGACCGCGCAGCCGTGGGCAAAAGTCTCGGCCAAGGGCAAGGACTTGGGATTGACGCCGGTGAAGACCGAGCTGCCGGCCGGCAAGTATGCATTGACGCTAACCAAAGGCGAGACGAAGAAGACGGTCAGCGTCGTCGTGAAGCCTGGTCAAACGGCGACGGTGAACGTGGATATGCGCACGGAATAGCCGTCGCCGCAGCGCTACTGTTCAGGCACACGCTTGACACAGGCTGTGATTCGGTTATCCTGCCACGCGCTTGTTCGGTTGGCTTCTGGCCGGCAGGGCGACGCGGGAATAGCTCAGCGGTAGAGCGCGACCTTGCCAAGGTCGATGTCGTGGGTTCAAATCCCATTTCCCGCTCCAAAAACCAAGTGTTTTGGATCTTACTGTCGCGGCGGATTTTGCCAAAGCGACATCGGCTCGGGTCGCACAAGCGACCGCTGGTCACCGGGCGCTGTTTCAGCCTCCAGTGTCGTCTGCCGAGGTCCCATTTCCCCCGCCAATTCAGGCTTTCACGTTACGCGTCACGCGCCGGGCGGCCCATCTGCGCGTGCGAGTCGCAGCACCGGCGGCCTTTGCGGCACCGCGGTCGCGTGCACATCGGCCATTTCTCGGGATCGGCCCGCGCCGCGATCGCCGCGTCCAGCCCGCCTGCCACAATGCCGATAGGCCTTGCCGCTTGCGTCCGCGGCAAATCCGTCGGCAAACACGGGGTGCCGCGGCGCGCCGACCATGAAACGAGTTGCGTTGTCGACTTTGCTTTGATAGCCTTGCAAACGGGAGGGTCCTGCGTTTCGGCACAGGCACCCCACGTGTTCGTGTACGCTGGGTCTGATCCACCTCGCCAAACGATCACGGTTCGCCTTGATGCTCAACCGCCCCTGTTGAGCGCAGATGCAAGGCGACCACACGGTTCGCAGCTACGAGCTGCGCGCCGATGCTGTCTGCGGCCACCCCGTCGTCGACAACAATCAGTGACTGTTTGCGACTTCACGGTCGCGAACAACAACCAGTGATGAGGTCTGGCGAACAACCGGGCTGTCTGGCGCAAGCTGGATGACCGAAAGTGCGCCGGACCGCTCAGTGCGGGCCAGATTCAGTGCGAGCCGAAATCAGTGCGAGCCAGAACCAGTGCAAACTGGCCCTGGCGCAAAGCTGGAGGCGGAAAGAAGCTGAAGCGGGTGTGAACTGAGCAGCGTCAAATGGCCCGTCTGCTGCGCCAAGGGGCACAGCAGTCAGACCAAATGAACCGTCCCTGTCTGCATGCGAACGTTGCGATCCCCTGCAACTCGTTGCACCGATTAGAAATCGGGCTGTCGTGGAATCGGGCTAACCGACAGCGGTCGTATGCCCATTCGGCCTAGGAGGATTGTAATGCGAAATCAGCATGTTGGACGTGCTTCGCGCGTCGCGCTGTTCGCGGTTTTGCTCGTGTCGCTCTCGATGTGGGCTTGCCAGGATCCCCAACAGGAAGCGCCAAAGGACGCGACCGGCGACTTCGCACTCGGTGTCGACGGCGAATTCGGCGTCGAGACGTTTGCGTTGGCCGGTGGTACTCCGACGGCGACGTTCCTCCTGCCGACGACCACGGGCAACATCTACTACCTGGGCGCGGGTGGCACGAACACGATCCCGGGATCGCCCTGTCAAGCGGGCATCTGCGCGACGACTGGCACAGCGTGCACGGTTCAGACCGACTGCTCGCCGTTCATCCAGCTCTCCGTCAGCAACTTCTCGTTGGGCATTGGCCAGGGCGAGATCCACTGCCGCGTGAACGGCGGCGCGACCGTCTACAACAGCAACCCGACCGCGCTGCCTGAGGCTTTCGTGCCCGGCAAGCCGGACATGGTGCTGATCTCCAACATCGGCTACACGCAGGGCCTCTACACCCTTGAGTGCGTCTTGGCCGATTCGACCGGCACCGAGCTGACCAACCCGGAAGCGCGCACGAAGCGCCCGGTCCAGCTGATCGGCGATCCGCTCGATCCGACCAGCCCCAAGTGCAAGACGGACGCGGAATGCGATGACGGCAACGTCTGCTCGGCGGAGATCTGCATCGCCGGCAAGTGCCAGTATCAGGCCATGGCCAACTGCTGCACGGACGATTGGTTCTGCGCGCCCGGCGAATCCTGCTTGAACCCGAACTCCCAGAATTCCAAGTGCTCGGCTTGCTTGGTCCAGGCGGATTGCGAAGACGGCGTGAGCTGCACCGTTGACGCGTGCGATCTGACCGGCGCCAAGGGCAAGTGCACGCACACGCTCCCGACCGACACCTGCTGCGCCGGCTTTGCCAAGTGCGACGACGGCAAGCCCTGCACGATCGACAGCTGCGATCTCGCTTCCAGCACCTGCATTCACAACCAGCCCGCCGGTGCGTGCTGCCAGGACAGCGAATGCCCCAGCACCGATCCGTGCAAGATCGGCGGTTGCATCGGCCTCCAGTGCCGCTTCGCCGTCAACGGCGATCGCCAGGACTGCTGCTCGGACACGTACAACAACTCCTGCGACGACAAGAACATCTGCACGATCGACTCCTGCGGCAACGCCCAGACGGGCGGTTGGACGCAGTGCAAGCACGACCCGAATCCCGCTTTCCCGCCGGGAACCTGCTGCCAGATCAACCCGGACTGCGCCGACAAGGACGGCTGCACCCAGGACATCTGCGTCAACAACCAGTGCCAGCACCCGCCGGTCATTGAATGCTGCGCGTCGGTCGCGGACTGCAACGACGGCAACATCTGCACGGTCGACACCTGTCCGCTCAACCCCGGCGAGACCAGCGGCTCCTGCGTGCACAGCAAGACCGCCGAATGCTGCAACGTCCAGAACGACTGCAACGACGGCAAGTTCTGCACCGCCGACAACTGCAACCTGACGCAACACCAGTGCCTGCACATGCAGACCGACCCGAGCTGCTGCGATCAGGATTCGCAGTGCACGGACGGCAAGCTCTGCACCGCGGACCTTTGCATCAACCACGCGTGCCTCTATCCGCTCGACGGCAACAAGCCGAACTGCTGCGAACCCGGCAACACGACCTGTGACGACAAGGATCTCTGCACGATCGACAGCTGCAAGATCCAGACGGCTTGCGGCGGCGTCGGCGCGGAAGCCGGCGATCTCGCGATCTCGGGGCCCATGAGCTTCATTTCGCCGATCGGCAACACGTATCAGGCGCAGTCGTTTGTCCCGACCCAGCCCGGCGTGCTGACGCACGTCGACCTGTACTTGAACACGAATACCGCCGTCGGCGCCGTGATTGAACTCTCGCTGTACGACGCCTCGCCGTCGGCTGGCGGCAAGATCGTGGGCGCGATGGCGACGCAGCTCCTGCCCCCGTCGACCGGCACGTTCCAGAAGATCTCCGTCGCGACCGTCGGTCTTCCGGCGGTTGTCACGGGCACGACCTACTTCATTGTCTTCCACGCGAACAACGCGGCGATTACGGCTGAAGCCTACGACGCCAGCGCGACCGACGCGTACCCCGCGGGTTCCTCGTGGAGCCCTGGTTTTGATCCGACGAAGACTTGGACGAATACCAACGCCGACTTCCACATGGCGACGTACATCGCGCCGAAGCAGCCGGCTTGCGACGCGGACAACAACACCTGCGTGCACGTCCCCAACGGCCAGCCCGGCTGCTGCAACACGCCGACGGACTGCGACGATCAGGATTGCCACACGTTGGACGTCTGCGGATCGAACGCCCTGTGCATCCACAAGCCCAATCCGTACACGTGCTCGACTGCGCTTGACTGCGACGACGGCAACGGCTGCACCAACGACGCCTGCGACTTGACGACCGGTTGCGGCGTCTGCACGCACAGCGCGGCCGACGGTTGCTGCACGGGCGACGCCCAGTGCGATGACAAGCTCGTTTGCACCGCCAACAAGTGCGTCAACAACCAGTGCACGTTCCCGGCGATCCCGAGCTGCTGCACGAGCGACGCCGACGCGCTGACCATCTGCGACGACGGCGACTCCTGCACGATCGACTACTGCGCGTCCAATCAGTGCCACCACACGGCGCCGAAGAATGGCTGCTGCAAGAGCAACGCTGACTGCTTCGACGGCAACAAGTGCACCGCGGACGTCTGCGACACCGCCCAGCCGGTCGGCGATCACTACACCTGCGTCTACACGATTGCCGATCCGAACTGCACCGAGTGCACGGTGGAATCCGCCGTGGGCGGCATCGACTGCCAGGACAACAACCTCTGCACCGCGGACTACTGCGACGCGGCCAACCACTGCCACAACTCGCCGATCGCAGAATGCTGCATCGACAAGTTCGACTGCGACGACCACAACGATTGCACCGCCGACTACTGCACGGAACAGCACGGCTGCATTCACAGCGAGACGCAGGCCGGTATCCTCCTCTGCTGCAAGCCGGAGAGCCAGGACGTCGACTGCGCGTACCTGAACACGGAATGCCAGAAGGGCGTTTGCGTCGACTCCGGCAAGGGCAATGGCTCGACCGCGTGCGCGCCGCAGGATCAGCCCATCTGCACCGTCAACATCGGCTACTGCCAGTCGTTTGAAGCGAACACCACGCTGCACGGCATGGGCTGGAATCCGATGTTCGCGGACAACTCGTCCACGACCAACTGGTCCGTCCAGCACGCCGGCAGCCTCGGCCCGGACGGCTACGCCAACTTCTCGTGGACGCCGACCAAGACCAACTACGGCACGTGTCTGCAGTCGCCGATCATCCAGGCGGCCGGCGCGAAGAAGATCACGATGCAATACGATCGGGCGTTCGAGTGGAATTCCAACTCGACGCAGATCACCATTCTTGGCTCGCTCGACGGCGCCAACGCTGACTGGGCGACCGCTCAGGTCATCGACTCGGTCGTCGCGACCAACAACATCGGCCCGGAGACGCTCGACGTCACGCTGCCGACGACGCTGACCGGTTCGAACGGCCTCCGCCTCGCCTTCTGCATGCAGGGTGCGTCGACTTTTGACGTCACCAACTTCAGCCTCGACAACGTGTGCATCGTCAAGGGCAGCAAGCCGGCGATGGTCACGTGCCCCGTCAACCAAGTCGTGCCGTTCCAGAGCAAGAAGACGATTCCGTTGAAGGCCAAAGATCCGGACGCCGATGCGATCCTCTCGTTCCAGATGGTGGAAGGCCCGTCCTTCATCACGCTCTCGAGCGCGCTGTACTTCTGGATCGACAAGTCGTGGAACAGCACGATGACGATCAACCCGCTCACGACGGCGGACATCGGTACGCACACCGTCAAGATCAAGGTGACCGACGGCGCGCTCTACAGCATTTGCACGTTCAACGTCACGGTGACCTACAACGGTGGCTACCTCGTGGTTCGCCCGCCGCAGGTGCCTGTCGCCATGGGCGACGCGATCGTTGCTGGTCTCCACGTCGCTGCGCCGACCAAGGTTATCCAGCACATTGACGACCTCGGTCTGTACCCGAATTTCTCGCAGTTCGAGGCGGTGTTCCTGGTCCTCGGCGTCTATCCGGATAACTTCCAGTTGGACGACGTCGGCGCTGCCAAGTTCCAGAGCTACCTCGCCGGTGGCGGTCGCCTCTACATGGAAGGCGGCGATACGTGGGCCTACGATCCGCCGACCGTGTTGCACGGTTCGTTCAAGGTCAATGGCCTCGCGGACAGCGTCAATGAAGGCATCGCGCCGGACCTGATTGGCCGAAGCATCTACAAGGACCTGACCAAGCTGGTGAACGGCGTGCCGTACATCTACACCTTCGGCTTCAGCTTCTCGGACGCGTTCAACA
Organism: uncultured Myxococcales bacterium; assembly: GCA_903850505.1. GTDB lineage: Bacteria > Myxococcota_A > UBA9042 > UBA9042 > UBA9042 > CAIYBN01. The sequence continues at coordinate 2,895 of CAINLT010000196.1, read as the reverse complement.
ACAATAACGACTCGATCTCGGCGAAGGACGAAATCCATCGCACGCAGAATATGTTGATGAGCAACGGCACCAACGACAAGCCGTGGGTCCAGGTCGGTCACGATGACGACGCGGGCTTCCGCACGGTGGCGTCCTCGATTCCGTTCGCCGGCGTCATGCCCGGCGCGCTGAGCAACGATCCGCCGTCCGCGATGATGGGGCGCATCCTCTACTTCTTTAACAACGGCTTCATCGACTGCCTCGGTGACGCCGACTGCGACGACACCGACGATTGCACGGTGGACACCTGCTCCAAGGGCGAGTGCCTCTACCAGAACACCTGCACCTGCAAGAGCAACCAGCTCCTGGCCTGCGGCGACCAGATTACGGTCGTGACGGGCGGCACGGGTTCGACGTCGTCGGTCAAGCAATACGGCTGCGACACCAAGTTGTTCTACGGCAAGGAAATGGGCTACACGTTCTCGTCGACGACCTCGCGTCCGGCGACGTTGACCGTGAGCGGCGCGACCAATCCGGACGCCCGCGTCTTCGTGACCCGCACGGCTGTGGACGTTTGCGCGCCGCTGCAGTGCATCGCGGAAACCGGCAACGGCACCAAGAACTTTGCCGCGGCCGCCAATGAAGTCTATTACATCATGGTGGACACGCCGACGGTCACCGCCACGCAGCTCACGCTGACCGTGACCTGCGGCGCGCCGGAAATCTGCAACGACGGCGTGGACAACAACGGCAACGGCCTTGTCGACTGTCAGGACCTCGCGTCCTGCTGCGGCGACGCGGCGTGCGGTGAAGTCTGCGACGGCGTCGACAACAACTGCGACGGCAAGATCGACGAAGGTTGCGACGACGACGGTGACGGCTACTGCGACGCGGCGATGACCGTGGTTGGCAATCCGCCGATCTGCTCGGCTGGCACCGGCGACTGCAACGACACCGTTGGCACGATCCACCCGGGTCAGCTGGACATCTGCGGCAACCTGAAAGACGACAACTGCGACGGCCAGACCGACGAAGAGGGCTCCAGCGGCTGCACGAACTACTGGATCGACAACGACAAGGATACGTTCGGCGGCGGTAACCCGAAGTGCTTGTGCCTGCCGAGTGCGGACTATCTCGTCACCAAGGGCGGCGACTGCGACGACAACAACAAGAAGGTCAACCCGAGCCTCATCGAAATCTGCGGCAACGGCATTGACGACAACTGCAACGGCACCCAGAACGACCAGAACGCCCAGGGCTGCACCGACTTCTTCCTGGATCTTGACGGCGACGGCAGCGGCGCGAACTCGATCGGCAACACCGGCAAGCAGTGCTTGTGCGTCGCGGCGGGCAACTTCTCGGCGGCGGCGCCGGGCGACTGCAATGACGCGGATTCGTTCGTCCACCCGGGCGCGACGGAAATCTGCAACAACGTCGACGACAACTGCAATGGTCTCCTCGACGAAGGGTGCGACGACGACCTCGACGGTTACTGCGATGCGACCATGGGCTACGTGTCGATCGGCGTGACCAGCAAGCAGTGCGGCCAGGGCCCGGAAGGCGCCCTCGTCTCGATCCAATGCGAAGCGGGTCGCACCATGACCGCGATTGACTTCGCCAGCTTCGGCAACCCGACCGGCATGTGCGGCACCTACAAGGCCGGCACCTGCTCAGGCGGTTCCGCGCTGCAAGCGATCAAGACGGCGTGCCTCGGCAAGTCCAATTGCACGCTCACCGTTGCGTCTTCGCTCTTCGGCGATGGCTGCAGCGGCCAGGCCAAGACCCTCGACCTCCAAGTGACGTGCATGGGTTCTGGCGGCACCCCGCCGGGCATCTGCCCGCTCGGCCCGGGCGACACCAACGACAACGATCCGAGCATCAACCCGGCCGGTCAGGAACTCTGCGACAACATCGACAACAACTCCAACGGCCAGGTCGATGAAGGCTGCGACGACGACGGTGACCATTTCTGCGACTCGTCCATGATCGTCCTCGGCGCGCCGCTGGTCTGCCCGGCGGGCGGCGGCGACTGCAACGACACGAACCCGGCGATCAATCCCGGTGCGCAGGAAGATTGCTTGACGCCGGATGACGACGACTGCGACGGCAACCTGAACAACCAGGACGCCCTCAACTGCACCATCTTCTTCAGCGACGCGGACAACGACGGCTACGGCACCAAGTCGTTCAAGTGCTTCTGCAGCGCGCTCAGCCTGTACAAGGCGAAGAAGACCGCGGACTGCGCCGACAACAACTCGCTCATCAACCCGGGCGTTGCGGAATCCTGCAACGGCATCGACGATGACTGCGACGGCGTGATCGACAACGGCTGCGATGCGGACGGCGACGGCTACTGCGCGACCGGCAAGACCATCACGGCCGGCACCTCGGCGTGCCCGAACGGCGGCGGCGACTGCGACGACGCAAACTTCAACGTCAATCCGGGCAAGATCGAAATCTGCGGCGACGGCATCGACAACAACTGCAACGGATCGCAAAACGACTCCGGCGCGCTGCTTTGCCAGACTTACTACGCGGACGTCGACAAGGACGGCTACGGCACGGCGAGCTCCAAGTGCCAGTGCGCCCCGTCGGGCAACTTCACCGCGTCCGTGACCGGCGATTGCAACGACGCGGCTGACACGGTCAATCCCGCCGCGGCGGAAATCTGCGACAACATCGACAACAACTGCACGGCCGGCACGGACGAAAACTGCGACAAGGACCTGGACGGCTACTGCGACGCGTCCAAGGAGCTTGTCGGCATCCCGACTGTGTGCCCGCACGGCGGCGCGGACTGCAACGACAACAACGGCGCGATCCATCCGAACTTGCCGCAAGAAGTTTGCGACAACGTCGACGATGACTGCGACGGCGTGGTCGACCCCGGCTGCGACAAGGACGGCGACGGCTACT
>CAINLT010000195.1 GCA_903850505.1 uncultured Myxococcales bacterium | reverse complement strand
TGTGACCAAACCTTCGGCAGATCCACGGCTTGCCGTGCGCTACAAGCTGATGACGCGCGACCTTCCGGGCGAGGCGAGCGCCACCAACGACGATCGCGCGGTCTGGATCAAGGCCGGCGCGGGCATCTACCACGAGCCGCCACGCTTCTTCCTGCCTCTGCCGGGCCTCGACACGATGCCGTTGAGTTATGGGCTGTTGCAGTCGATCCAGACGAGCGTTGGCCTGGAAGTGCCGCTGGGCACCGGGTTCAACGTGAATGTCGAGGGCTACTACAACGACATGAATCCCGTGGTGTTCGACCTCTCGACCAACCAGGCGAGCGTGACCAAGCTCGCGCAACAGCAGATCTTCAATCAGACGCCGACGGTGGCCGACAACCAGGGGCAAGCCGTCCTGGACCGGCTGGCGGTGCCAGAGATCGGGCGGTCGTATGGCATCGAAACGCTGATCCGCCGGCAGTCCAAGACTGGGCTTTACGGTTGGATTTCCTATACGTTGTCGCTCTCTGAGCGCAAGAAGGACGCCAACTGGGCGCCGTACGACTACGATCGGACGCACCTGCTGAACCTGGTCGCGGGGCTGCCGCTGCCGCGCAACTGGGACGTCGGCATTCGCATGCAGTACCAGAGCGGCAAGCCGGCAACGACCACGTATGGATACAACACTGCAAGAACGGATGGCTATTTCCGAATCGACGCGCGCATCGACAAGCGTGCGGTATGGAACAAGTGGCTGTTCGACTTCTATGTAGACCTGACGAACGTCGCGCTCTTCCCCGAAGAGATCGTGCCGGGCGCCACGATTCGCTATGTCCTGCCCACGGTTGGCATTCGCGGTAGACTGTAGGAGAACTGGATGGATCCGACGAAGAACGCAGACACGGTCGATGCTCAGTTGCTGGACATCATGTTGCGTGCCGGCTCGCGCTGGGTGCTGTGGCTGCTGCTGAGCCTGAGCCTCGTGGCCGTCGCGGTGATGCTGGAAAGGATTTGGTTTTTCATCCAGTCGCGGCGGCAGCACTCCCAGGTGCAGAAGGCGCTGGACACGATGCGCAAGAGCGGGTGCCAGGCGGCGCTGGTCGACCTGCAGAATGCGCAGTCGATGGAGGCGGAGGTCGCGCGCGCCTGCCTGGTCAACGAAGCGGATGGCGCGCACGCGGTCGAGGAGCACGTGGCGTCGACCATTGAGCTGCAGCGCCTGCGCTATGAGCGCGGGCTGGCGTTCCTTGGCACGCTCGGCAACAACGCGCCGTTCATTGGCCTGTTCGGCACGGTGCTCGGCATCATCCGCGCGTTCCATGACCTCGCCGGCAACACGGCGGCAGGCGCGTCGGTCGTGATGGCGGGCATCGCGGAAGCCCTCGTGGCGACAGCCATCGGCCTGCTCGTCGCGCTGCCGGCGGTCGCGATGTACAACTTGTTCGCGCGGCACGTGGAGACCTCGGCGGCGGCGGCGACGGGCATCGGCCACGCCATCCTCGCGTACATCAAGGGAGAACCGGCGCGGCGCGAGCGTGCGGCGGATCTGGCCCTGAACCAGAAGCGGGTGGCGTGATGGCAGGCGGCGGAACGCGCAAGCGCGGCATCATCACCGACATCAACGTGACGCCGCTTGTCGACATCATGTTGGTTTTGCTGATCATCTTCATGCTGACGGCCAACCTCATCGCCAAGCAGGC
>CAINLT010000194.1 GCA_903850505.1 uncultured Myxococcales bacterium | reverse complement strand
TGCCGTTGTCCGCGACCGGCTGGTACATCGCGTAGCCGCCCGCCGACAGGTTCTTGCCATCCACGCCGCCATCCTTCATCAGGAACCGCACGACGGTGAGCGCGCGCTGCATGGAGAGATTCCAGTTCAGGTCTTCCGCGCCGACGTTGTCCGTGTGGCCCGCCACCTGGAAGTTGCGATCCGACAGCGACTTCAGCACCGTCGCAAGTTCCAGCAGCACCGGCTTGGCGTCAGACTTCAGGTCCGCCTTGCCCGTGTCAAACAGGATGTCGCCCTGCAGCGCGATCACGAGGAAGCCACGCTGCACCTTGACCTGCAGCTTGCCCGCCGCGGACATCGCGCTCAGCGCGTCGCGCACCTTGTTGATGCTGCTTTCCACGCGCTGCAGCCGCTGCTTGGCCTCGTCGCGATCGATCGTGCACTGCGCGAACTTCTTGGCACTGTCGCCGCCCTTGTTGGTGCAGTCGTCCAGCGCCTTCTTGAGGGTCGCCGCTTCATCAGCCGCTTTGCGCGCCGCATCCGCTTTGGACGTCGCATAGGCCGCGTCGCGGTCCGCAAGGTTCTGATCGCACGCAGCCCTGGCCGCGCCGAGGTCATCCGCCGACTTCTTGGCCAGCGTCAGGTTCAGGTCTGCCAGATCCTTGTCGTACTGCTCTTTGGGAATGCCGCAGGCGGTGACGGCAAGCGCCGTGCCGAGGACGAGGGCACGGGCACCAAAGCGGAAAAACATCGAAGACATGCAAACTCCTAGGCCGCGCACGATGGGGCGGCAAAACGGTGCGACCAGTTTAGCAGCACAGCGACGGACGGCAACTCGCCGCCTGGCGCTACGCTTGCGGTTCCTGCGGCGCCGGGACAATGGCCACCTTCATCGCCGTGCCGGCCACTTCGTGCCAATCCAGACCGCCGCGATTGTCGACGAGCAGTTCTTCAGCGCGCGACGCCGCCAGCCAATCCTTCAGCACGTCGTCGAGCGTCGCCCGGTCGTCCACCGTCGCGTCCAAGTGCAGCGCCAGCAGCGGGCGACCGCCACCGATCTTCTGCGCCGTCCGCGCCGTCCGCACCGCCGCCACAAGCGCCAGCAGCGTTTGCCACTGACCGATGGCCAGCTTCGCCTGCGCCTGCGCGCTGCCGAACACGTCCGCCTGATTCGCCTCGTTCACTGGCCATTGCGCGATGTGAATCGACACCGGCGCGTCCGGGAAGAACGGCTTGATGGCCAGCTGGTACAGCTCCTCGGTGATGAACGGCAGGACCGGCGCCAGCAGCCGCAGAATCGTCCACGTGCCCTGCAACAGGGTCTGGCGCGCAGCTTCAACCTCGCCCGGGGCAAAACGCGTACCTTCCTTGAAGCGATCCTTGATGATCTCCAAATAGTTATCGCACCAGTCCGCCCAGAAGAGCGACTCGGCGGCGCGCACGGCCTTGGAGTATTCGTAGCCCTCAAAAGCTTCCGTCGCCTGCAGCGCCGCTTCCACGACGCGCGCGCGGATGCCCAGATCCGCGGCGGTCGGCGTCTCGGCGACTTCGCCCGGCGTCCAACCGTTCAGGTACATGATGGCAAACCGCGTGGAATTCCACAGCTTGGTCAACAGCCGCTTGCCGCCCTTGACGTCGTCCTCCAGGAACCTCAGGTCATTGCCCAGCGACGCGCCAGCCGCCCAGTAACGGAGCGCGTCGGCGGAATACTTGTGAATAATCTCGCTGGGCTCCACGAAGTTGCCGAGCCGCTTGGACATCTTCTTGCCCTGCTTGTCCAAGCCCCAGCCAGAAATCATCACGTCCTTCCACGGCAGCGAATCCGTGTGCAAGTGCGACTTGGCCACCGTGTAGAACAGCCACGTGCGAATGATTTCATGGGCCTGCACGCGCACGCCGGCCGGGTAGATGACCGGTCGCGGCTGGTCCTGGATCGGCCGTTCCGTGCCCGGCTTGTCGTTCCACATCGCCCAGTTGGCGTTGATGAGCGGCGTCATGCTGGACGTCATCCACGTGTCCATCACGTCCGGCTCCGGCCGCAGATCCGCGCTCCCGCACGCGCTGCACGGCCGCGGACACGGCGCCATCAGCGGATCAACCGGCAGCTCGTCGATGTGCGCATAGTTCGGCGTCTCGCACTGGTTGCAGAACCACACCGGAAACGGCACGCCGTAGAACCGCTGGCGGGAAATGTTCCAGTCCCAGCGCAGGTTTTCCACCCACTGCTCGTAGCGCTCGCGCATAAACTCGGGGTACCAATTCAGCTCGCGGCCGCGCGCCAGAAGCGGCTCCTTCAGGTCCAGCACGCGGATGAACCACTGCGGCGCGACCTGGATTTCCACCGGGGTCGAACACCGCTCGTGCAGGCTCGCCCGGCTCGTGTTGTCCTTCACGCCCAGCAGATAGCCGTGTTCTTTCAATAACTCGACCGCAGCCAGCCGCGCTTCATTGTAGAGGCTGCTGCCTTTGGCCATCACGTGGACGCGCTTGCCGTCCAACTCCGGCAGATCCGGCGTCATCATCCGACCCTGCGCGTCGAGGATGAGCACCGTCTCCAGCTTGTGATTGCGCCACTTCGCGATGTCTTCCGTGTCGCCAAAGGTACACACCATCATCAGGCCAGAGCCGAATTCCGGGTCAACGCTCTCGTCGAAGATCAGCGGAACGGAGCGATATTCGCCGTTCGGCTCATGCACGATCGCCGAAACCGCGGGCGTTCCTTCGCCACCCTCCTCCGCGACGACCTTCCGACCGCGCAGCTCCGTCAGCGGCACGCGAAAACGCAGCGACTTGAGCGCGCCGTAGCGCTTGTCGGTCGGATGGCACGCCAGCGCGACGCACGCCGTCACCAGCTCCGGGCGCGTCGTCTCGATGATGCCTTCAGTCACCGTCGTGGACGACGTCGGGTCCACCGGGAAACGCACCGCGTGCATCGGCCGGTTCTGCTCATCGCCCGCCTCCACGTCCGCCTGCGCGAGCGAAGTCGCGCATAGCGGGCACCACAGGATCGGGTCCTCGCGCCGCTCCAGCCGGCCTTTCGCCACCAGATCCAGGAAGCTCTGCTGGGCATGCTGGACCGCGCGCGGCTGGATCGTCGA
>CAINLT010000193.1 GCA_903850505.1 uncultured Myxococcales bacterium | reverse complement strand
GCCGATCTGCTTGATGATTTTGTACTTGCCGCCAACCAACGTCCCGGGCGTCAACGCGTCCAGGTTCGCCTGCACTGGCCCGGAAACGAGCGTCGCCATGCCGTCGACGGGACAGCGGCTCTCATCGGTTTCATGGCCGCAGAGCGGGCATCGGCGGGAAACGGGAGTCATCTCAGGCCGCATCGGGGCTAAACGCCACGTCCCGTAGACTAGTGGCTGGAGGGGCTTGGGCGCAAGGCGTCGCGCACCACTGCGTACAGCGGGTGCCGTTCAACGCGCACGTCCGTTCGCGCTTCCAGTTGCCGCACGACAGGCGCGAGATCCGCAGCAATTTCAGGCGGACACTTGGCCAGATGCTGCTCGCCGCACGGCCAATGGTGCGCGGCCCAGAGCATGTCGAAGTACGGCACCACGACGGCATCAACTTCGTTCTTGCGCAGGTTGACGGCAATCCGCTCCGCAAAGCCCGCGTCGACCTTGCCCATTGCAAATTCCTGCAGCCACGCCGGCCAATGTTCGCGCGCCATCGCCAGGTTCTTGTCGCCGCCAATGTTGGCCGCGCGCAAATGCAGCTGTGACGCGAGGTAATTGACAATGAAGTCATTGCCAAATGGCAGGAATGCAACGCGTTCATTCGGATGCAAACTGCCACGCAAGTCGTCGCGGATTTGCCGATCCAGCTGCCGCAGGTTGTCGCGATAATCGACAGACATTTGCCATTTCTCTACAGGATGCGGTACGTTGCCTAGCAAAATGACAAGTATCACCGCAAATCGCCAACGCGACCCGGGCTGGGCCAGCCACAGCAGCACCAGGAGCCAGAACCCCAGCGCGCACAGCCCCATCCAGCGGTAGCTGGCGCGCATGTTCTTGAAACCCGGCACATGTTTGGACAGCAGCGAATTGCCGGTGCGCATCCCGGCGTACTGCGGCGGCATCAGCGGGTCGTGCTGCGCCTGCAACTCAACCGGCCGCGTGCTCTTGTATTTGACCGACGGCCCCATCGCCATGTAGCCGCCGAACAGCGCCATCGCGAGGCAGACGAGCGCAAGCCGCCCGCGCGCGCGCCAGAAAGCGTAGGCGCCGAGGAGGACAATCGGCAGCAGGAAGGTGGTTTGCCAGACCGAGGCGTCGCCGAACTGCTCCACCGTCGAACGCGGTTCGCTGAGATGCAGGGCGTCAAAGAGCCAGTGCGTGCCCTGCGTCGGAACCAGCAGGAACCGCAGGTCCAGACCCCAGCCGCGAAAAGCCTCGATCGGGTCCACGTGGAACTCCGAGCGGCCAACGTAGACCGTGTACATCCGCCCGGCCAGCGCCAGGCAAACCACGTGCAGCGGCAGGCCAACGCGCAGGAGCAGGCGGCGCGCGGCAGGCTCCGTCCATGCCGTCCACGCCAGCAGCAAGGTCGATGCGACGGCGAAAAGCATGAACGTGTAGCCGTCCATGAACATCGCGACGAGACACGTCAGCGCATACTGGGTGATCAACAGCAGCCAGGCCCGACGGTGGACCGGCGGCTGGCGGACGAGCGCAAGGGGCGCCGCGAGGTACGCGGGCAGCAGCGCGAAGCCCATCGACAGCATCGAGTAGTGCGCATGATTCCAGACGATCGGCAGCGTCAGCCACAGGGCGGCACCGAGCGCGGCGGTTGGCAACGTCAATCCGAGCAGACGACCGACGCGCATCGCGCCGGCAAACGCGACCGCCAGCCAGAGGCAGATGACGAGCGCGTAGGCGTCACCCGGGTGCAGTCCTGCGCCAATCAGGAGGCCCGCAGGCCACGCGCCCGGCAGGCCAAAGACGATGGGCGCCGGCAGGGGGCAGCCGAAATTGTGGGCGTAGAGGTTGAAGACGCCGCCATCGATGAACGACGTGCCAAAGCCGGTAATCCAGAGCGCTTGGCCGAGCGTAGGGATGGCGACGAACGGCAGCGCGGTGTGGACGCCGAGCACGAGGGCGAAGAGGCCGAGGCAGAGAGCGGCATCGCGCGCGCGGCGCGGCAAGTCAGACGGCGGCATCGCGCGGCTCCATCTTGGGCAGGAGGCTGGCCAGCAGGAAGTAGCCGACGTCGCCGACGATGTTGACCGACCGCCCGAGCACGATGGCGAGCAACAAATCCCCCGGCGCGTACCGATGGCCAAGCAGGAACAGCAGCACAGCCTCGCGGATGCCGCCTCCCGCGGGCGCGCCTGGCGTCACCAAGCCGATGAGCCACGCCAGCACGAACGCACCGCCAATGAGCGGGGCCGACTGCCAATCAAACGGCTGATGCTGCACGAGCGCGAGGACGCCGACGAAGACAGTGCCATTGAGCGTGAGCAGGCCGACATCGGCGAGCAGCGCCTGCATCAGCGGCAGGCCAAACCGCCAGCGCGCCAGCCACAGCGCCGCGAGAAACGCCGGAAGCGCGATGAGCGACGGCACCGCCGGCACCAACAACGGCGCGGCCACCAGCGCGTAGAGGCCGCCCGTCACCGCCAGCACCGCGAGCTCCCACAGCACCGAACGGGCGAGTGGGACGCCCGGCAGCCCAGCCGCCAGACCAATCGCTTGCCGCCCGGCGAACTGGAGCACATTGCCCGGCACGTAGCGCGCCAACTGGGACACGCCGTGCGCGCGGATCGCCCACAGCGGCTTCACGTGAAGGTCGACCATGCGCAGGAGCCGCCACCACGCGAGCCCCAGGAAGACGTTGGCCAGCCCCGAGACGACCGCGAGCGCGCCGAGCGAGACGAGCGTGCCTGTCGACAGCCGTGCGAGGTCAATCTGACCGCTGTAGTCGCGCAGCCGCATGACCACAAACGCGATGGCGAGGAGCCCGGCGAGGAACCCGGCGGCGTGCAGCGCGGGCTTGAGCCACGGCCGACGTTGCGGCGCGGTCATCGGCCCATCCAACAGCTGGGAGCGAACCTATACGCGGTCATCGGGCTGCCGTGCGGTGCGCAACTGCGCAAGCTGCTCTTCCGTGTGCTGTTGGCGGAACCGCAAGTCCTCCAGCAGCGTGCGATTGGCCGCGAGCAGGTCGGCCATGAACGCCACGAGGAACGTCTGGAAGCCCATGCTGAGCAGCACGCTCGCGAGAATCAAGGACTGGATGTGGCCGTTGCCATGGCCGCCGAGATAGGCGGCGAGAAACCGCAAGCCGATGAGGAAACCCGCGCCGAACAGGATCGCGCCAATCGTGCCGAAAAAGCGAAATGGCCGGTAGATCACAAAGATGCGGATGATGGTGACCATGCCGATCTTGACGTACGAGCTGATGCTGCGCACGAGCCGCGACGGCCGCAAGTCCGGGTTGACGCGGATGGGCACGGACGTGATGGCCATGTTCTTCTGGCCGGCCTGGATGATGGTCTCCAGCGTGTAGGTATAGTCGTTGAAGACCATGAGGCGCTGGGCGGCGGTGCGGGAGATGGCGCGAAAGCCGCTGG
>CAINLT010000192.1 GCA_903850505.1 uncultured Myxococcales bacterium | reverse complement strand
TGATCCGGCGCGCGCGGCCGCAGCTGCCGATCCTGCCGATGTTGCACAACTCCAAAGGTGGCGTGTGGGACGCGCCTGCCCTGACCCACGCCGTTCAGGACGCGCCGAGTCGCAAGCGGCTGGTGGACGCGCTCGTCGCATTTGTCGGAAAGCATGGCTTTGCCGGCGTGGTGCTGGATTTGGAGACAGTGCCGCAGGAAACGCACGCCAATTTGCTGCTGTTTGTTCAGGAGCTGCACGCAGCTTTTGCCCCGCACGGCTGGCATGTCGCGCAGGCGGTGCCGTTTGACGACCCGGAGTGGAATTTCCCGGCGTACGCGCAGGCCAACGACCAGCTGTTCCTGATGGCTTACGACGAGCATTGGTCGACGAGCGAGGCCGGCAGCATCGCCGGACAGCCGTGGTTTGAGGCGACGCTGGCCAAGCGCCTGGCGGAAATTCCCGCGGAGAAAGTCGTCGTGTGCATTGGCGCCTACGGCTACGATTTTGTCACCGGCCAGGAGGCGACGGACCTGACATTCCAGGCGGCTATCTTGGCGGCGCGCGATGCGCAAACGCCCATCGCGCTGGATCCGGCGACGCTGAATCCGCATTTCGCGTTTGCCGCCGCCGATGGCGTGCGCCACGACGTGTGGTTCCTGGACGCCATCACGGCGTTCAACCAGATGCGTATGGCGACTGCGGCGGGCGTGCCGGCGTTCGCCATCTGGCGGCTGGGGTCAGAAGATCCGTCGCTGTGGTCCCTCCTCGGGACGCCGCCCGCGCAATGGCAGACCGACGCGCTGCGCACCATTACTTTTGGCTACGACGTCGATTTTGAGGGCGCGGGCGAGATTCTCGACGTCGTCGCGCAGCCGCAGCCAGGCACGCGCGCGCTGGACCTGAGCGCGAGCGGGACCGTGGTCGCGGACGAGCGCTACGTCGCGCTGCCCTCGTCGTTCGTGATTCGCCGCTCGGGTCTCGCGCCGGGCAAGGTCGCGCTGACGTTTGACGACGGCCCCGATCCGGTCTGGACGCCGTTGATCCTCGACCAGCTCAAGCAGCTGGGAATTCACGCGACGTTCTTCATCATTGGCGAGAACGCGCTGGCCAATCCCGAGCTGGTGCGGCGCATCGTCGCCGAGGGCCACGACATCGGCAACCACACGTTTACGCACCCGAACCTCGCGGAAGTGCCGGTGCTATTGGCCAACGTGGAGCTGAACGCGACGCAGCGCCTGGTGGAGTCGCTGACGGGCCGTTCCACGCGCCTGTTCCGTCCGCCGTATTTTGGCGACGCCGAGCCGACGATTCCCGCGGAAGTGGAGCCCATCGTCGCCGCGAAGAAGCTCGGCTATTTGACGATTGGCCTGCGCGTGGACGGCGAGGACTGGGCGACGCCGGGCGTCGAGGCCATCGTCAAGAACGTCGTCAGCGGCGTGATGAACCCGAACGCGGACGTGCGCGGGCAGATTGTGTTGCTGCACGACAGCGGCGGTGATCGGTCGCAGACGGTGACGGCACTGCCGCTGCTTGTCGCGCAACTGCAGGCGCAAGGCCAGACGTTCGTGACCGTTTCCCAGCTGGCTGGCTTGACGCGCGACGAGGCGATGCCGCCCACGCCGCCACACAGTTTTGTCGAGCAAGCGGACGCGCTGACGGTGACCGTGCTGTCGACCGGGTCGTGGCTCCTCCACTGGCTGTTCCTCATCGGCATCGTGCTGGGTGTGCTGCGCATCGTGTTCATCGGCGCGCTGGCGCTTGTGCAGTGGTGGCGGACGCGCAAGCGGCCGGCGGTCCCGCCAGGAGAGGAAGCGCCATTCCTCGCGTCGATCCTGGTGCCGGCTTACAACGAAGAAAAGGTCATCAACCAGACGATCGAGAGCCTGCTGAAGTCCGACTATCCGCGGCTGGAAATTCTCGTGATTGACGACGGCTCAGCGGATCGCACCAGTGAAGTGGCGCGCGAGCGTTTTGGCGACGATCCGCGCGTGCGCATCTTCCGCAAGGAAAACGGCGGCAAGGCCAACGCGCTCAATTTTGGCCTGACGCATGCCAACGGCGAAGTGGTGGTGGCGCTGGATGCCGACACGCTGTTCATGCCCAACACGATTGGCCTGCTGGTGCGGCATCTGGCGGATCCGAAGGTCGGTGCGGTGGCGGGCAACGCCAAGGTGGGCAACCGCATCAACCTGATCACGTCGTGGCAGGCGCTGGAATACATCACGGCGCAGAACCTCGACCGCCGGGCGTTTGCGCTCCTGGATTGCATCACGGTCGTGCCGGGCGCGGTGGGCGCGTGGCGCAAGACGGTCGTGGAGAAGCTCGGCGGCTTCAGCGACGAAACGCTGGCGGAGGACCAGGACCTGACGATTCGCGTCCTGCGCGCGGGCTGGAAGGTCAGCTATGAGGAAGATGCGATCGCCTGGACGGAGGCGCCAGACACAGTGGGGACGCTGGCCAAGCAGCGGTTTCGCTGGTCCTTTGGCACGCTGCAGTGCCTGTGGAAGCACCGCGATGTGATGTTCCGGCCGCGGTACGGTGCGCTCGGGCTCATCGCGATGCCCAACGTGCTGGTGTTCCAGGTCTTTTTCCCGCTCATTTCGCCGATCATGGACCTGATGCTGGTCTGGTCGCTCGTCACGGTGGCGCTGGAGCGGTTCGAGCATCCGGGCGAGCAGGGTTTCGCCAACCTGGGCACGGTGTTGCTGTACTACGCCCTGTTCCTGACGCTGGATTGGCTGGCCGCGGCGTTCGCTTTTGCCCTGGAGCGACGCGAACAGTGGCGCCTGCTCATCTGGCTGTTTCTGCAGCGTTTCTGCTACCGGCAGGTCATGTACTACGTGATGGTCCGCTCCGTTGTCGCGGCGCTGCGCGGTGCGATGCACGGCTGGGGCAAGCTGGAGCGCAAGGCGACGGCGACGACGCGGGATTGACCGGCTGCGTTACGGCGCCAGCCAGTTGCCGCTCACGACGAGCATCGCCAGCATGCGCAATGTGTTGCCATAGTAGTCATCGGCATCCATCGGACGATTCGCCAGCTCCGTCCACAGCGCGTCCAGCCAGGCCTGATCCGCGCCGGGCAGCAGCGCGGCCACGGTCAACGGCGCCAGGAACGCGAGGCTCTCGCCATCGGCGTTGGGCAGCGGCCGGCCGTCCAGCGCGATGCCTTCGCCAATCGCGTTCGGCTGACCGTGCGTGTGCCGGGCAAAGAACGCGGTGAGCCGCTGAGCGATCGCCAGCGACCGCGCGTCGCCCGTCACCAGCCAATCGGTCGCCATGCGCCACGGCACGCGGCAGGCATTCCAGGCGTACTGACCGTCATGCTGCCCTTCCAGGTAGTGCGGCGGCGCCGGACGCGGCCGCGCGGTCTGGGTTTGCACGATGAAATCGGGGAGAAGGCCAACCGGACTGAACGCGCGCTGGACCTGCGCCGCCAGATCCAGGCTGGCATCCGCGACGCGCTGCCACCGCGGATCGCCCGAGGCGCGGGCAAACGCGCGAAAATGATCGGGCATGAAGTCGGAAGTCCGCGTGCCGTGTTGGTAGCGCGGCTCCATCTCGCGGGCGTCCGAGCCCAGGGAAGGCACATCGCTGCCGTCCAGCACATCCAGACGCAGCGCTTCGCTCAGCAGCGCCAACGCCGCGCCGCGGTAGTCGATCGGGCCCGCACTGCGCCACTGCGCGTCCGCCAGCAGAAGTGCGAACGCGATGTCCAGGTCGCCGTCCGTCGCCGATCCCGCGTCGCCCGGCGCGTCCTTGCAGCCGGCCACCTGATTCCAGGCCATCAAATGCGGCGCATCGTCGGCCGGATGCGCCCGGTAATAGCGATAGAGACCGTCAAACCGTTCCTGCGCGCGCGGGTCGTGTCCAGCCATGAGCGCGACGATGATCATGCCGTAGCCATGCGCCTCGGACGTCGTCAGCGTGCCACGCGCCTGCCCGCTGGGATTGATGGGTACCGCCTTGCCGGCATTGGCCGAAACGACAAGCTGTCCCGGTTCACACGCGGCCACGAGGTAAAGGGCGACCCACTTGTCGTAGAAGGCAGCCGTCGCGGCATCGAGCGCGGCTGGACCGACGCCCGGCAAGTGCGCGCCCGGCGTGTAGACTTGGCGATGCGCGCCAAAAGGCTGGCGCGGACCCGCAATCGGCGGCGGCGCGGGCGTTTCAGGCTGAGCCGCAATGACGTGCGCATCTGGCACTACGCGCGCGCGCGGGGGCGAGGCAGTCGGCCGCTGGCAGGCGACCACCAGACAGGCCGCAAGCGCGCGCGCGAGTTGACGGACGGTACGCCACGCAGGCGGCGATGCCTCGGTCGTCACGCGGTGGGTCGTCCGGGCATCCCGGCTGACGCGGCGGCCCAATCGGCGGGGTAGGTCACGTAGAAGACGCGCGTCCGGCTGGGCGTGCCAAACAGGATGCTGCTGCCCTTGGGAATGTGGAACACGTCGCCCGCTCGGCCTTCCAGCACGCGGCCGCCGATGTGGATTTGCAGGACGCCTTCCAGCACCAGATCGACCTCGTCGTAGTCCAGCGACCACGGAAACGAGTCCTTGCGATGCCAGCTCATCACGCCCGCCGTCATCGGCGACCCGTCACGCGCCGTGATGACGTCCGTGAGGCCAATGTCGCGGTCCGGCCCTGCGCCGTCAAAGCGCCCCAGCCGAATCGAACCACCGCGCACGAGCACGACGCCCGATGCGTCAACCACGCGCTCGCACGTCCCCGGATCGGGCGCGCGCGCCACAGGCAACGGCGGGTCTTCTTGGGCGTCCTGATCAATCGCCACGCCGAGCTCGCTCGCTGTGGACCAAGCGGCCGGCGTCACAATCGTCTGGCCACGCGGCGCTTCCAGCCGGGTCTGGCCGTCCGCGTGCGCTTGCAGGATGTGGTCCGCGGAGATGACGCGCTTCATCGTGGCCTCCCGCAGGGCGTGTAGCACGGGCAGCGGGATTTTGGCCAGACGTCGCGGCGGCGGGGCGCGGGTGTCGGTGTCTCGCGACACGCCGTCCAGCTATCCGGAAACCCAGACAACCTGCTGATTCAGCGCGTGAATCGCTGCCTTGACCGGCCGTTGTCGGCGGATTCGGACGACAACACCCGACAGCCGACTTGCGCGAAACGCATCCAACATCCTGTATTTACAGCATAACGAAAGTTGGCACGGTCCTTGCTTACTCCTACAAGCAGCTCCCAAAGAAACGGAGCCCACAGAACCCCGGAGGACCCCATGAATACGCGTCGCAACCACATCCAGCTGCTCCCCACCTACATCGGCACGGCGGTCAGCTTTC
>CAINLT010000191.1 GCA_903850505.1 uncultured Myxococcales bacterium | reverse complement strand
TCTTTCCGCGGGACGAGATCGGCCACTATGTCGAAGCGATGGCCGACCCGCGCGTCTTGCCGCGGGCGCTGGCATACTATCGGGCATTACCAAGTGTTCTTGGGCAGTTGGATGCTCTGCGCGCGCCCGTGACCGCGCCCACGCTCGTGCTGTGGGGCGCGCACGATCCGGCGCTGGGTCTGGAGCTGATGGAGGCCTGTCGGACGGTGGTCGACGCGCCCTTTGAATCGCAGGTGTTCGCCGACGCGGGCCACTGGCTGCAGCAGGAAAAACCGGCAGAAGTGAGTGCGGCGATCGCCGCGTTCGCCGCGCGCTAACGGCATTGGATTGAGGTCCGCGATGAGACAGAACGCGCAAAAAGTGTGGTGGATCGCCGTTGCGGCGTGGCTGGCCGCGTGCAGTTCGCCCAAGCTCGGCGTGGCGCCAGCGGACGCGATCAGCAGTGATTCCAATGCGATAGCTGACGTGCCGGCGGTGACTGCGACGGACGCTGCCGTGGAAACCAGCGATGTGGCGCCTGACATCGCCGCACCGGACATCGCGCCGGACGTCGGCCCGCCGATGGACGTGACGTACATCACCAACGTTGACAACGCCACCGATCCGACCGGCGCTGCAGCGACGGTTGGCCAAAATGCCCAACTTTCCGCTGACTTGACGCTGGTTTATCCGCCAGACAACGCGATGGCGCCACGCGATTTTGCGCCGATTACCGCGCAGTGGACGTACACCGGCACGCTGCCGACCCTGTTCGTCGTGCGTTTCGCGACCGACGAGGCGGAGGTCGACGTGATCGGCGATCCGGCGAAATTCGATGTCGGCCAGGGCTATGCCGTCACGATCCCGGACGGCATCTGGGCGGAGCTGTTCAAGCACCCGGACCATCAGGACTGGACCGTGCGCGTGCTGGCGGCGGACATCGCGAACGAGCAGCTCGTCGGCACGATGCGCTCCTCGGCGCCGATCACCTTTCACGTGACAAATCAGAAGGTTGGCGGCGCGATTTACTACTGGAACACCACGCTGGCGACGGTGCGCGTGCTGCCGCAGGGCTCGCTCACGCCGACCTCCATTCCCGGCATGGGCGGCATGATGGGCTGCGCGGGCTGCCACAGCATCAGCCCGGACGGCTCCACGGTCGCGGTCAGCAAGTTCTTCGACCTGAGCGGCGGCGGCTTCGGCGGCTCCATGGGCATGTCGCTCGTCACCGGCAAGAGCGGGACGCCGCCGACGTGGCTCAGCCCCAAAGCGGCGTCGCTGTTGGGCGGCTCGTTCACGATTGCCGCGGCGTTTTCGCCGTCCTATTTCACGACGCAAACGAAGTGGTTGGTCGTGCCCCAGGGCGGCAAGCTGCGCTCCGTGAACCTGCTGACCGGCGCCTCGTACCTGATGGTGCAAAGCGGCGACCTCGGCCAGCAAGCGTTTCCGACGTGGTCGCCCAACGGCGAGGACATCGTTTACGCGTCGGCGACCGACGTCGGCAGCGGCTTCCAGGGCAGCGTGCCCACCGCGCTCTACAAGGTGCCGTTCGGCGACGGCGCAGACATCGGCAAGGGCGGCGTCGCCGCGCCAATCGCCGGCGCCGACGAGCCGGGCATCTTCCACTACTACCCCGCCTACACGCCCGACGGCGGCTACGTCGTGTACAACCGCGCCGACCCGGCTGGTCCCGCGTGCCCCGCCAGCACCAGCGGCGGCGGTCCGGGCAGCGGCAGCGGCGCGTCGACCTACGACAACTGCAACGCCGAAGTCTGGATGATCAACGCTGGCGGCGGTCAGGCCATCCGCTTGGACAACGCCAACCAATCGACCGACCCGCTGACGAATTCCTGGCCGACTTTTGGCAACCTTGTCGGGCAGTACTACTGGCTGGCGTTTTCCTCGCGTCGCAACTATGGATTTTTGCACACGGGCGCGCCGGCGGAGCCGCAGGTCTACATCGCCGCGGTCGATCCGCTCAAGCTGCAGCAAGGCCTGGACGGCTCCTACGCCGCGCTGTGGCTGCCGGGCCAGGACATCACGTCCGGGTGCCACATTGCCCGCTGGAGCGCGCCGCCGCGGGATTGAGCGTTTCGTCGCACGCAAGCGACAGACGCACGCGGTCCGGTACCCGTTCAAACCCGTCCACGACTGCCGTTTTCCGTGCCTTGCCGAACGCGCCGTTGCAGCGCACAATCCGGCCTCCGCACGCCTTGGCCGTGCGTTCACCGCTCTGCCTGATGAGGACCCGATGTTTGGCAAAAAGCTCATTCCTTTCGCCTGTTGCGCACTGTTTGC
Organism: uncultured Myxococcales bacterium; assembly: GCA_903850505.1. Lineage (GTDB taxonomy): Bacteria > Myxococcota_A > UBA9042 > UBA9042 > UBA9042 > CAIYBN01. Next base: position 14,993 of record CAINLT010000191.1, on the reverse strand, counting down.
GACGGCCTGTCAAAAGCCCGCACAGACGCCGCCGCCCGCGCCACCGCCGCCTGCGCCTGCGCCCGCGCCTGAGCCGCCCAAGCCGGTGCCGCCGCCCGCTCCCGTTTCGCCGACCGCTGCGCCGGCCCCGGCCGCGCCGGAGAAGGTCCTGACCGATGCCTGCCCGATGCCCGGTGAAGACGCCGCGGCGTGTCCGGCCAAGCCCGCGACGGTGGACGACAACATCAAGGTCGCGCACGTGCTGGTCGGCTGGGAAGGCTCGCTGCCGGGCAAGGCGACCAAGCGCACCAAGGAAGAAGCGCTCAAGCTGGCCAAGGAAATCGCCCACGAGGCGCGCAAGCCGGGCAACGACTTCATCGGGCTGGTCTGGAAGCATTCCGACGATAACGGCCCCGGCGTGTACGACTTGACGCCGCCGATGCGCGGCCGCTACGTGCCGCAGTTCACCGCGCTGGCGCTGTCGCTCGGCGTGGGCCAGGTCGACATCGTGGCGACGCGCTTTGGCTACCACGTGATGAAGCGTGTGCCGTTCGACTTCAAGGCGCCGGAGAAGCCGCTGGTCAAGGTGCTGACGGACGCGTGCCCGCTGCCGGGCGAGGATCCCGCGGCGTGCCCGACCGACCAAAACCCGAAGCCGACCAAGACGACCGTCAGCCACATCCTCATCGGCTTCCAGGGCTCGCTGCCGGGCGAAAACGTGACGTTGACCAAGGAAGAGGCCAAGAAAAAAGCGATTGAGATCGCGCATTTGGCTCGCAAGAAGGGCGCGGATTTTGGCGTCCTCATGAAAGCCAACAGCAAGGATCCCGGCCCCGGCACGTACCCCGTGGACGCGAACGCGCAGCTCGTGCCGCCGTTCAAGCAGCTCGGGCTGTCGCTGGGCAAGGGCCAGATCGACATCGTGGAGACGAGCTTTGGCTACCACGTGATGAAGCGCGTCGAATAAAGGCAGCCGACCGTCATGAGCGAACTGCCTGATTGGCAAATTGAAATCGATGCAGGCGCGGGCCGCTGGCAAGCGGAAGTGAACGCGGCTGAGTCGCTGGAAGCGTTGCGCTCGCTGGAAGTGCAGGCGCTGGGCAAGCAGGGCGAGATCCCGGCGCTGATGAAGCGGATTCCGCAGATTCTGCCGCAGGATCGCAAGGGCTTTGGCCAGGCCGTCAACGCGCTGCAGGCGACCGTGGCCGCGGCCATCGAGGTCCGCCGCCAAGCGCTCGTGGAGACGCTGATTGCTGCGGAGCTGAACGACACGTCGTTCGACCCGACGCAAGCCGCGCTGCCGCTGCGCGTGGGGCACCCGCATCCGCTGAGCACCGTGCAGGCTGACATCGAGGCGATCTTCACCTCGATGGGCTTCCACGTGCTGGACTATCCGGAAATCGAGAGTGAATTCGATAATTTCGAAGCGCTCAACATTCCCGGCTGGCATCCGGCGCGCGAGATGCAGGACACGTTTTGGCTGGAAAGCGGCCACCTGTTGCGCACGCACACGTCGTCCGGGCAGGTGCGGGCGATGCATGAGTTCAAGGCGCCGTTCCGCGCGATCTTCCCGGGCAAAGTGTTCCGCTACGAATCGACGGACGCGAGCCACGAGCACACGTTCCACCAAGTGGAAGGGCTGATGATTGACCGCAAGGTCACGGTCGGCCACTTGCTGGACTCGATGCGCACGCTGCTCTCCGCGATCCTCCAGCGCGAGGTGGAAATCCGCCTGCGGCCTGGCTATTTCCCGTTCGTGGAGCCCGGTTTTGAGCTGGATATTCGCTGCCAGGTGTGTGCCGGCGCAGGCTGCTCGGCGTGCAAGCGCCGCGGTTGGCTGGAATTGCTGCCGTGTGGCCTCGTGCATCCGAATGTGCTGCGCGCGGGCGGTCTGGATCCAGACGAATGGCAGGGCTGGGCCTTTGGCCTCGGCCTGTCGCGCTTGGTGATGATGCGCTACGGCGTGCCGGACGTGCGGCTGTTGATGGGCGGCGATCTGCGCTTTTTGAGTCAATTTTAGGGGTTGCCCGTGCTGGTCTCCTGGCGATGGTTGTCGCAGTTCGTCGATACGCAGGGCGTGGACCCGCTGCAATTCGCCGAGAAATTCACAACGACGGTCGCGGAAATCGACGACGTGGTGCAATGGGGCTTTGGCCTGCGCGACGTGCTGGTGGCGGACGTGCTGGCGATGGCGCCACATCCCAACGCCGACAAGCTGCGGCTGGCGACGGTCGATTTGGGCGGGCGGACGGTGCAAGTCGTCTGCGGCGCGCCGGATCTGCGCGTTGGCCTGCGCGTGCCGTTTGTGCCGCCGGGCGTGACGCTGCCGTCGGGTATCACGGTGCGCGACGGTGAAGTGCGCGGCGTGGCGAGCCCGGGCATGTTGGCGTCGGAAAAAGACCTCGGTCTGTCCGATGAAAACGCCGGATTGCTCTCGCTCGATGGCTGCACGGCGCCGGCGGGCACGCCGCTGCATCTGGCGATCGAGCTGGAAGACGTGCTGTACGACGTCGACAACAAGGCGATTACGCACCGGCCGGATCTGTGGGGCCTCTATGGCGTGGCGCGTGAAGTGGCGGCGATGCTGGACAAGCCGCTGCGGCCGTTTGACCTCGAGCTGAAGCTGGGCACGGCGATGCCGCTGGCGATTCGGGTCGACGCGCCCGAGGCGTGCCCGCGCTACACCTGCGCGCGGCTGACGAACGTGGCGGTGGCGCCAGCGCCGGTGAATGCGCGATTGCTGCTGCGGCGCCTCGGCACGCGGCCGATCTCCAACCTTGTCGACGCGACGAACCTCGTGATGCTGGAAACCGGCAATCCGCTGCACGCGTTTGACGCCCGCTCCCTGCGCGGCAACGCCATCACAGTGCGGCGGGCCCATGCGCACGAGACGCTCACGACGCTGGACGGCCAACTGCGGCAGCTCCAAGCGCACGACTGCGTGATTTGCGACGCCGAAGGGCCAATCGCGCTGGCCGGCATCATGGGCGGCGCGGACTCTGAGATTCGCCCGGACACGACCGAAGTCGTGCTGGAAGCCGCCAACTTTGACGCGCCGACGATTCGCCGAACGGCGATGCGCCTGGGAATGCGGTCGGAGAGCTCGGCGCGCTTTGAGAAGGCGCTGGACCCGGTGATGGCGGAAGTCGCGGCGCGGCGATTCCTCAAGCTGTGCCAAGCCTGGCAACCGCAGGCGCAAATCGTCAGTCAGCTGGCGGACATGGGTCCGTTCACCGCGGAGGCGAAGCCGCTGTCCATCATCCGCACGACGGGCACGTACCTGCGCGAGCGGCTGGGCGTGACGGTCGCTGAGCTGTCCGACGCGTGGCTGGATGCCTGCCTGACGCAGCTGGAATTCGCCGTGGCGCGCTCCGGCGACGCGCTGGCCGTGACGATTCCGAGCTTCCGCGCGACCAAGGACATCAAGATCGCCGAGGATCTGGTCGAAGAGCTGGGCCGCCACTACGGCTATGACAACATCCGCAGCGAAGCGCCCAAAGTCGCCGCGCGCCCGCCGCACACGCCGCCGCTCAAGCTGCTGGAACGGCAAGTCCGCAATACGCTTGTGCACGCGGGGCTGACCGAGCAAGTGCTGTACGGCTTTGACGACGAGGACACGCGCAAGCGCCTGCTGCTCAGCGAGCCCGATGGCGCGCCGCGTGTGGCGGTGCGCAATCCCATCTCGTCGCAGCACACGCATATGCGCCGCAACCTGCTGCCCAATCTGTTGGCGGTCGCGGAAAAGGGCCTCGTGCAAGGCGACGACGGCCAGCCGGCGCGCAAGGGCCTCAACATCGGCGTCTTTGAGATTGGCCGCGTGTTTGTGCCCGAAAAGAGCGACGATCCCGGGCTGCCGCCGGTGCTGGTGAACGGCACGGAAGCGGAAGTGGCGGCGTACACGGCGGGCATGGAAGGCGAGATGCTGCGCGGCGTGCTGGACGCGCGGGCGGGCACCAAGCCGCTGCCGCTGCAGCCGATTCGCCTGGGACTCGTGTTTGCCGAGCGCCTGGGCGGCGGAGCGGAAGGCTCCAAGCTGGTGTTTCCGGCGCCAGAAGTGACGCATCGGCTGCTGCAGCAGATGATCGCGGCACTTTCCCACCTCATGAAGTGGCTGGGCCGGGACGCGCTGACGCTGCAGGCGACCGGTCCGGAGGCGAGCCTCGGCGCGCCTGATGGCCAACCGTCATGGCGCAGCAAGCTGGGCTTTGACTTGGTGACGTCGACCGGTGAAACCATCGGCTTCGTCGCGGCGCTGCATCCGCGCGTGCGGATCGAGCTGGATCAGCCGGCGCAGGCGGTGGTTGCGGAGCTCGATCTGCGGGCGCTGGAACGCGTGCCGTTGTTCAAACGGGTGAACCCATGATTCCGCCGGGCCGCCGTGTGCTGTACCTGTCGGGGCCGGTGGAGCCGCCTTGGACGCGATCTGACAAGAATCTCGTGCGCGGCGTGGCGGCCAACCTGCAGCGCTACCGCGGCTGCGTCCTGACCCATGAAGGCGTGACGCTCGCCGAACCGAACCTTGAGACCGAGGGCGCCTGGGGCCCGCGCATGGCCGCTGACACGCCGCTGGGCAAACGCCTCGGCCTGTTTGGCCAGCTGATCGGCCAGCGCGAGACCGCGATCGCCCACCTGTTCTGGCCCGCAGACTTCATCGTCGCCAATGTGGTGCGGACGGCCGCGCGCATGCGCGGGCTGCCCGTCATCCACACGCTGGTGCGCGCGCCGCGGACGACGGTTGCCATCAAGCAGGCGCTGGCCGGTTCGCCGGTCGTGTGCCTGACGCAAGAGACCCAGCACCGGCTGATTGCGGAGGGCGTGCAGAACACGCTGTGGATTCCGCCGGGGATCGCGCTGCACCCGCCGATTCCCGATGGCGAGAAGGCCGGCATCCGCCGCAAGTACCGTATTCCGCTGGATGAACCCGTGGTGATGTACGCAGGCGACTACCGCCACTCCAACGCCGCGCGCACGTTTGCCGCAGCGATGCCACGCATCCTGCGTCAGACGGATTGCCATTTTGTCCTGGCGTGCCGGATTCGCAACGACGAGGACCGCGAGGAAGAAGCGCGCATCAAGGAAGCGATTTCGGCGGACGGCATCGCCCACCGCGTCACTTTCTTGAATGAAGTCTCCAGCCTGCGTGAGATTTTCGCCATTGCCGCCGTGCAGGTATTCCCGGCGGACAGCCATCACGAGAAGATGGATCTGCCGATGGTCCTGCTGGAAGGCATGGCAGAAGGCCTGGCGACTGTGGTCGCGCAGAAGGCGCCGCTGACTGAACTGGTGCAAGCCGGCGTGGTGATGGGCGTGCCGCCGATGAATCCGGTGGCGCTGGCTGTCGCCGTGTCTGAGCTGGTGCGCAGCGATGAGCGCCGCCAACAATTGGCCGACGCCGGGCAGCGCCATGTGCAGAAACGCCATGACATCAAGCTGATCGCCGCGCAATACGAAGAGTTGTATGACGAAGTGCTGCTCGTCGCCAAGCGGCCGCGATCCGGCGCGTGGGGGCTCGGGTGACGGAAGCTGCAAGTTGTGCGTGTACGCCGTTGTTGTATTCCCTGGGCGCGCTCGCGGCGTTGCTGCTGGCGACGTGGGCGCACGTGGCGTTCTGGCGCCGCAAGCTGAGCACGCCGATTGCGTACGACGAAGAGCACCGCGTGCCGCTGCCCGACGGCAGTTGGTGCGAGCTGCGCCGACTCAAGCCGACGACGCCGTCTGATTTGCCGCCGGTCATGATGGTGCACGGCATCGCCATCAACCACCGCAACCTCGATCCGCGCACGGACGTCTCGATAGCGCGCACCATGCGCGACACCGGCCGCGACGTGTGGCTCCTGACGCTGCGATCCGGCCGCTGGGACCTGACTGCACGCGAGCGCCACCGCATCGACTTCGCCAACCTCGCGCACCACGACATCCCGGAGGCCGTCAAGATGGTGCGCGCCAACACCGGCGCCCAGCAGATCGACTATCTCGGCTTCTCCATGGGCGGCATGCTCGCCTACGCCAGCATCGGCCACACCGTGCCATTGGAACACATCCGCCGGGTCGTCATCATGGGCTCGCCGGGCTTCGTCGGCGCCGTGCTCCCGGGCACGCGGTTTGCCGCCCTGATCGGTCAGTTCTGGAAGCCGGTCGTGCCGTCGCGCTTCTTCAATGGCCTCTTCGCGTTTGTCGCCGAGATTATCCGGTCGCCGGTCCAGCACCTCTTCGTCAACCCGGACAACTGCCTGCCCGGGTTGCTGCACACCTTCATGGTCGACGCGACCGCTGACATTCCCGGTCCGCTGGCGATGAACATGGTGCAATGGGCGGCGATCGACGGCAAAGTGCGCATGGACCACGAGCCCGTGCTGCCGCGGCTGAAGGAAGTGACGGTTCCGGCGCTGTTCATGGTCGGCGGTGCGGATCGGCTGGGCACGCCCAAGTCCCTGCACGCCGCCTTTGAAGCCTGGGGCGGGCCCAAGAAGTACGTGCTGCTGGCCAAGTCGGAAGGCTATGTTGCCGACTACGGCCACATGGACATGGTCACTGGCCCGCGCGCGCCCGAGGAAGTCTTCGCGCCCATCATCCACTTCCTCGCGGAAAACGTACCCTTCGCCGCGGAGTCCGCGTGAGGATCCTCGTCGACGTGACGACATGGTGCCCCGGTCGCACGGGCGTTGGCCTCTACACGGAGCACGTGCTGCGGTCATGGCTCGCGCACGGCCAGGACGAGCTGATCTTCGCGACGAACAAGGATTTCAGCGAATTCGCCGACATCGACGTGCAGAAGATCGGCCCGCGCATGCCGATTCGCGCCGCGTGGATGCAGACCGCGCTGGCGGTGCAGACCGCCAAGCTGCGTCCGGACGCGGCGTTCTTTCCCAACTACATGGCGCCGCTCAGTCTGGCCGCGCATGTGCCGAATATCCCGTACGTGGTGACGGTGCATGATCTGGCGATTTTTCTGTATCCAGAAACGTTTACGTTCAAGAAGCGCGTGCTGCAGCGCCTCCTGTTGCCGACGCTCGCGCGCGGGGCGGCCGCGATCCTGACGCCGTCTGAGGCGACGCGGCGGGACGTGCTGCGGATCCTGCCGGTCAAGCCGGAGAACGTCATCGCCGTGCCGTTGGCCGCTGACGACCGCTTCAACACGCCGCCCGATGAACTGACCATCGCCCGCGAACGCCAGAGCCTTGACCTGCCGAAGCATTTCCTGCTGGCGGTCGGCACCTTGGAACCGCGCAAGAACCTGGTGCGGCTGATCGAGGCGTTTGAGCACATCGCGCCGCAGCATCCGGACGTGCATCTGGTCCTGGCCGGCGGGCGCGGCTGGAAGGACGAAGGCATCGCCCGCACGCTCAACGCCAGTCCGCTCAAGCACCGCATTCATCCCGTGGGCTACGTGAGCGTGGATGCGCTGAAAGTGCTGTACCACGAGGCGATCGCGCTCTGCTATCCGTCCCTGTACGAAGGTTTTGGCCTGCCGGTCGTCGAAGCGATGGCGTGCGGCGCGCCGGTGCTGACGTCCCGCGGCAGTTCACTGGATGAAGTGGCGGCGGGCGCGGCGGTGGCGGTGGATCCGCTCAATCTGGACGAGATCGGCGACGGCATGACGCGCCTGATCACCGACGCGGGGCTGCGCGCGGACTTGCGAGCGCGCGGACTCAAGCGGGCTGCGGAACTGTCCTGGGAAAAAACCGCGGCGGGCACCCGGGCGGTATTTTCGCGCGTGACCGGCAAGGCGTAGGGCGCGGATTCCTGGCCCGACCGAGCGCAATTCCACGCAGTTTGCGCCTTTTCCGGCTGGCGACGCTCCAGCGTCTTGGGCATCATTCCAGCCACTTGCCTGCTCGATAGCGAGTTGGCGCGCATCTTGCACCTCTCGTTCGCATTTGCGGAATCATGAAGGTGCGCCATGCTGAATGTCGCCAAGCAATCGCCAAACGTCCGGCTTGAAGCCATGAGCGACGGCGTGTTTTCCATCGCCATGACGCTGCTGGGCTTGGACCTCACCGCATCCGTCCACGACGGCGCGCCCCTCGCGGTGGTGCTGGCCAGAAGCTGGCCGTCCTATTTTGCCTTCGTGACCAGCTTTGTGAGCGTCAACATCATCTGGATCAACCATCACCGGCTGTTCCGCCACATCAGCCACGCCGACCATGTACTGCTCGTCTGGAACGGTCTGCTGCTCATGATGGTCACGCTCGTGCCTTTTGCCACCGTTGTGCTCGCCCAGCATTTGGCCAAGGCTGAGGATGGCGAAGTCGCCGCGATGGTCTATAGCGGTGTGTTCGCCGCGCTCACGGGGACGTTCAACCTCCTGTGGCGGCACGCGTGGCACCATCGGTTGCTGCACGACGTCGTGGACGCGCAAGTCATCCGCCTCACCAACATGCGCTTTGGCTTTGGCGGGACGCTCTACCTCATCGCGTTTTGCGTGGCGCCGATCAGCCCGCGCGCGAGCGTCGTCATCGATTTGCTCTTTGTCGGCTTCTTCGCGCTGCCGCTGATGCGCAGCCGCAATGGCGGAACGCGCGGCATCAAGGCTCGTCCACATCGTTCGGCTCGTCGGCACGCAAATGCCCCGGCAACTGCTTCGTTGCCTTGACGCCCAGCTTGCGCAACGCATCCGCCCGACCCGCGAGGTTGCCGCGCCCTTCCGTCAGCTGTTTCATCGCGTCACCGTAAGTCCCGCGCGTCGCGTCCAACTGCTTGCCGACTTTCTCCAGCGTCTCCGCGAACGCCACGAATTTGTCGTGCAGCGCGCCGCCCTGCCGCGCGATCTCCTGCGCGTTCAGGTTCTGCCGTTCGTAGCGCCAAATGCTCTCGACGGTCCGGAGCGTCGCCAGCAGCGTGCTCGGTCCGACAATCATGATCCGCCGCTCGAACGCCTCGTCAAAGAGCGTCATGTCGTGCTGCACTGCCAGCAAATACGCCGGCTCCACGGGCACGAACAGGAACACGAAATCCAACGTGTTGAGTTTGTACAAATCCTGGTACCGCTTGTCAGACAGCGTCCGGATGTGCGCCCGCATCGCTGAGATGTGGCTCTTCAATTCCAGCGCCCGCGCCGCTTCGTCGTCGGCTTGGGTGAACCGCACGTACGCGTTCAGGGATACCTTGGAATCGACGACGAGCTGCTTGTGGTCTGGCAGGTCGATCACCACGTCCGGCTGATACCGCTTCACGCCGTCGTCCGTCTCCACGTGGTCGGAGACCTGCACGCGGTATTCGCGATCCTTGGTCAGTCCGGACGCCTCCAGCACCTTCTCCAGCACCATCTCGCCCCACGTGCCCTGGGCTTTGCTGTTGGCGCCCGTCAGCGCGTTTGTCAGCGCCAGCGCCTCCTGGCCAAGCCGCGTGTTCATGTCGCTCAGGCGCCGCAGCTCGTTCTCCAGCGTCAGGCGCTCCTTGGAATCCTTGTCATACGTGTCCTGCACCAGCTTGCCAAAAGTCAGGATCTTCTCATTGAGCGGATTCAACAGCCCCGTCATGTTCTCCTGGTTCTGCGCGGTGAACCGCTTGGATTTCTCCTCCAGGATGTCATTGGCGAGCGACTTGAACTGGTTGCTCAGCGTCTCCTTGGCGTCGTGCAGCAGCTGGACCTTCTCCTGCATCTGCTGGCGTTCCTGCAGGAGCGTCGTCTCCAGCCGCTGCACGTTCACCGCGTGGTTCTGCTTCTCCTGGTTCAGCGCCAGGATCGCCATCTCGCGGTCAGCCAGCCGCGTCTCCAGCTTGGCCACTTGCGCCGCCACAGCCTCCGCCTTGCCCGTGCGCACGCGCTCGTCCGCCAGCGCGGCCTGCGCGCGCGCCAACTCCAGCTTCAGCGCGTCGAGCGCCGCGGCGTCCTGACCGGCGCGCTGTTCCGCCAGTTGCAGGCGTGTCTGCAGCGCAGCGATGTCCGTCGCCGACCGCGCGCGCAGCCCAAGGCCAGCGAGCAACGCGCCGAGGCAGAAAGCGAGGAGAAGGATCAGGACCGTCATGGCGCGGCTCCAAGCGAGGGTGAAAACCAGCTTGGGCGGCGCTGCGGTCGCCGTCAAGACGCGGCGCGATCGCAGTTCACGGCCTGATCCACGCCATGACCTGTGGTTCCGCGCGCGGCACGGGCGCAGGCATCGTCCGCGGATAGCCGACGATGATCGGCGCCACCACCGCGCCGCCCGGCGGCAAATGCAGTTCCTGCTTGACTTCCGGCAGGTTGAGAACGCCCAGCGCGAAGCCGATACAGCACGTGCCCAGATCCGCGTCGCACGCCGCCAGCATCAGGTTCTGCGCTGCCAGCCACGCGTCGGCCTCGGCATAGGGACTGCGCTCCTCGACGCCGATCACGATCAGCGTGCTGGCGTTGTAGAAGATGTTGAACTGCGGCTGGGTCAACAGATCGCGGTACGCCAGAACCTTGGGATTGCGATCGCCGTCAGCGAGCAGCAGGGCCTTGGCGGCGTCAGAATAGCGCTTGAGGCACTCGGCGTCCTGCACGATGGCAAACCGCCAAGGCTGACGATTGCGCGCGCTCGGCGCCTGAACGGCCGCATGGAGCAGCATCTGGATGACGTCGGGCTCCACCGGATGATGCAGGTAGTCGCGCACAGCGCGGCGCGCGGTGATGGCTTGCATGACGTTCATGTGGGTGGCCTCCATCTGGGCGATCCGCGCACTGCCTGCTGGCGGCGAAGACGCGGCACCCGACGCCAACGGCACCGCGTCAGCCCAGAATGCGGAGCGATGATCAGCCGAAACACCCAAGGTTCTTGGTACGTCTCCCATCGGCTACCTCCCTGCGTGTGGTGCTCCACCGCACCGCGCCGGGATCAGGGAGCAAGCATCATGCCAAGGCGGAAGGATTCGCTAAACGGCAGCAGCAAGGGCCATCGCGCGAATCGACTCAGCTCTGGTTGGGGGAAATTGCGGAATCCTGCGCGGGACCCGTGGCTCGCGACCCACTTGCGCAGACGCTGGGACTACGCGCCCGCCAGCCGCTCCGCCTGCACCATCGCCATGGCCATGATGGTGTGCTGCGGATTGACGCCGAGCGTCGTCGGAATCGCCGCGGCGTCCACCACGTGCAGGTTCTTCACCCCGCGCACGTGCAAGTCCGGCGCGACGACCGACGTCCGCGGATCCTTGCCCATCGTGCAGCCGCCAAAGAGGTGGGAGAGCACCCACGTGTAGCTGCGGTTGTCGAGCGGCGCATTGTCGAACAGGTGCACTTCATCCGGGCCAATCTCCGGCTTCATGCCAAAGATGCCCGGCCACACCTTCTCCGCGCCCGAGGCAAAGTGCATCTCCGCGATGATCTTGGAACCCGTGCGCAGCCGCTCGATGTCTTTCTTCGTCGGCTGGTACTGCACGCTCGTCCCGCCCATCCACGTCTGCTTGACGGTGCCGACCGCGTCCGCCCGCACGGCGCTGACCCACATGGCGCAGCGGCGGTACGCTTCCAGCTTGTGCGTGAGCGTTTGACCCGCCCCGCCGACGCGCGCCGCGAACAGTTCAAGCGGCAGGCTCAAATGCTCCAGCTTGATGCCGACGTCCTGCCGGTAATGCAGCGAAGCGACCGACTGGCTCGCGCCTTTGTGCATGTCCATCGCCTCGGGGTAGATCCCGACCACGCCCGCGCCCGGATGCGCGCGCCAGCCTTCGCCCAGCGCCGGCAGCTTGATCCCGGAGCGCTGCAACAACGGCGCAGAGCCCGTCGCTGAAGCCGCCACCAGCACCGCCCGCTTCGCACGAACCGTGAACGTCGCGCCTTTCTGCCGGGTTTCAGGATGGAGCCAGCGCCCCGTCACGCCGACGGCCTGGCCATTCTCCATGAGCACCTTGTCGACCGGCGCGCACGAGAGCACCAAGCCGCCGCGCTCGTCCATCATCTCGGGAATCCACAGGAAATTGGCCGTGCGCTTGTTGCGGCGCTTGCAGCCCTGCAGGCATTGCATCACGCCTTCACACTCGTGCCGGACGTTGCGGGCAATGGCGTGCCCCTCCGCGCCGCGCTGGATCAGCGCCTTCAGCATCATCGCGCCCGATGGCCCCATGCCCACGCCGGACGTCTCGGTGACGCTCAACTCGCGCTCGATCTGATCCTGCTTGGCACCGATGCTCTGCTCGTTGAACACGTCGCCCAAACCAAAGCGATCTGCCCAATCGGCCAGCACGTCGCCGGGCGTCCGCACCACGATCGCGCTGTTGATGACGGGCGTGCCGCCGACAAGCTTGGCCTGGACGATGGGGATGATCGCGTCGCCGGCGAGCGGATTGCCCATCGCGACCAGTTGCCCCCAGTCGGCGAACATGTCGCGCATCGTGCCGTACATCGACGACGGATAATCTTCCGGATCGCGCCACGGTCCGGCTTCAATCAACGCGACCTTGAAGCCGGCGCGCGCCAGCGTCACTGCTGCAGCCGCACCGCCCGCACCGGAACCGGCGACGACGTAGTCCGCCTCAAAAGTCTGGGATGCGCCTTCCTGAAACGCAACGTGCTGGCCGCTCATGACTGCCTCCAACGGCCGGAATCTTCCGGATAAACCGGCATCGTCAGCTTCTGCCGCACCTCCGGCATCGCGCCCCAACACAGCCCGCCGATGGTCTTCAGCATCATCATGATCTGCCGCAGCAGGTAGATGTTGCTCATCGACAGACGCTGCGCGTGCTCGTCAACCCGCTTGGCGGACAGCAGGAACGCCGGCAGCGGAATCCCCAGCGTCAGCAGCGGCGTCACGTGAAAGAGCAGCACCGACACGATGAGCGTCGCCCGGATGGTGAACGGCGCCTCCCGATGCAGTTGGCGAATGAACGGCTTGCTGTCGAAGTTATCCAAGCCCGGCAGCGCCGCAGTCGACGGAAAGATCCGCGCGAACGTCCAGGCGGTCAATTGCAGCATGACGAATCCTTGCTGGCAGAAAACACTGCCGCAGCGCAGGCTCTGGCGGCAAACCAGGCGCGCGCGCCGCGGCATCGTCCGGGCATGGCAAAGCGATGTCAATCACTGAATCGTCACCGTTTGCCGACCCGCGCCGTTCGAGCGCGGCGCTCCGCGGAAGGCGCATTTGCATTGCGTGCGAAACCGGCTAACTTTGGCGCCTCAACGTGTTTCCGCACAGTCTGTGTCGACGACAAATTGGAGGTTCATCATGGCATCCGTTCTCAAGGACTTTCGCGACTTCGTCGGCAAGGGCAACGCCGTTGACCTCGCCGTCGGCTTGATCGTCGGCAGCGCGATCGGCGCAATCCTCAAGTCGTTTGTCGACGAGTTGATCATCCCGCTCACCGGCTTGATCAGCAAGGTCGACTTCTCCAATACTTACTTCGTCCTCAAAGGCAATGTGCCCGACGGCACCCCGCTCGCCGAGGCCCGCAAGGCCGCCGGCGTGGTGGCGCTGGGCTACGGCCAGTTCATTACCGTGGCGATCAACACGCTGATCCTCGCGTTTGCGGTGTTCCTGGTCGTGCGCGCCGTGAACTCGATGAAGGCAAAGATGGCTGCGGAAGAACAAGCCGCCGCGCCCGCGGCCGCGACGCCGGCGGACGTGCAGCTGCTGACCGAGATCCGCGACCTGCTGAAGAAGAGCTAGCCCACCGCTCAATTCCCGTCCGGCAGCGCGCAGATGCGACCGCGAACGCCTTTGGCCTGCACCCACGCGGCGACGTGCTGCTCGTATGCGGGATCGCCGATCTGGAATACGCCGGACCAGCCTTGGGGCGCCTGACCGGAATAGCCGTTGAGCGTCGGCACGCCGGTCATTTGCGCCACCATCATCGCGTCGATATGCCTGCTGACGTTCAGCGTTGGGTCCGTCCGCGGTGCCGTGACGTAGAACGCCGCGCAGCCTTTGGGTAGGCGGTCCGCGAGCGCCTGCATGCGCGCGGCCGCCTGCGCCTTGTCGTATCCGTCACGCGTGCCGACCTGCTCCAGCGCCGCGACCACCACCAGCGCGGTCAGCGCCACGCGCCCCGGCATGCGCACCCGCGTCAGCAGCGCGTCCAGCGCCCACGCAAGCGCGATGGCCATGGGCAGCGCGAGAACAATCACGTAGCGGCTCACCGCGCGGATGCTCTTGATGCCCGGCACCGTGTGAAACGCGAACCACCACGGCGAATGGCCGGCGTACTTCATGCCCAGCAGGTAGAAAGCCGTGACCGCGAGCACCAGCGCCGCCAAGAAGTGCGCGGAGGTCGGCGCCGCCATCGCTGCCCGCGCCCGCACCGGCCAGGGGCGGACGGCGCGCAGCACCGCGAACGCCAACGCGAGCCACGCGACGGTGACGACGGCCCCCAGGCCGATGCGGTGTTCCCAGAAGAACGGCAGCTCGTAGAAATGCGGTATGCGCTTCTCCAGCCACGCCCAGAGCCAGTTGCGGTCACCCATCAACAGAACGGAAAACCAGCTCGGAATCATGCCCTGCGCATCGCCGTAGGAGCGCCAGCCCGCGTCCCGCAGGACCGGCACGTACAGGAGCGCGAACGGGATTGCGCCAAAGAGGAACACGCCCGCGGCCGCCGCGATCGCGCGAACATGGCGGACGACGTGGCGCACCAGCCACACGCGGGTGGGCGCCAGGAGCAACAGAAACCCGAAGTAGAGCAGGCCAAAGAAACCAAAGAACCACGCGACGTAGACGCCGCTCAGCAGCTGCAAATCGAGCAGCAGCGCGACACCTGCGAGGCGCAGGAACACGCCGCGGGGCGCCAGCGTCTCAATCCGCCGCGCCAGATCCACGCACAGCGCGACAATGAGCGGCAACAGCAGGAGCGGCTGGAGCTGCAGATGCACAAACTGGTTGAATTTTGAGCTGTTGAAGGCAAACAAGAGTGCGCCGGCGATCGTCGGCAGCGCGCCAAGGCGCAACACGCGGTGCAACAGCCACGCCATCACCGCGTAGTTCAGGCCGTTGAGCAGCAGCGTGGAGACCTGCAGCGCAGTGAAGACGTCGCTCCCCAACGCCCGCAGCGGCCAGTACAAGAGGCCTTGCAGCACGAAGGCGTCGGCGTAGCCCAGCGTGCCGGGCTGCGGGTAGAACATCGGCGGA
>CAINLT010000190.1 GCA_903850505.1 uncultured Myxococcales bacterium | reverse complement strand
GTCGCCGACCGGCACGCGTACACCGCCATTTTGCCCAGCCGCCTTCTCATAGCCGTCGTGCAGCAGCTTGGCCAACGTCTGCGACGTGCCGCCCGTCCACGCTTCACCGTAGAGCGCGTCGCCCGCCTTGCGCGGCCACGTCTGGTAGAACGCCACCGCCGCGCCCACTTGCTTTGCGTCGGCTGCGAGCGTCTTGGCGCTGGCGAGGAAGTGGCTCAGGTCGGCTGCCGGTTCCACTGACTGGCCCTGCAGCACCACGTGCGTCCAGCCGCCCTGGGCGATCGCCGCAACCGCCTGCGTCTGGACGATCATCACCGCCAGCGTCGCGCCGCCCTGCGTCACCGCGGTCGGGTGGATCGTCACGCCGCCTGCGTGCGCGAACTGCGCGGTCATCGTCGGCAGGTCGTTGACGTACGTGTAGCTGTTGCCAATGAAAAGCACGTTGGTTGGCGCGACAGCCGTCACGTCGCCAGCCAGTGCGTCACTCGCGCTCGCCGCGTCCGCCAAGCTGGCAACTTCTGCGTCCTCCTCGGCTGCGACCGCGTCGGCGACGACATCGGGTTCATCCGCCGGGACTTCAGCGTTTGCCGCCGGTGCCTTGTGGCACGCCGTCACCGCGACAAGCGCGGCAATCCACAGCCATTTTCGTCGTCCCAGCATCAGTAATCCCGCTCCCGCGCTGCGCGGAACACCTTGCCGGCGTTCTTGCACTCCTGTCGCGCGGCAAATTCCAGGTGCCGCGTCGCCAGTGGCGCGCCTTCTGCCGCCGCCTGATAGGCCGCCCGCAGCACTGCGTTCTTGATGTGGCCGCCCGACAGCTCAAAACGCTCGCCGATGTCGTCCCAGTCGATCCCGTCGTCCACCGGGCACGCCTTGGGAATCAGCGTCTGCCAGATGTGCGCGCGGTATTCGCGCTCCGGGAACGGAAAATGCACCTTGAAGCCGATCCGCCGCTGGAACGCCTTGTCGATGTTCTTCTCCAGGTTGGTCGTCAGCAGGACGATGCCTTCAAAATTCTCGATCTCCTGCAGCAGGATGTTCGTCGCCATGTTGCTGTAGCGATCGACCGACGAATCCACCTTCGTGCGGCTGGCGAACAGCGAATCCGCCTCGTCAAACAGCAGGATCCCGTGCGCCGCGCGCGCCGACTCAAAGATCTTCTCGATGTTCTTTTCCGTCTCGCCGATCCACTTGCTGACGACGCGCGGAATCGAAATCTGGAACAGCTGCTGGTCGAGTTCGTGCGCCAGGATGGTCGCGCACAGCGTCTTGCCCGTGCCCGGCTCGCCAGAGAACAGCGCGATCAAGCCTTTGCCAGTCGACATCTTCTGGCCAAAGCCCCAATGATGCAGAACGGTTCCGCGGTGCTTGGCGGCCGTAAACAGCTCCTCGATGTCCTCGCGCGTCTCCGGCGGCACCACGAGGTCCGCCAGCGTCAGGTCGTACTTCCGCCGCACGGCATACTCGTCCAGGCTCGCGCGGATCTGCTCCTGGCAGGCGCGCCGCAGGATCTCGTGGGTGATGGTCGGCTGGAGCGGATCGGCCGCCGTGGCGCGGTTGACGGCGACCTGCATCGCGTTGCGGATGAGCGCGCCCGGAAACGCGTATTGACCCGCGAGCGCTTCCACGTCGCAGTCTGCGGCGATTGCCACGCCTTGCGGCTTGTGCAGCCGAAAAATCTGCGCGCGCTCGCGGGCCGCGGGCGTCTCCAGCAGCAGCCGCTGCACGACGAAGCGATCGACCAGCGAATCCAGCGAACCGGTGTCGCGCGACGTCAGCACGACGATCCCGGCATGCCCGGCAAAAGCCTCCTGCAGCAGCCCCAGCCGCGTCGAACCCTTGCCGCACAGCGTGTCGACGCCGTCCAGCACCAGCACCGCGTCGCCGAGCCGCGCCTGATCCAGCGAGCTGTAGAGGTTGCGCGCCAGATCCGCGTCGGGTTGTTCCGCCAGCCGCATCGCATCGATTTCCAGCAGCGGCTTGCCGAGGTGCTTGGCCAGCGCGTGCACAAGCAGCGTCTTGCCCGTGCCCGGCGGCCCGGAGATCTCCACGACCAGCGCCGCCGGCAAGCCAAATGGCGCGTTCTGCGGCGTCTTGGTCGGCCGCGAATTGTGCTGTTGCAACAGGCTCAGCAGCGGCTCGATCGTCCCCGCGGGCAGCACGACCGCATCCAGATCGACGGTTGGCCAAGAAAACGCCGCCATGCCGGCCATCGACGTGTCCAGCAACCCCTGTTCGCCGAGCAGCAGCTGCATCGCCCGCGGCGCTGGCACGATCTCCTGGCCCAGCAGGTTGTCCGCGGCGCCGTCCCGCGGCCGGTCCATCGCGATCAGCCGCGCCGCCCGCAGCGGCCCATCGGGAGCGAAACGCGCGCGCACCGCCAGCCGCTCGACCGGATCCTGCACGAGGAACTCGAGGCACAGCCGCACGTCGACCGCGTTGGCCAGCAGGTTGTCATTGAACCGGGCGATCGCGTCGCGCATGTCGACGTCGACGTGCGGGGCCACAGCCAGCGTCAGGATTTGCTGGTCCAGGGCATCCAATTGGTGCTGTTCCGCCAGCGCGGCGATGGGCAACTGCAGGCCGAGCACCAGCGCCTCCGCCTCCACGTGCGCCAGCGCCTCCGCGAGCGCGTTCACTTCAGCGCGCGCGGGATCCGCCGATTGCAGCGCTTCGTCGTCGGTCAGCCCCGCCGCGCGCGCTTGCCGCACTTGCGTCGCCAGCATCAAACGCGTGCGCAGCAGGCGGCACGCCGTCGCCAGCCACTGCAGGCAAAGGCGCAGACGAGTCTGGGCGTCGGGCAAAGACGGCATCCGTTCCTGATGGGCGCGAGGGCCGCGCGGGTGCGAGGGTAGCGCATGCGGCAGACGAGGTCAGCCCGGAGTTTCCGTGCGCGGCGGCGCCTGACGCGGAATCGGCGGCGGCGGCGCCTTGGGCAGCGTGTTCAGCTGGTTCATCGCCATCATCTCGCGCATTTGCCGCTGCATGCCTTCGGTCGAACCGTCGAGGAAGATCACGTTGCCCTTGCCCTGTTCGGCAAAGTGTTTGAGCGACTCCGTCCACATGAAGAACAGCAGGAAGCCCGGATCCAGGCCCGCCGCCTTCATCTGCTCCACCGACTGCCGGACGCCCTTGGCCATTTCCTCGCGGAACTGCGCCACGCCCTGGCCCTGCAGCTTGCTGGCCTCGCGCTGCGCTTCGGCGGAGATCTGGATCGCGCGGCCCTCAGCTTCCGCCGCCTTGGTCTTGGTAATCAGCAGCGCCTGGCCTTCATTTTCCGCCGCCGCGCGCATGTTGGCGGACGCCACGACCTTGGCCATGGACGTCATGATCACGTCGTCAAACACGATGTCATTCATCTGCAGGTCGATGAGGTGATAGCCCCATTCCTCCAGGCTCGCGTCCAGCTGCGACTTCACTTCATGGACGATTTCCCGTCGCAGCCCGAGGATCTCCGACTGCCGCTTGGTCGCGACAAACGAGCGCACGCTGCCTTCCACGGTGCGGATCATGGCCTGCATGAAGGAGCGCTCATCGATGAACTTGAACGCGACGTTCTTGATCGTCTCCTCGTCCTGGTTCAGCACGGCGTAGAGCAGCATCGCCTTGAAACCGACCGTCGCCTGATCGGCGGTGATCGCCTGGAATTCCAGCTCGACGGAGCGATTTTGGATGGAAATTCGCCGATAGATTGCCTCGATGAGCGGCAGTTTGACGTTCAAGCCGGGGCGCATGACGCGGCCGTACTTGCCGAACATGGTGATGACAGCGACGGTGCCTTGGCCGACCGTCACGAACGACGAGAACAGCACGACGAGACCGATGACGATTGCGAAGCCAAGCAGCGGGATCATGACGCCTCCGGAGTGGGCGGCGATCGTACGCCGCTTGGCGGAGGTTGGCAAAACGCCAGCAAAAATGACCGCGGCGACCATCCGGGGAGCACAATCCCGGACGGTCGCCGCTCAACCTCGACGGGCGAGGCCGTTCGGTCAGGACGGGCGCCCTACGGCAGCGTCGCCTTGACGTCGATCTTGAGGACCACGCCGTCGCGGATCAGGTTGTCCGGCATGCCGGCGTAGACGATCCCGAAATCCTTGCGGTTGATCGAAAATTCGGTCTTGCCGGTGATGTCCTTGCCGGCCACCGCGATGGTCGCCGGGAACTCGACGTCCTTGGTCACGCCGCGCAGGGTCAGCTTGCCCTTGATGGTGTGCGTCGCGCCGTTCGGGCCACCCGCGGCGATTTCCGTCGAGGTGAAGGTCGCGGTCGGGTACTTGGCGACGTCAAAGAAGTCCGGGCTCTTCATGTGGCCTTCGAGCTTCTCGCGCATCGGGTTCTCGTCGGTCGTGTACAAGCTCGCCGTCTGCACTGTGAAGTCCAGATGGCCGCCCTCGGGCTTGCCGTCCTTCAGCGCGACCGTGCCGGTGAACTCCTTGAAGTGGCCCAAGTGCGAGCCGGTGACCTTGGAGCCGATGAAGTCGATCGCGCCCGTCAGCGGCAGGGCAGCGGCGGGGGCGGCAGCAGTCGGCGACGGGGCAGCAGCGGCAGCGGCAACAGGCGCGGGAGCCGGCGCGGGCTCAGCGGCCTTCTCTTCTGGCGCAGGCTCCGAGACCTTCGCGGACGGGGCGTCCTTGGACGGATCCTTGGCGCAACCGGAAAGCGCGGCCAGCGCGGAAATGGAGGCGACGAGAATCAGCGAGCGATAGAGGGACATGACAGGATCTCCAGTGCGAAAGTGAGCGCTTTGGGAAATGGTTGCCCGCGCAAACGGCAGGCAAAAGACAACCAATGCGAATGCATCGATCCGCATTCCCAAGATAGCGTCCCATCGCGGGGGATCAAGGGCCAGAAGCGGGGAAGCATCGTTTCCACAGGCGGACAATTGTGCGGTGCGCGGTGAACTTGTTCGCGCTGGCGCCGGACTAGCGGCCCCGAAACTGCGGCGGTCGCTTGGCGAGCAGCGCAGCGACACCCTCCTTGGCGTCGTCGGTATCGACCGTCGCGGCCTGGGCAAACGCTTCCCGCCAAGCCGCAGTCCGCGGATCCCAGCCGAGACCTTGGTAGATCGACTTCTTCATCATCCGCACGGCGATCGGTGCGCTCTGGGCGATCTGTTCGGCCAGCGCCATTGTTTCCGCGAGCACCTGATCGGCCGGCACCGCGCGCAGGAACAGGCCCATGTCCACGCCTTCGCGACCTGAGAACAGCCGACCGGTGAACAGCAGCTCGCATGCGCGGGGCACGCCGGTCAGCCGCGGCAGCAGGTAGCTGATCGCCATGCCTGCGTGCAGGCCGAGACGCGCGAAGTTGGCGCCATACTTGGCGTCCTCGGCGACAATCCGCATATCCGTCATCAGCGACAGGCCAAAACCACCGCCGACGGCGTGACCTTGCAGCGCGCCCAGCACCGGCACTTCCACGTCGCCCAGGGACAGGAACGGGTCGTACATCGCCGCGGATCGTTCCGGCGAGACCAAGTGCCCGCTATCGCGCTGAATTTGGCTGCGGAAATCGGCGCCCGCGCTGAAGCACGCGCCCGTCCCGGTCACGACGACGCACCGCACGTCCGGCATCGCCCGCACGTCCCGGACCGCCTGGGCAAAGCCATCCAGCAGCTCCGGCGTCATGCTGTTGCGGTTGTCTGGTCGGTTGAGTTGCAGGATCGCGACCTGGCCCTCGCGGCGCAGGAGTACAGCGGCATCGGACGGTTGCGCGTTGTTGGAGTCGGTCATTGAAGCCTCGTTCGGGTGCAGAAGGGTAGCGCGATGCAGGGGGCGTGCGGGATCCCGGTTGGGTCACCGGCGAGGATGGCAGGCCGGCCGGACCGCGATCGCGCGCCGGAGTGTAGCGCGGCCGGCGTCCGGGGCAAAACGCTGGATGAAGCCGCCGCAGCGAACTGGGTTGCCGGTCGAGCGCACTTGCGGCCGGTCGGCCCGGTTTGTGTGACATTTTCGATCGGGCCGCGGCAAAAGTCTCCGGAACGCGAATACGGTTGCCCACCCTCACGGGGCGGGTTCTTTCCCGGTCCAGCCGCCCAATGCGCGCGGAAGATGGCGCGTCGACGGTGCGTGGGGTAGGCTCCCGCCATCCTGGTTCTGGAGTGCTTCATGGTTGCAGGCATCTGCGTCGATTGCGGTCATCCGGTCGGTTCCGGTACGCGCATGTGCCCGCATTGCGGTTGCGCTGAGCCCATGCCCGCCAAGGCCACGCACCGCTGCGTCAGTTGCGGCAACGGCCTGATGTCGGACAAGCGGCCATGCACGCACTGCGGCGCGCCGGATCCGCTGGACAGCGGGCCGATCGTCCCCGCGCTCGTGCGCTGCGGCCACTGCGGCAACCCGACGCACGTCGCCGCCGCGAACTGTCGCAAGTGCCGTACCGCCATCAGCCAGCCCGCGTCCAACGGGATCACGCCCTCCTTTCACGGGGCGACGGAAACTGACCGCACTGCGGCTGCGATCCGCAATGCCACGGAATCGCAAGTTTACGTCGCGCGTCCGATTTCCGGCGGCTCGGTTGTCGACGGCGGCAGTGGCGTGCGCGCCGCTCCAGAGTCGGCCCGCGTGCCCGCTCCCGAACGAATTACCTGCGGTTGCTGTGGCGAGTTGCAGGCCAGCGGCGCGGCCATCTGCCCGCGCTGCGGTGTGGCGAGTCCCGGGTCCGCCGCGCCCGCGTTGGGTCGCAAGTCGGGCAAGGGCTTCAGGCTGTGGGCGGGCGCGATAGTTTGCCTTGTCGCAGCGGCGGTCCTTGTCGCGCACGCGCAGGTCGTGAAAGCGGGGGAACGCAAACAGCGGATTCGGGAAGCGCTTGGCTCAGACGGCAGCGAGGACAAGATCGCTGAAATTGTGAAAGAAGCAGCGGAGATCGGCGTGTCCACCGACGCGCTCCTGCGCGTGCGCGCCCACTGCCTGAGCCGCGAAGTGCCGCGCCCGGCGATGACTGAACTGCGGCACGCATCCATCGCGGCGGAGGCTGTCGGCAGCGATCCCGAGATCGCCGTGATGGACGCTGCGCACCGCGCGTGTGGCAAATAGGCCATCCTGGACTTCACACGGTGACTGAAGTTCGGGATCAAACTGCCTGAGTCGGTGGCGTGCCACCAGCGGCGTACGCGCGCGGGGCAGTCCGGAATGCGGCAGGTCTGACCGGCCAAGCTTGGTGCTCAACCGAGGCCAGCGCGTTCAGTTCGTCTCGGCAACCAGCAACACCAGCGCGACCCGTCCGTCCTCCCGCTGCGCCGCCGCGACCCCCAGCGCCCGCGATGCCGGCAACTTCACGGCGTCGGGCCACTGCAGTTGCGCCAGGTCCGCTGTCACGGCCGTCCACACCCGCAGCCGGCCATGCATCGCGTGCCGCTCCTGCGCCAGCGCCAGCGCGCGGTTTGATGCGTCCTGCAGCTGATCGTTGACCGCAAACGTCAGAGCCTGATCGGCCACGTCATCCAGGCCCGCGTCGGCCGCCAGCTCCGGCAAATCCAGCTCCTGCCGCTGCACCGCCAGCTGTCGCCGCACCTCCGCCACAGCCGCTTCAGGGGTCAAGTGCGGCGTCGGGCGGGCAAAAAGCTGGGTGAGCCACCACCGCATCCGCCCCTGATCGTCCTCCGCGCCTGCCACGCCGATGCCGACGTGCGTCAGCTCCGGGTCGAGGATGTTGCGGCGGTGGCCAAGGCTGTGCATCAGACCCAATTCCGCCTCAAAAATGGACGGGTTGTGCGCGACGTTCTCCGCCGACGCGATCGCCAGGTACTTCGCCTTGGCCAGCCGGTCGGGGTGCATGCCGGTTGTCGGCGACACATGGCCAAAGAACTTGTTGTCGCGCATATCCGCGCTGTGCTCTTTCGCGATGTCAGCCAGTGCCACGTCCCAGGACAGGAGCGGCACCTTGTGCTTCTGGCGATCCGCGTTCAGCAGTTGCATCGCGTAGGCCGCGGCGGCGCTGGCGGTCCGGAGCGCCGATTCGTCGGGCGGCAGCGTCGCCTCATAGCGCGTCGGCAGGGGCTGCCCCACTTCCACGCGCACTTGCACCAGCTTGCCCGGGCCGTCCGGACCCTCGCCCACCACCTGCAGCTCCACCGCGCCGGGCACGTCCTCGCCACTGACCGCGACTTCCAGCCGATCGCCCGTCAACTGCACGGGCAGCTTGTCCAGCGCGCCGTTGGGCCGCAGCACCAGCGCTTCCAGGTTGCGCCATTGCGTGCGCAGCCGCCCGCGCAGCCGCCAGCTCTCACCGAGCGCGACCTGCCGCTCCATCGGATCCACGTCGATGCCCAGCTTGGTGCCGACCACGCCAATGTGGCGCATGAGGCTGGCGCCTGGCTGATACACCTCGCCGATCCCGAGGTGCAAAAGGCCGGCACCGGTCGTGGAACCATCGAGCACCGCGCGGATCGCCTGCCGCAACGCGGATTCGGCGTCGGAATTGCTGCGCAGGTGCTGGAACACGGTGTCGCCAGCGATCGCGCCCGACGACGTCGTCAAGAACGTGCGCACATCCGACGGCGGGTCCATGCCGAGGTTGCTGAACTGGTAGACGAATTCCCGCGCCGCGCGGCCCAGCGACGGGTCGAACACCGCTCGGCCGTGGCTCTCCTCGCGCACGAGCCGTCCGTAGAACTCGTCATTGCCGTCGGTCTTGACGCTCAGGTAGCGCGGCGCCGGCGGCTCGGTCAGCTCGATTGTCACCTGCTGGCCCGGTGCCAATTCCGGCGGCTTTGGCGCGGCCGCGTTCTCCTCCGCCTGACCCGGTGGCGCCGGCATCTCGACGTGGGTGCGCGGTTGCCGGAGCGGCGTCGCTTCCTCGGCATGCAGCGCGGCCGCGGTCGGCGACCACAGTCGCGCGCCCACCAGCACCGCCATCACAATTGCCATCAGGACCACGACGAAACGCTGCAAACAGACCCTCCGCTACCGCACCTGCAAGATGATCTTACCGATATGCGCGCCGGATTCCATGCGCGCGTGGGCCAGCGCGGCGTCGTCCAGCGCAAACACCTGGTCGACAACCGGCGCGATGATTCGCCGTTCCAACAGCGGCCAGACGTGCTCCAGCAGCGCCGCGGCGATCGCGCTCTTGAACGCCACGGGTCGCGATCGCAGCGCCGATCCGGTCAGCGTCAGGCGCCGCCGCAGGATCTCGCTGGCCGGAATTTGCGCCTTGCTGCCGCCGAGTGTGGCGATGATTACGATGCGACCGTCGTCGGCGAGGCAGGCGATGTCGCGCTCCAGGTAGCTGCCGGCGACCATGTCGAGGATGACGTCGACGCCGCGGCCGGCGGTCCATTCCTTGGCGACG
>CAINLT010000189.1 GCA_903850505.1 uncultured Myxococcales bacterium | reverse complement strand
TTTCGGCCCGGCGTGGGCGTTCCTGCCCAACCAGCTGCGTGAGTTTGCCGCGCGCATTCCGTACTGCCAGGTCATCGCGTGCGACGTCGATCCGCCGATCCTGCGCGCGCCGCTGCCGGCCAATGAAGTCGATTTTGGCCTCTGGACCGTCGCGTTTGCCGCAGGCGGCTATTTCCTGAGCGACAACCTGGAAGTGCTGCCGACCGATCGCTTGGCGCCGGGGCTGGACGCACATCGCCTGAAGCTGGCGCTCGGCGGGCAGCTGTCCCTGCCGACGTCGATCTTTCCGGACAACCCGCCCGCGACGCTGTCCAGCGCGATCATGGACCAGATCGCGCTGACGACCACGCAGATTGTGCCGCCGATCTGGAACACGCCGGACGGTCAGCGGGTTCTGATGAACGCCAGCGACGTCACGGCGACGATCGACGGCCACGTCGTCCAGCCGCACTCCGCGCTCGCCGAGTAGCGCCTTTGACATGCGGCCCGCGTGCTGCAAAGTAGTGCCATGAAGTTGTCCGCCCGCCTGTTGCTGTTCCTGCTCGTCGCGCTGCCCGCGCTGCCCGCGCACGCCAAAAATCCGCGCTGGGGCAAGGTCGTCAACGTGCAGATTCAAGGTCGGTCGACCTCACGTCAGCCGGAAGCGCCGGCCAATCCGGCCGTGGCGCTGCCGCTCGCGGCGACGCTGGAGAGCGCGTCGCAGTGCCCGCGGGCGATCGTGGCGTTTCGCAATGCCAGCAGCGCGACGCTGACGCTGACCATCGGCGAGGCGGCGCCGGTGCAGATCGCGCCCAAGCAGACGCAGCGCGTGTGTGCGCAGGAGGACATCGTCGGGTGGCAAGTGTCGTCGCCGCACGGCTGGCAGTACGGCGGTCGGCTCGACGTGAAGGGACTGCGGTTGCGCGAAGAGACGCTGATCGCGCCGGGGGCGACGCTGCAGATCGTCAACGCGACCGGCGAGACGCAGCGCCTGCAGTTGGATGGCCATGACATTGGCAAGCTGGAAGCCGGCAAGCAGAAGACGGTGGGTCCGGTGGATGCCGGGGCGCACACGCTGCTGGCACGCGGCAAGATCAGCCAGCGTCGGGACACCAAACGCGTGCGGCTGGCGGCGGGCGATACGACGACCGTGACGTGGCAGCCGCCGCCGACCTGGACGCAAGTGCACAATCACGAGAAGGAGGCGGCGCACGTCGTCGTGGACGGCGTGGGCTTTGGCGACGTGGCGGCGGAGAGCGAAATCCGCGTGCTGGGACTCGGCGCGGGCAAGCACCAGGTGCTGCTGACGTTCTTTCCGTCGGGCAAGACCAAGAAGTTTGAGATCGTGGCGTCGCCGGCTGGTGAGCCGCCGGGCAAGTCGCCGGAGATCGCGGTGACGGTCGCGAACTTGACCGGGGAACTGCTGGATATTCCGCCCGGGCTGCGCGAGTGGGGAACGGTCATGGACGTGCTGGGGACGCTGCAGGTGCGGGTGCCGCGGCGGACGTTTGGCGCGGTGCTCGTGGGCCGCGATTCGGGCCTGAAATACCGCCAGGATTTTCACGCGCGGACGGATCCGGACGCGATCGTGTGGCGTGTCACGCGGCCAATGGCGGTGCTGCGCGTGAAGAACGCGACGGGCGTGCCGATCGTCGTGACGCTCCCGGAAGACCAGACGATGGCCGTGGCGATCGGCAAGATGGCGGAGGCAAAACTGCCGGCAGGGCGGCTGTCACTCGTGGCCAAGGCGCAGGGCAGCGATCGCGAGTGGAAGCGCGGGATGACCTTGCTCGTCGGCAAAGAGATGCTCTGGCAGGTCAAGAGCAAGCTGACGGGGCTCATCGTGGCGTCGACTTACGCGGAGCCGTTGCTCGTGCGGTTGGATGGCGCGGCGCAGTTCAAGCTGCTGCCGGGCAAGTCCGTGCGCATGAACGCGCGGCCGGGGGCGCATCGGGTGGAGGCGCGGGCGCTGCGCTCGGGCACGCAGGCGGTGATTGAGCTGGACGTGGTGGACGGCGATCGCCGCACGCTGACGATCAAGCCGCCGACGGGATCGCTCAAGCTGACCGCTGGAACGCAGCCGGTGACGGTGCGCGTGCGCGGCGTGGAAGTGGCGGAAGCGCAGCCAGGCGAGCCGGTCGTGGTGCCGGTGACGGCGGGTCAGGTGCAGGCGGAAGTGCGGGATGACAAGGGCCGCGCCAACACGTTTCTTGGCCTCGTGGCGCCGACGCAGCAGGTCGAACTGGCGCTGCCGGCGGCGGATCGCGCGGCGCTGGAGATCGGCTGGCAGGGGCAGGTGGCGGCGCAGGTGTCGGTCGACGGTGGCGCGGAGATGACGCTGCAGCCGGGCGCGTCCCTGCGGCTGGACGGCATCGCGCGCGGGCCGCATCTCGTGGCGATCGCGTCGGGCGGTATTTCCTGGCGGCGGTGGATGCAGATCGATGGCCAGGAGGCCGTGGCGCGGTTTGTGCTGAAGCCGACGCCGTAGCCGGGCAAACTTCGACTAATTCCCGGTGAACTTGGCCGGACGTTTCTGCATGAACGCGGCCATGCCCTCTTTCTGGTCCTGGGTACGGAACAGCTTGCCGAACGCGGCAGCCTCCTTGCGCAGGCCATCGGCCAACGGCACATCCCAGCCCTGATCCACGACTTGCTTCGCCGCCAGCATCGCCAGCGGCCCGCGCGTTGCGATCCGCTGGGCGATTTCCAGCGCGACAGGCAGCAACTGCTCCGGCTCGACAAGCTGCGTCACGAGGCCAAGGCGCAGCGCTTCATCCGCGCCGTGCACGTCGCCCGTGAGGATCCAGCGCAGCGCGTTGTGTCGACCGATCAGCCGCGCGAGGCGCTGCGTGCCGCCAAAACCCGGAATCACGCCGAGCGTCACTTCCGGCAGGCCGAACTTGGCTCTTTGCGAGGCGATGGCGAAGTCGCAAGCCAGCATCAGTTCACAGCCGCCGCCGAGGGCGAAACCGTTCACCGCTGCGATCATCGGCTTGCCGAGGGTCGCGATGTGGTTCAGCACGTTCTGGCCGGCGAGGGCGAAGTGCTGGGCAGTCGCCACGTCGTAGTCGGCCATCTCAGCGATGTCCGCGCCGGCCACGAAGGCCTTTTCGCCGGAACCCGTGAGCACGACGACGCGCACGTTGGAATCGACCGCGAGCTCGCGCAAACGCTCCGCCAACCGCTGCAACAGCGGCTGGTTCAGCGCATTCAGGGCTTTGGGCCGATTGAGCGTCAGGAGGGCAACAGGCCCCTCATCACGCCGCAAGACCAAGTCGTCTGCGATCGCGTTCGGTTCCATTGGCACTCCCGCGCGTCAAAATTCGACGCTGTGCTGCGGAAAAGAGACTACTTGCCGCCGCGCTTGGACGCCTTGATCGGATTGACCGTCTTGGTGTCTTTGACCTTCTCGACCTTGGCGTGCGTCGCGAAGTTGCACATGCCGGAAGACCACTTGGCGGTCGGATTGGCGTAGCTGTTGCAGAAGCCCACGCCGTCGTTCGCGCGAACATGAGCGCAGCCCACGCACTGGCTGACGATCGGCGTGAAGCCGAACTTCGTGAAGCGGGCGAGGGTGGCCGCGTCGGCGGCGGGAGCGTTGATAGCGTCGGACATGGTAGGAATCCTGATGCGGTCTGGCCGCGCAAAAGCGGCGAAGAAGATACGGGGACTGCGCCGTTATGTCAATCTGCAGCTTCCGCCATGTCGGGAAACTCGACGTCCAGACGGAACGACGGGATTTGCACGGCGCGCGCATCGAGGCGCGGCGGATTGGGCGCGTGCGGCCGCAGAATGCGCACGCAGAGCATGTCAGGCAGCACTTCCAGCGCCATGTTGACGATGCCCGGCTCGTTGTCCACGAGGCCGACGATCGGGCCATTCTTGGCCAATTCGGCCAGCGCAATCCGCTTGAAATCCACGTCGTCGTGGTGGAAATCAGGCTTCAGGACGACCTGCGATTGCGGACTCATCAGCGGAAAACCGTGCGCGTCCAAGCTCTGCAGGACGCCGTGCATCATGCCCGGGCGATCGCGGCCGGTCAGGTAGACCACGCCCAGACCGGCATCGACGAGGCGATGGGCAAATTCGGCGGCGCCTGGCTCCACGTGATCCAGCGGCTGGAACGAGTTGGTGAAGAAGCGCTGCCGCCAGTAGTGCACGAAGCGCTCGCCGAGATCCTTCTCGGGCAAGTTGAGCGCGTCCACGGCCTGCGACGGCGTGTAGTGCAGATCGTCCAGGGTCAGCTTCTGCACGGCGTGCAGGAGCTGCGGCAGCGCCTCGCGGTGAGACATCGCAAAACTGTGGAGGATCGCCAGCGTCCGCGGGCGGTTGTCAAACAGCGTGCCGTCCATGTCCAGCGCGACCCAGGAACGCCGACCCGAGATCTTGGACTCGACCTCCGCGGCGGCGAGCAGGCGGTCCAGGATGCGTCGTGCGGAAAGCAGCGGGGCGTGGTGGGCGCGATCGATCATAGGGGAACTCCAGAAACGGCTGGGCAGGGCTTGGCGGCCGTGCGCTATTTGGGTTTGCACAGGCCGTCGCTGCACACTTCGGCGTTGCTGCACGGAACCGTCTTGCCAAGGCAGGCTTTGTAGCCTTGGCACTTCCACGACGGCGGCGGCGCGCAGATCATGCCTTTGTTGGACGGCACGCAGAAGGTTCCATCGGCGCAGTCCTTTGTTTCATTTGACTTCACGCACTCGGTGGGCTCGACGCAGAACGATTGGCCCGCGGTCGTGGCGCAGCGGCTTGACGCGCATTGCCAGTCGTCCGTGCACGGGTCGCAGTAGCCGCGGCTGGCCTTGGCGCAGGTCTGGACGTAGGTGGCGGGCTTCTTGGGATCGGCGTCCGGCACGAGTCGGCTGCAGATGCCCTTGGGCGAGCAGTCAAAACCGGCGGCGCAGTCGGTGGCCTTCGTGCACGTCGCGAAGCACGCGCGCTCACCGGTGTCGGGGGACGTGAGGCACTGTGTGCCGCTCTTGCAGTCGGATTGCGCCTGACATGGCGCGCACGCTTCACCGCCGCCGGAGCAGGCACCGTAGTCGGGGCGGCAGGCAAAGTCGTCGATCGCGCTGCCATACTGCTCACACGAGTAGCCGGGCTGGCACGACTTGTCGCCGAACGCGCACGCCGCGGTGCAAAACGCCTTGCCGTCCTTGCCGGGCGCGCAGAGCGGGGTGTTGGCGCTGCAGTCGCTGTTGTCCTTGCACGGGTCGCAGAGGCCCGCCAGCGTGCACGCCATCTGCTTGCCGACGATGTGGCAGAAGCCGCTGGTCGGGCAGTCGGCGGTGGTGGCGCACGCCTGCGAGCAGATGCCATCGCCCGTCGCGGCGTTCGTCTCGATGCACTTCAAGTCGCCAGGGCAGTCGGCGGTCATGGCGCACGGCTTGCCGATGTTGCCCGGCGTCTGGCTTGCGTCGCCGAGCGTCGCGCCGTCGTTCAGGCTGCTGGCGATGTCGCCGTCGGTGCCCGTCGTCGCGCCGTCGGTGTCCTGCGTGGTCGCGCTCGTCGTTGGGCTCGCGTCGTCGCCACAGCCAATGACCGCGCCCATGGCGATGCCCGCGAGCAGACCCAACTTCAACATTGCCTTGCGAGACAGACCCATTGTGCGCCTTTGTCCATCAGGACTGGACTTTCGAGACTAGCTTCTCAAGCGGCCTGTCGCAACGGGTATCGGCACGGATTCGTGCGTCGCGGCAGCCAATCGCCGCTTGGCGTGCAGGAACCGTTGGGCTACGCTGTGCTGGATCGCGCGCTTGCACGACGTCCGCGACTGCCCGAATTCCACCGGCTCGGGCCTGGTTTCGCGCGCACCGCCAGATTGGGAGCATGACATGATGCATCGCACGCTCGGTTTCCTCCTCGTGTCCGCGCTTGTTGCCGGACCTGCCTTCGCCAAAGTCGCGCCGCCCAAGCCAAAGGCGCCAGAAGCCGCCGCCGCCGTGCCCGCCCCGGCTGCTGTGGCTTTGCCGGTGGCCGCGACGGCGGAAGCGCCGCTCGCGCCGGGATCGCTGATCCTCGTCGTCGATGCGGACACGGACGAGGCGACGATCGGCGGCCAAGCCGCGTCGTTGAAGAAAGGCGACAACAAGCTGGGCTTGCCTGCGGGCAAGATCGCGTGGACGGTCAAATTCGCCAATGGCCTGACGGTCAAAGGGGAGGCCAACGTGCCAGCGGGCGGGGAAGCGCGCGCGGAAGCGTGGTCGGCGGGCAAGTTGCTGTTGCACGTCGGGGAAGGCGCGAAGGTCGAGATTGACGGCAAAGTGGCGCAAGTCGCGGCCGGTCAGGTGTTGCAGGACGTCGGCATCGGCTCCCACACCGTCGTCGTGACGCAGCCGGGCTACGTGGGGCGCAAGGCGTCGGTCGACGTTACCGGCGGCCACACGACGGAGATCACCGCGAGCCTTGAGAAGTTCGACATGCCGGTCAACAACGTGCTCGCGTGGGTCGGCATTGTCGGCGGCGGCGCGCTCGTGGTCACGGCGCTCATCATCGATGCCGCGACGCAGTATGACAAAGTCGGCGGCGAAGCGACGCGCTGGACCCTGCTCGGCGTGGGCACCGCGGGCTTTGTCGGCGGCACGCTCCTGCTCAAGCACAACATGGACGAAGTTGGCACGCCGCCCACCAAGGACGGCACCTTCGACGTCAAAGTCACGCGCTGGGGCAATGGCGCAATGGCGCTCCTCGGCTGGCGGTTCTGATGGCGTTTGAAATTGACGAAGTTGCGGATGGACTGTGGGTGGGGCCGGTGCCGGACTCGCCCGAGCGCATCGCGATCCTCCGGCAGAACGGGGTGACCGGGCTGGTCAGCGTGCAAACCGATCGCGATCTGCAGTCCGTCGGTGTGCCATGGCCGCTGCTGTGGAAGTTCCTGATGGCCCAGGGCATCGCCGCGCATCGTCACCCAATCGTCGACTTTGACGAGACCGCGCTGGTGCGGGGCCTGAGTGCGGCGGTGGCGGCGGTGCAGGAAATGCGCTCGGCCAATCGCATCACGTACTTGCACTGCACCGCGGGCGTCAATCGCTCGCCAACCGTCGCGATTGCGTGGCTGGTGATGCACGGCGGCCTCGACCTCGAGACGGCATGGGAGCAAGTCACCTCCCGCCGCCCGTCTGCGCCGCACCGTTCAGCGTTGGAGCGCTGGCTGAAAGGCTAGTTCCTGCGCAGCGTTGTAGCGGGCGCAGCAATCGTTCGTTGCCGTCGAACGCGGCGCGTGTATGCTCACAAGGCGCCTGACTGTGCGCGGATGGGTCATGGCTGAGCCGAATCTGCAAGTTGAAGTTCAGCTCGGCCACCTGTGCAACAACAGGTGTGTGTTTTGCGTCAGCGGCCAGCTGAGTGAACAGAAGCGTGCGCCGCAGTTGCCCGCCGCGCCGATCCGCAGCCAGATCCTGGAAGCGCGCCATTCGGGCGCCACCAAGATGACGTTTCTCGGCGGCGAACCGACGATGCAGCGTTCGTTCTTCGACCTCCTCGCGTTCGCCGTGGAGCTCGACTTTCAGGAAATCGTCATCTTCACCAATGGCACGATGACGCCGCGCGCTTCGTTTCGCAAACGCGCGCTCGATATCCTCGCAGGCCTTGGCCCGGACATGCGCAAGCGGGTCATCTGGCGATTTTCGCTGCAGGGCGGCACCAAGGACGAGCACGACGCGACGACGATGAATCCGGGTTCCTGGGACCGGATCGTCGCGAGCATGAACGAATTGCAGGGCACCGGCGCGCGGCTGACGGGCAACATGTGCGTCGTCGCGTCGAACTGGCAGTCGATCGCGACGCTGGCCGACATGGCCGCGACGTACCACTTTGAGAACCTGCACCTGGACATGATTCGGCCGCGCGATTCGGGCGACCGGACTGATGCGCATCTGCGCTCGATCATGGCGCGCTACACGGACATGGCGCCGAAATTTGCCGAGTTGCTCGCGCGCTGCGACGAAAAGCTGGGTCCGGATTTCGACCTGAACTTTGGCAACGTGCCGTATTGCACCGCCCCGTCGGTCAGCCATCGCATCCACCACGACGGCGAGTTGACCGTGACGGTCGCGGCGGACGGCGAAGGCGGGACGCAGCTCGGCTTCAACAAGTATGAAGACAAGCGGTCGGACAAGCACAAGCCGCTGGGCTGCGAACGCTGCGTGTTCAATCAGTCGTGCTCGGGCGTCTTTGACAAGTACCGGGAATTCTACGGCGATGCCGAATTCCAGCCGATCAGCACTGACGACCTCTGGCGGCGAGACACGGCGGGGCACCACTTCATGCTGCTGGCGCGGCCGGCGATCGAGGCTGTCGCGCGGTCCGGCGCGTGGCGCATCACCCGGACGAACGACGCGACCGTGGAGATCGAAGTGGCCACGCCCATGCACGAGACGCAGCCCGACGGTGCGCAGTGGCGTTTGAGCCTGCGGCGGCCGGGGCGACGCGGTGCGCGCGTGGGTTGGTACGCGGTCAGCGGCGACCGGCTGGAAGCGGCGTTCTTTGGCGCCGGACCGCAAGCGTCGGCGGCGACGTCACTGGCCGGCTTGAACGAGGCGCTGCAGGCGCTTGCCGGGGTGTTGGGCGGGACGTTGCCGCCCATCTCGGCCGAGGCGTTGGACCGGGCGTGGCACCTCCAACAACGGCAGGATGCGGCGACGCGTCAGCGCGACACCCAGGCGTGGCGACAACTGGCGGGTCTTGTCGATCGCCTACGTGGCGAGCCGCTGGCGAATCTGATGCCCGGCGCGCTGCGCAAGCACGCGGATCAGGTCGCGGTGGATCTGGACTTTGCAGGCGCGGAAGGCAACGTGACGCTGACGGTGCGCGCCGATGCGTCGCCGGACGGGCGTTTTGTCCCGCGTTTCCAACATGTAGCGACGGGGCTGAGCGATGCGACGATGGCGCAGTTCAGCCAGGCGCTGGGACGGCGGCTGCGCGGCGTGCCGGCGGTGAGCCCGGTCGCTTAGGCGGCATCGCTGAGAACCCACCCGAATCGAGGGTGGGATTCCCTTGGTATTCGCGTCCCGCCAACTTTTGCCGCGGCCTCGCGCAAAATGTCACACGAGGGGCTGCTGGCGCCCTAACCCCGATCCCCGACTCGCGATTTTCTTGCGCTCCGCCAAACCGATCGTACCTTCGCCTCCGGCTCAAATCCGGAGGTGTCACATGGGTAGCGCGGTTCTGATTGGCACGATTGCGAGTGGCGTGGGTCTGGCGGTTCTGACGGCGCGCGTGAGCTTGGCGGCGCTGGTGAATGCGATGCCGCAGAAGCAGAAGAAGATCGCCTGAGTCCGACCCGATAGCCGTAACTGGCTTGTCACCTTCACGCGACAACCGCGGAGATGGCGATGGCGCGATCCGCAAGCCCGTGGCCTCGGTCCGAC
Organism: uncultured Myxococcales bacterium; assembly: GCA_903850505.1. Lineage (GTDB taxonomy): Bacteria > Myxococcota_A > UBA9042 > UBA9042 > UBA9042 > CAIYBN01. Next base: position 7,107 of record CAINLT010000189.1, on the reverse strand, counting down.
TCGCGCGTGCGCGAATCCATCCTGACCGCAGCAGACGGCATGATTGGTCGGGTCTCTAGGCCCGCCACACCACCTTGCCGTGAAAAAGCGTCAGCACCGCGCGGCCGGTCAGTTCCTGACCCCACAGCACCGTGTTGCGGCTCTTGGACTTGTTCGTCTGGGCGTCCAGCGTCCACTTCGCCTGCGGATCCAGGAGCGTCAGATCCGCCACCGCGCCCGATTCGACGCGCGCGCTCGGCATCTGCAGCACCCGCCGCGGCCCGGCTGTCAGCGCGTTGAGCGCCACCCGCAGCGGCAGTTCGCCGGCCCGCACGCATGCCAGCACCTGCGCCAGCGCCGTCTGAATGGCAATCGCTCCCGGCGCCGCATAGTCGAACTCGAGCGCCTTGCCCGCGATGTTCACCGGCATGTGGTCGCTGCAAATCGCGTCAATCGTACCGTCGGTGAGGCCCGCGAGCAGCGCCTGCCGGTCGGCTTCCGTCCGCAGCGGCGCGATCAGCTTGAGGTTGACGTCGTAGTCGACCATCGCCGCATCAGTCAGCGTCAGGTGCCACGGCGTCACGCTCGCGGTCACGCGGATGCCTTCCGCCTTGGCGGCGCGGATCAACGCCACGGACTTGGCCGTCGTGATGCGGGCGAAATGTAGCCGCGAGTTGGCCAGCTGCGTGACCGCGATGTCGCGCGCCACGATGACGTGCTCCGCCGCCGCGGGAATCCCGCGCATGCCCAGCCGGGTCGACCAAGGACCTTCGTGAATCGTCCCCGAGCCCGCCAGATCCGGGTCGATCGCGTGGGTGAAGATGGGCCGGTCAAAACCGCGCGCGTATTCGAGCGCCCGCCGCAGCAGGCGAGGCGACGTCATCGGCCGATCGCCGTCGCCAAAGCAAACCGCGCCGGCTTCGCTCATTTCGCCCATCGGCGCCAGCGTCTCGCCTTTCAGCCGGTGGCTCAGCGCGCCTTGCGGCATCACATCGCAATGCCCGTACTCGCGCGCGCGCCGCCGGATCAGCTCCGTCACTGCGTGGTCGTCATTGCCCGGCGTCGTGTCCGGATTGACCACGACCGCCGTGAATCCGCCAGCGTTCGCCGCATCGGACAGCGACACCAGATCTTCCTCATGTTCATCGCCCGGCTCGCGCGCGCACGCCCGCAGGTCCACAAAGCCCGGCGCGAGGATCTTGCCGTAGCCGTCGATCACGTCCGCGCCCGCGACCGTGAGCCCGTGGCCCACTGCCGCAATCCGCCCATCGGCGATATGCACGTCCACGGCGCCGTTCAGGACCATTTCGCCATCGAAAATCTGCACTTGACGCAGCAGCAGCGGTTTCTCAGTCATCTGCGCCTCCCCTTAGCCTTGCGGCTCAAGCCCGCGACTCGCGCCGACCAGATAGAGCACCGCCATGCGCACCGCCACGCCGTTTTCGACTTGCTGCAGGATCACCGACTGCTCGCCGTCCGCGACTTCCGGCGCGATTTCCACGCCGCGGTTCATCGGTCCCGGATGCATCACGAGCGCGCCCGGCTTGGCCAGCTTGAGGCGCTGTTCGTCCAGGCCAAAGAAGCGGTGGTATTCATGGCTCGACGGGATCAGGTCGTTGCCCTGCCGCTCGCGCTGGATCCGCAGCATCATGATCGCGTCTGCGCCTTCCATCGCCGGCTCCACGCGCGGCCAGGCCGTGCAGCCCAGGTCTTCAATCGCGTGCGGCAACATCGTCGCCGGTCCCGCCACGTGCACGTCCACGCCGAGCTTCTGCATGCCAAAGATGTTGGAGCGCGCCACGCGGGAGTGTGCGATGTCGCCGATGATGGCTACTTTCTTGCCGCGCAAATCGCCCAGCCGCTCGCGCAGCGTGAAGATGTCCAGCAGGCCCTGGGTCGGATGCTCGTGCGAACCGTCCCCCGCGTTGACGATCCCGCAGTTCACGGTGCGCGCCAGCAGCGCCGGCGCCCCGGAGCAGCTGTGGCGGATGATCACGATGTCCGGGCCCATCGCCTCCAGGTTGCGCGCCGTGTCGATGAGCGTCTCGCCCTTCGCCAGCGACGACGACGACGCCGTGAAGCTCATCGTGTCCGCCGACAGGCGCTTGGCGGCGAGCTCAAAGCTCATGCGCGTCCGTGTCGAGTTCTCCACGAAGAACGTCAGCACGGTCACGCCGCGCAGGGTCGGCAGCTTCTTGATCCGCCGACTGTTCACTGCCTTCATGTGCGCCGCGAGGTCGAGAATACTGTTGATTTGCTCGGCGCTCAGGTGCTCAAGCCCCAGCAGGTGGCGCAGCGGCTCCTGCGGCGCTTGCGGCAAAGTATCGGTGCCGGGCGTTTGACCTGGTTCAACCTGCGGCAGCATCGGGGCCTCGTTGCATCAAGGGTTTTTGGGGCGAACAATCACGCTCAGGAGCCGGTTCTGGCCATCGACGCACAGCTCCGCCGATTCGTGGCGCGCCACGTCCAGCTTGCGCCCGGTCAGGTCCGCCGCCACCGGCAACTCCCGACCACCGCGATCCGCCATCACAACCAGCCGAACCGCTTCCGGGCGGCCAAAGTCCATCAGCACGTTCAGCGCGGCGCGAATCGTCCGGCCGGTGAACAGCACGTCGTCCACGAGCAGCACGCGCTGGCCGCTCACGTCGCCCGGCAACCGCGTCACGCCTTCCACGGCGCGCGGACCTTTGAGCCACGTGTCGTCGCGGTACAGCGTCACGTCAATCGCGCCGAGCTCCGGCGTCCAGCCGTAGTCGCGGGCGATGACCTCCGCCAGCTCCTTGGCCAGCGCCACGCCGCCGCGCTGGATGCCGCACAGCCACGGCTTGGGCCGATCCGCCAGCGGCAGTTCCACGTCGCGCGGCCATGCCATCGCCTGGATTTCAGCCGCCATCTGCGTGAGCACGGCGTCAATCGCCGGTCGATCCAACAGGACCCGCGCGTCGGCGGGCAGATCCTGGGCGTTCAGAACGTGTCGCATGTGCCTCCGGGGGCGCTCTCATGCACCAGCGTGAACATGCGGCTCATGTCCGGCGCGCAGAGCCATTCGCAGTTCTGGTCCTTCGTGGCGAACCACAGCACGCCGGCCTTGCCCTTGATGGTGTCCAGCGGAATCAGGCCAAAGAATCGGCTGTCCTGCGAGTTGTCGCGGTTGTCGCCCATGCCCAGCACAAAGCCTTCCGGCACGACGAAATCCGGGAAGTCCTTGTTCAGCGGCAGCGAGTAGATCGCCGCGTTGTCCTCCGCGCCGGGCGGCACTGTCGCGGTCGGCCAGTCGGGACGGCCATTGGCGAACGGTTCATCGGGCCGCGGGATGTGGTGCTGCGTCGTGTAGACAACGCCGTCCAGGCACTCGCGGGCCACCACGCAGCGTGCGCCTGAGCCTTCCTGGCCGCAATCCGCGTTCTCGCCAATGACCTTGCGCGGAATCGGCTTGCCGTTGATCTGGAGGACGTTGTCGATGAGGCGCAAGCGATCGCCCGCGACGCCGATGACGCGCTTGATCAGGTCCTTGTCCTCCGAACCCGAGCCGTCCTTGTACGGATACTCGAACACGATGATCTCGCCGCGGTGCGGATGCCGCAGCGTCAGGAATTTCATGCGCGTGAACGGCAGCTTCAGGCCGTACAGGAACTTGTTGACGAAGAGGTGGTCGTGGATCTGCAGCGTCGGGATCATGGAACCGGTTGGAATCTTGAACGCTTCAAACACGAAGATGCGGATCAGCAGCGTCAGGACCACGGCCCAGACGATGGAGTCGAAATACTCGCGCGTCGCCGACTTGCGCCACTTGCCCAGATGCGTATCCAGCGCCTGGTCAAACGGCTCGGCAATCGCCAGCAGCGCGGCCGTGTCCTTGGACTTGGCTTTGAGCAGGTCGTGCAGCGTCTGCCACTGGCTTTCCAGCGCCTGCGCGACGTCATCCGGGAGCGCCTTGCGGTGCTTGCGCAGCAGGCGACCGCCCGATTCATCGAGGTACACGCAACGCTCGCGCAGTTCCGCGTGGAAACGCTTGCGCTTGGCGGGATCGGTCGGAATCAACGACATGGGGTGGGCGTTCCAAGCTGGGAGCAGGGCTGCGACATGAACACCTCAAGGTCCCAAAGCGCGCGCAGCGTAGCCGTCCGCCGGGGCAGTTGCAACCGCTGGCGCGGTCGATCCATTCCAGCCGCCTTGACACGCGCCCATTGCCGCGCCATACGGAACAACGAGCGGGGCTTGAGGAGCCGATCATGAGCAAAGCCGTCAAAGTTACGTTGCAGGGCAAGACTTTCACGCTGCAAACGGAGGAAGACGAGTCGTACATCCAGGCGTCAGCGACGCTGGTGAACGACCGGATTGACGCCCTGCGCAAGAAAGCCGCGCTGCCTGAAGGCACGCTGGCCATGCTCGTGGGCATGGAGCTGGCGGGCGAGCTTCTGAAATCACAGGGCGCCGGCGAGCGGCTCGCGCCGCTGAAAGTCCGGGCGGAGCGCCTGCGCGATCGGTTGAAATCGTCCCTGACGTCGCGCGGCGTCGGTACGGGCGGTTGAACGATGGTTGCCAGCGGACTGCCCAAGGCGACTGAACACGCGTTGCCGGACCCGCAACCGCAGGACAAGCGCGCGTGGCGGGCGTGGGCGGATGGCCAGCAGCGCGCCCGTGCGCTGCCCGATCGCAAGCAGCACGCCCAAGTGCTCGTCGCGGAAGTGACGCAATTGGCGAAGCAACTGAACGCGCAGATCGTCGGCCTGTACAGTCCCATCGGCGCGGAAGTGGAGACGCGGGACCTTGCGAACGCGTTGATCGTGCAGGGCGTGCAACTGGCGTACCCGCGCGTGCGGCCCAACGGCGAAGCGATGGATTTTGTCCTCGCGGACGGTCCGGCGGCGTTGCAGCCGCGGCCGCGCAGTCGCCTCATGGAGCCGGTCGGTCCGGCGCTGCTGCCGACCCAGCTCGATTGCCTCGTGATTCCCGCGCAGGCCGTACGGCCTGATGGCAAGCGCCTCGGCCGCGGTGGCGGTTATTTCGACCGCTTCTTGCCGCACCTGCGCCCGGACGCTGTGACGATCGCGGTGTGTCCGGCGGCGTGCGTCGTCGCGTGGCAGCCTCTTGAACCGCATGACCAGTCGCTTCAACTGGTCTGCACGGAAAGCGGCCTCGCCGTACTGGGCTAAGCGATGGCAGATTTGCAGGCAGCGGCGAGCCAACACAAGCGCCAATTCATCCTGTTTTGCATCGTCGGCGCGTCGGGCGTGCTGGTGAACATGGCGGTTTTTGCGGCGGTGCTTTGGGCGCTGCCCAAGGACGCGCTGGGTGCGGCCACGACGCACGTCGCTGCGGTCGCGGGTTGGCTGGTGTCGGTGACGACGAACTTCGTGCTGAACGACCGCATGACGTTCGCCGATCACGACTTCCATCACGCGGGGATTCAACGGCTCTGGCGGTATTATCTGGGCGCGCTCAGCGGCCTGGGCCTGCAACTGGGCATCCTGACGCTCGCGCTGCACTGGCTGCCGGTCGACTCGCCGCTGCCATTTTGGACCGCGCTGCGCAAGCTGATCGGCAACCTGACGGGCATCGGCGTCGGGACCATCGCCAACTACGTCGTCGCGCGCTTCTGGGTGTTTCGCAAGCGGGCGGTCTAAGCCTGCTGACCTTGGTCCGATTCCAAAGTTCGTCGGTCGGACCTTTGCATTTCGGACTTGGACCGCGAGCGTGCACCTCTGGTGGCACGCCCCGGATCGCGGACTTCGGTCAGCGTGTGTAGCCCAGCAGCGCGTCCACGTCCGCCAACATCTGTTGCGCCCATTGCATCGCAGGCGGCGGTGACTCCGGCGTGCCGCTCGCCACAACGCCCGCGCGCACGCGGACGACGCGACCATCGGCGAGCGGCGCGGCGGCCAGCGCAGCATGTACGCGCTGGGTCGCAATCTCCCCGCCAGGCCCGTCGGTATGCGTCAGCACCACGTGCAGGCGATCCGGACGCAGGCGAAACACGACGTCCGTCTGGCGCAGCGCAACTTGCACCCGTTCGCCCAACTCCCGCAGCAGCGCCGCGTTTGGCTCCGCCGGCTTGAACTGGCCGTTGCGCTGAATTTCCGGCTGCAGCGCCAGCAGCGTCGTCTGGATGCCGTAGCGCTGGCCGCGGCGCAACTCGATCGGCAGCAGGAACTCGAATTGCCGCTGGCCGAACAGCCCGGTTTCCGCGTCACGCAGGCTCTGATCGCCTGTCTCGCCGAGCGCCGCCGCGAGCGCCCGCTCCGTCGTCTTGCGCGACGTGTTGTCCTCCAGGGTCAGCAGCGCCTTCGCCGCGCCCAGTCCTTCCACGCGCCGCAGCCGCGCCCGCACGTCCAGACCCGTGCCCCTGAGCGTCAGGCGCAGGCCTTCGTCGATGTCGAGCGCCGACTCTGGATCTTCCATCGCCAAGGCAAACGCGCCGGCGATCTGGTCGATCTGCTCGAGCGGCAGCACGTCGGCAAAGAACGCGAGGCCGCGCGGGTCCTTGGGCAGAAAACGCGCCAGCATCGGCGCAATCGGCCCGTTGGCAATCACCGTGCCGTCGTGATCGAGCAGCCACGCGCCGGGCCACTGCGCCACCAGCCGTACGGCTTCACTCTGCTGAAGACCTTCCTTGTGCTTCATCTCACCTCCGGGCGGCGGAACATAGCATTGCTGTCCCGCGCTGGGCAGTCCAGAATCGCGTCAGGAGGTGTTCCATGGCCCATTCCCCCGAGTTCGAAGCGCTTTGTCAGGCAGCGCGCGCCAACATTCGCGAAACCGACGTTGCCGGTGTCCAGAGCCGTCAGCAGATTGGCGCGCCCTTCGTGCTCATCGACGTGCGCGAGGACAACGAGTGGCAAAAGGGTCACATTTCCGGCGCGATCCACTTGGGCCGCGGCATCATCGAGCGCGACATCATCGACGCGATCCCGGACAAGGACACGGAGATCGTCCTGTACTGCGGCGGCGGCTTCCGGTCCGCTTTGTCGGCGGAAAACTTGCAGAAGATGGGCTACCGCAACGTGCTGTCGATGGACGGCGGCTGGCGGGCATGGACGGCCGCGGGCTTGCCCACGACAATCGGCTAGGAGTGTGTCGGAGAACCTCCGACACACTCCGCCCAAGCCGCGGCTGCGGCTTGGCAGC
>CAINLT010000188.1 GCA_903850505.1 uncultured Myxococcales bacterium | reverse complement strand
GTGAACCACAAGCCGCCTTTTCCCGTGCTTGTCTACGCGCACGCCGCGGGTTCGAGCCGCATCGAGGCGCTGCTGATGGCCGACCGCTTCGCGCAAGCGGGAATCGCAACGTTCTCGATTGACGCGGTCGGGCACGGGCCGATCTTCACGAGCGCGCTGGAGTTCCTCGGTCAGAACGTCGGCATGGTGCGGCAGCTCGTGGGCGCGCTGATCTTCCCCGATGCCGACACGCAGTTTCCGCCGTCGATGAGCGACGCAGCGGCATTCAAGGCGATGGAGAAGAACGGCTTTATCGGCGAACTGGCGATCAAGGGCCGCGCGTTCGACGACAATGGCGACTGCCAAATCACCAACGACGAAGGCTACTTTTCGCCCAACGCGTTTCGCCTGCGCGACTCGATTCGCCAGACGGCCTTTGACTACCTGACGGCCGTGCGGATGCTCCGCGCGCTGTCGCAGGCCAAGGTGCCGACGCCACCGAAGGATCCTGCGCACGCGACGCCGGAGCAGCTGATGCCGAGCTTGCTGGCGGGCGATTTCAACTGCGACGGCGTGCTCGACATTGGCGGCGAGTTCATGGTCGGCACGGATGGCAAGACGTTCGCGTCCAAGAGCGTGAATCCGGATGGGTCGGCGCGCCTGCAGCCGCAACCGTACTTCATGATGGGCATTTCGCTGGGCGCGGTGCACACGACGCTGACCGCGCCGCTGGAGCCGTTCATTGTCGCGGCGGCGCCGAATGTGCCCGGCGCGGGGCTGGCGGACGTGTTCCTCCGCACGGACCTGGAGGAAGTCGCCGGGCCGCTGATGCAGAAAATCACCGGCGTGATGGTCGTCGGCTGCCCGATGCAGGCGGACGCGGACGGCAACAACCACGTGCGCCTCTCCCTGAACGACGACTCCAACAACTGTTCGCGCAAGACGTTTTCCACCTACCGCGACTGGAACCACGGCGGCGTGTGCGTGGACGCGCCGGTCGACGTCAGCGTGACGTACCCGGTGCAGGACGACAGCGGTCCGGCGGGGCATCGCGGGGAGATCCTCGCGCCCATTGGTGCGACGGTGCGAATTCACAACGCGACGGCCGGCACGCAGGCGGAAGGCAAGGTCGATCCGGACGGCGGTTTCACGCTGGCGATCAGCACGGACATGGGCGACGAACTGCGGCTGGAAGTCGTTGGCCAGGATGGCAACGTCGTGAGCCACGCGCGGCTGATTACGCCGTATGAAGGGCTGGCGAAGCCGCGCAATAGCCCGGATTTTCGCAAGTTTGTGCAGTTGGCGGCCAACGTGCTGGAAGGCGCGGACGCGATTACCGTGGCGGAGCGCGCGATCCTGGACCCGCTGCCGGGGCGTCAACCGGAGTGGCCCGTGACCAACCTGCTGATGATGCTGGCGATTGGCGACAGCACGGTGGTGTTTTCGCAAGGTCTGGCGCTGGCGCGGGCGGTGGGGCTGATGGGGCGCGGGAACGACCCGGCGGTCGCGTTCAACACGCCGTTCGCGGTGCAGACCGACATGGCGGCGCCGTATCGCAAATGGACGGAGACGATGATCGCGCTGGGGCTGCTGGCGGGCAAGGACGTGCCGCCGGCGCTGCTCAATCCGGCGAAGCCGGAGGGCGGCAAAGGCTCGGGGCTGTGCAGCATCGTGTCGTCGCAGTTGAGCGCGGTGGGTCCGGTGGGCAAGGCGATGTCCGCGCTCTGTCTCGCCGACGTGCACGGCAACCACGCGTACATCGCCTCGCCGAGCAATGACAGCTTCCCGGCATCGGACGGGTACAAGGGCACCTACACGCAGTATCACCGCAACCTCATCGCGACCTATCTGCATTCGCTGGCGACGAAGGTGACGGAGGACCCGTGCTGGGCGGACCCGAAGTGCGTGGCTGACAAGAACCTGCGTGCGGAATGGGATTTGCCGCTGGGTCAGACGGCGCCGTAGCGGCGTCAGGCGCGCGCCCGGCTCAACACCGCGCACAGTCGGTTCAGGCAGCGACGATCTCCCGGTCGAGAGCGTCCCCGCGCGCGGACTACCGCAGCACCGCCGCACAGACCGGCGTCCGCAGGCCCGAGCGCGCTCGCCACTCGCGCACGCGGTCCAGGTAGCCGGGCGCGCGCAGCTTCTCCAGGTCCCAGCCGTACGGATACTTGCCGCTATAGCCGTTGAGGGTCGGCACGCCGGTCTGCATCGCTGCGAGCATCGCCAGCGTCTGGAGGTCGATTTCCGGCTCCTTGCCGTCCGGCGGCGTGCGCAGGAAGAACGCTGGACAAGTCTGCGGGTCCACCTGCGCGGCGATCGCCGCGATCTGCGCGCGCTCCTCGACGGGAACATGGCCATGCAGCTCGCCGACCTGCTCCACAGTCGCCAACAGCGCCAACGCCGCGAGCGCGCCCGTCCACGCGCGGGGATGCGCAGAAACGTGCGCGCGGGCCAGCAAGCGATCGAGCAGCACCGCCGCCGCAATGGCGATGGGCAGCGCCGCCACAAGGATGACGCGCGTCACCGAGCGAATCGCCCCCGCGCCGGGAAAATGGTCAAAGAACCAGCGCCACAGCGTGGTGTCGCCCACGCGAATCGGGATCAGCAAGAGCAGCAGCGCCGACGCAACGAGCAGCAGCAGCCAGCGGTCCGCGGCCTTCGCCTCACGCCGCACCAGCGCGCGCACGGAGAGCCCGATGACGGCCAGCATCGCGAGCCACGGCATCAAGCCGATGGCCATGTGGTGCTCCCACGGCGTCGGAAGCGCGTTGAACTGCGCAAAGACGTGCGGCAGCCAGCCCCACACGACGCTGGTCTCGCTCGCGCTCCAGTAGGAGAGGGGCTGCGGCAGCATCGTCATCACTTCATCCCAGCTCCGCCAGCCGAGCTGTTCGGCAACGGGTTGGTAAATCCGCGCAAAGGGCAGGAGGCACATGTACAGCACCGTCGCGCAGGCGAGCGCCGCCGACCAGTGCTGGCGCACCACATGCAACAGCGTCGTGCGCGTTTCGCGTTGCGCAAGCGCGAGGAGCCCGCCGAGCAGCAGCCAGAAGCAGAAGAACCAGCCGTTGTAGAAGCTGCTCCAGATTTCCAGGGCGGTGCATGCGCCGAAGATCGCGCCCAAGGCGAGCGTGGGCCAGCCAAACCGCGGACGGCGGGCGCAGGTGACAAGGGACCAGAGCGCCAGCGGCAGCGGCCACAGCAACTGCAGCTGTGCATGGCCGATCTGGGCCATTTTTGCCGCATTGAACGCCAACAGCACCGCGCCGAACGCCGCCGCCGGCAGACGCAAACGGACGCCGTAGCGCAAGAACGCCGTCATCGCCGCCAGGTTCAGCGCGTCCGTGGCGACAAGCATGAAGTTGTAGGCCTTGAACATCTCCATGCCGTTGCCGCGCGCGAGGGCGTAAACAGCGCCATGGCCGAGCATTGCGTCCGTGTAGCCGAGCGTGCCCTGCTGCGGGAAGAAGAAGTGCGGCGACGCGATGTTGGCCGTGCCGCGGAAAACCTGCAGCCAGTGTTCGCAGGTCGCGTGGATGAGGCGCGGATCGGCGCCGCCGCCAATCTGGGTGTCCAGCGCGGAGAAGATTTCAACGCGGTGGAAGAGCACGAGCGCGCCCAGCAGGAGCGCGAAGGCGGCGAAGGTCTCGACGTGCGTGTCAGGGGTGCGCGCGGGCAAACGGCGCGGTGGACTGGCTTTGGCCATCGGGGCGGGCTCCGCGCAAAAAAATCGTGCCAATGGGGCGTGCTGAATGTGCGCCGCAAGCCCGCGCCGGTCAAGGTCAACGTCCGGCCGCTCCCGCGTTTGCCCAACCGCCCGCCGATGCCGTATCGTCAGGCCGTGCGCTCGCCGCCAAGGAGTTCCCATGTCCGCTCGCTCCACCGTTTGGCTTCTGCCGTTGCTCTTGGCCTGCAGTTCACCGAAAGCGACGACCGACGACGGCGCTGCCGACGTCGTTCTTGCCGACCTCCCGAACGCCGACAGCGTCGCGCCTGGCGACGCGCAGACTGTGACGGATGCCGCTGCGGACGATGTGCCCAGCGACGTCTTCATCGCGCCGCAAGCCTGCGTCGACGGCGGCTGGAGCGCGAAGCCGTTCGCTGATGGCCCGTACGGCACCTATCGGCACGATCTCGCGGACGACTTCACGCTCCCGCTGACGGACGGCACGGATTGGAACCTCAAAGCGCACTGGCTTGGCTGCGAGAACTACCTGTTCGTACCCGACACGATCGCAGTTTCTGACCTCGATCCGACGTCGATTTGGACCAAGGATTTGGCCAACCTGGTCAAGAAGTCGCCGAAGAACGCGCACTATTTCTTCGTGTCGCGGCAGTCGGCGACAAGTGCCCAGGCGGCAATCGACGCGATGCAGGGGCGAGTCGATGCGCTGCTTGGCACGCTGGCTGAGCCGGATGCGACGTTCTGGCATGACCACCTGCACGTCGTCGCCAAGCGCGCCCAAGAGCTGACGTCCTGGCCGGCGACCGTGCTCAAGGGCCACGGCGGCATCGGTTTTGCGATTGACCGCGCCCAGCGGATCCGCGGTTTTGGCCTGCTGGCTGACGTGACGCGGCCAATTCCCGGTGCGGATCCGAGCAAAGAGTGGCCATGGGCGGCCAACCTGGCGTACGCGGCCAATGAAGCGGTGATGTTCAACGGCGAGGCGCTGCGGGCGGACGCGCGTGTCGGCGAGGACGCGCTGGAAGTGCCGGTGTTCAAGGGCGAGACGCTGTCCCAGTTCGCGGAAGTCGATGTGACGCTGACGACTGCCGACAAGTTGGCGCCGTATGACACGCTGGAGATCGACATTGAAATGCGTTGTCCCAATCCGGACGCGCCCGAGCCGGCGCAGGACAACTGCGGCGCGTGGGACTACATCGCATGGCTGGCGGTGCGCGACGACGCCGGGCAGAACGTTGAAATTGCGCGGTTTATCACGAGCTACCACCGCGAGACGCACTGGACGGTCGACGCCACGCCGATGCTTGTCTACCTGCGCAAGGGCGGAACGCAGCACCTCCGCTGGGAGTACGCGCCGTCGTGGAATGTGCAACCGACGTCGACCCTGCTGACGCTGCGTTTCATCAATCGTCACAAGGGTATGCAGCCGCAGAGCGTGACCAAGCTGTGGGACGGAGGCGGCTTCAACAGCAAGTACGACACGCTGCATCCCGACCAGAACGTGCCGATTCCCGCGGACGCCAAGAAGGTCGAGCTATGGGCGCTGATCACTGGCCACGGCAGCGACTCGGGCACGCAATGCGCCGAATTCTGCAACCATCAGCATGTATTTTCCGTGGGCGGCAAGACGTTCAAAAAAGAGCACAAGGAGGCGGGATCGTCCAACAAGTGCATGCCGAACATGGACAAGGGGATGGTGCCGAACCAAGGCGGCACGTGGTGGTTTGGCCGCGGCGGCTGGTGCCCGGGCATGCAAGTCGACCCGTGGGTCGCGGACCTGGCGGGCGCAATTACCACAACGACGGCGACGATCAGCTATCATGGCCAGCTGGCTGGGAAGACGCCGCCCGATGGCGGCGCGAACATTGATGGGGCCGTTTGGCTGGTGGTGTACAAGTAACCGATGACAATGCCTGATACTGAGACTCTTGCCGCGCAACTGCGCGCCGCTACTGAACTGCTTGAAGCGCTCGCGCAGGACCGCGACCTGATGCGCGGCCTGAACGCCGACGAGCGGGCGCGGCTGATGAACGCGGCTGGCGACGTGTTCTGTCCGGACCTCGATCAACGGCGGCGCGAGGCCAAGACCCGCAATCGGCGGCGCAAGAACGAGCGCGTTGCGACCGATCAGGGTCTGCGCGCGGAGGCGGGGATCCGCGTGCTGCGGTCCAAGCCGGTGTTCATTACGCCGAACGTGTTTGCGCCGGAGGTCCCGCCGGAAGACGCGATTGACGACGAGGATCGCGAGACGCTGGAGCTCCAGCATTGCTACGTATGTAAGCAAAAATACACGCAGATTCATCCGTTCTACGACCAGCTGTGCCCGCCGTGCGCGGAGTTCAACTTTGGCAAACGGACGGAGACTGCCGACCTGCGCGGGCGCGTGGCGTTGCTGACGGGCGGGCGCGTGAAGATCGGCTACCAGGCGGGCATCAAGCTGCTGCGCGCGGGCGCCGAGCTGATCGTGACGACGCGCTTTCCCCGCGATTCCGCGATGCGGTACGCCCAGGAGCCAGACTTTGCCGATTGGGGTCATCGCCTGGAGATCTTTGGCCTGGACCTGCGCCACACGCCGAGCGTCGAGGCGTTCTGCCACCACCTGATGATGACGCGCGCGCGGCTGGATTTCATCGTCAACAACGCCTGCCAGACCGTGCGGCGGCCGCCCGAGTTCTACCGCCACATGATGGACCTGGAGACGACGGAGCTGGCGCACTTGCCTGAAAACGTGCAGCGGCTGGTGGGCAACTACGAGGGCTTGCGCGGGTATCACCTGCTGCCCGACGGCGATGGCCAAGCGCTGCTGAAACATTCGGCGACGCCGGGGCTGACCCAGCCGGCGGAGCTGTCGCAGGCGGCGTTGTTGCCGGACGACCATCCGTCGCAGCACCACCTGTTTCCGCAGGGCCAGCTGGACCAGGACATGCAACAGGTGGACCTGCGCGACCGCAACTCGTGGCGGCTGCAGCTGGCGGAAGTGTCGTCGGTGGAGCTCCTGGAGACGCAGCTCATCAACGCGGTTGCGCCGTTTGTGCTGAATGCGCGGCTGAAACCGCTGATGCTGGCGACGCCGGAGCGTGACAAGCACATCGTCAATGTTTCCGCGATGGAAGGGCAGTTCTACCGGCGCCTGAAGACGACACGGCATCCGCACACGAACATGGCCAAGGCGGCGCTGAACATGATGACGCGGACGTCGGCGGCGGACTATCACGCCGATGGGATCCACATGAACAGCGTGGACACCGGCTGGATCAACGACGAGGACCCGGCGCACATCGCGGCAAAGAAGAGCGTGGAGCAGCATTTCCACCCGCCCCTGGACATCGTGGACGGCGGGGCGCGGATTGTGGACCCGATTATCCACGGCGTGCGGACCGGCGAGCACGTTTGGGGGAAATTTCTGAAGGATTACATGGAGACGGATTGGTGAGCTCGAGGCCAAGCGGGCGTCCACGGCTTCAGGCTGGACCAAGCGATTGTGCTCCCGACCCGGCAAGACCGGACGATGATCGGCTGGCGCCATGACGCACTGAATTGAGCTGCGGCTGGCGTGCAAGAAACCCACGATCCGGGGACTGGAACTGCGACCGGTCGTGCCTGCTGTCTTTTTTGTTTTGCCGCCATGAAGAAAGTTCCGCGGCAAAAGTCGCCAATCCACGAATACCTATTGCTGCGCGTGTCGGGCGCGGTGCTTCTCGTGGAACCGGGCGCGCGCTCGGCAACCACCCGAAGCCCACATTCACCAAGCCGGGCGGCGAACGGGACACAAGGACCCCGCGAACCGC
>CAINLT010000187.1 GCA_903850505.1 uncultured Myxococcales bacterium | reverse complement strand
GAGTTCTACACCACCGGCGTGCAGCGCGCGGAAGTGACCTTCCACGACGGCATGATGGACGGCCCGGCGACGTACTTTGACGAGAAAGGCGTGAAGATCGCGACCGTGACCTACGTGCAGGGCAAGCCGCGCGGGGAAGAGACGCGCTATTTCCCGGACGGCAAGGTCAAGATGACGGTGCCGCTTGTCGACGGCGAGCGACACGGAACGGCGGTGCTGTACTCCAGCGACGGGTTCAAGCAGTCCGAAATCCCGTTTGTCCACGGCCACGTGGAAGGCTTCGATCGGCGCTTCAACAAGCTCGGCCGGATGACGACGGCGGTGCAGTACCACGACGACCTGCCCGCGGGCGTGGTGCTGACGTTCAAGTTCTCGAACTATCTGGACGCGGAGCGGCGCTACGCCGATCTGGACAAGCTCAACGGCAAGGAGACGCGCTACTACGACGCCGGTCCCAAGGATGTGACGCCGGTCGAGGCCAATCCGGATCAGCCGGCGCGATCGGCCAAGCAGATGGAAGTGCCGGTCGTCGATGACATGAAGCAGGGCGAGGCGTTCACCTATGACCGCGACGGCATCAAGCTCAGCAAGCTGATGTTTGACAAGGACCTGCTCCATGGCACGGAATCGCGCTACTACCCGCCGGAGAACGGCGTGCAGGTGAAGCAGGCTGAGTACAAGTGGGCCAACGATCTGCTCACAGGCATGGCCCAGACCTGGTGGAAGAACGGCAATCGCCAGAGCGAATTCCCCATGGCGAACGGCAAGGGCTCGGGCGTGGAAACGCGCTGGGATCAGAACGGCAAGCTGCATTTTCGCGTGCCGCTGGTGCAGGGCTTGAAAGAGGGGAAGGCGGAGCTGTTTGACCCCAAGACCGGCGCGCGTGTCGCGACGATGCAGTACGCCAACGATGTGCAGGACGGCGAGGAAGTGCGGTACGGCGCCAAGGGCAAGCCGAGCCTCATCTACATCTGGCAGAAGGGTTACCTCGTGGGCGCGCTGGATGCCAAGCGCAAGCCGCTGGACATCGCCAAGTACCTGACGCCCGAGGAACTGGAGAACTTGAGCGCGGTCAAGGCGCTGCAGGACCCGCAGGCGATCATCGCCAAAGCCAAGGCGTGGCGGGCGGAGAAGGCTGAAGATCACCAGCGTGAGACGCTCGCGGCGGGCGCCATGGCGATTCGCGCGGGCACGATTGAGACGTACTTCAAGGGCCAGCCGGGGCAGGTGCAGTCGAAATTCCCGGCGAGCGGCAACGGGCTGGAAGTGCAGTACCACAAGAACGGCGAGAAGAGCATGGTGGTGCCGCTGCTGGGTGGCCAGCGCAACGGCATGGCGCGGATCTACGACGAGACGGGGACGCTGTGGGCGACTGTGCCGTTTGTGCATGGCAGCAAGCACGGCGTGGAAGTGCGGTATGCGCGCACCGGCGAGAAGATCGCCGAGTACCCGTACAAGGCCGATCAGCCGACTGGCGTGGCGCGAACGTGGTACCCGGACGGCACGAAAGAGAGCGAGTATAACTTTGAATCGGTGGGACGCGGCACGGAAGTGCAGTACCACCGCAACGGCGAAGTGCGCTTGCACGTTCCGCTCGTCGACGGCAAGCGCCAGGGCTTGGCCACGGTCTACACCGAGACCGGCGTGAAATGGGCGGAAGTGCCCTACCTGCTGGGCCAACGCCACGGCACGGAAGTGCGCCTGGATGCCGAAGGCCACCGCATCCGGGAAATCGTTTGGCGCAACGGCAAACAGATCAGCGACACGCCCGTCAGCGGCAAGTAGCGCAATCCAGACTCCGCTGCTAGAGTTCAGGCGCCTCGCTGGCGTCGGCGCGGCGTCTTGCGGTTTTTGACCGCGGCGCCAGACGACAAGCGAGCGCCGTTTACCGCGTTGGTGCGCAACCAGCGCACGGACGACAACCCACCCACTCACGCATCTGGAGCAATCATGGCAAGCAAGGCCCCGGCCCCGCAGCTCAGCAAGGACGAAGTCCGTTTCCTGGAACGCCAACTGGCAGAATTGCCGACGACGAAGTCGGAAGCCGGCCAGAACGACTCCGACGGCCTGTTGAAATTCAGCTACCACCAGAACCCGTACGTCCGCACGTTCACCAAGGTCCTGTGGAGCGGCTTTGCGATCAGCCGCGGTCAGTTGGTCGACGGCAGCCAGCGCTTCGCCCAAGCGCGGCGCGACGCGACCGTGAGCGCGATCGACGCGTCGACGACCAAGTCGCTGGACAACGCGGCCGCCGCGCTGGAAGGAGCGATGGCGCCGAACGGCTCGATTGGCACGTTCCTGCAAGAACTGCGCGACAAGACGAACCAGCGCCTTTGGGCGCGCGTCTGCGAGACCGCGGGCCTGCCGCCGCCGAGCTTCGCGAGCATCATGCGCACCCAGCCGCGGCCGA
The DNA here is from genome assembly GCA_903850505.1 of uncultured Myxococcales bacterium. Classification (GTDB taxonomy): domain Bacteria; phylum Myxococcota_A; class UBA9042; order UBA9042; family UBA9042; genus CAIYBN01. The sequence continues at coordinate 1,898 of CAINLT010000187.1, read as the reverse complement.
TGACGGCTGACGAACTGGACGCAGACGAAGAGGCGGAAATCGCCGCGCTGCGCAAAGTGCCGCTGGTCGCGGAGACGCCGGTTGCGAGCGCGGTCCCGGCTGACGTGGACGACGAGGATGAGGAAGGCGACGACGACGAGGACGCGGAGAACGATGCGCGGACGAGCGGCGAAGGCGCGACGCAACTGCAGGTGACGATCCAGCGCTCGGGCAACCAGGACATGCTGGCGGAGATGCTGCTGGCGGCGTGCGCGGATGCGCTGCGCGATGTCCGCACCAAAGGCGGCACGGGCGCGCTGAAAGTAACGGTGAGCGTGGAGGGCCAACGGCAGGACGGCGGCCAGGGTGGCGGCGGTCAAGGCCGGCGGCGGAAGCGCCGGCGCTAAAGCGACGACGCGCAGAGGGGACTGCGACATGACAAAGCGTGGGTGGAGCGTTGCGGCAATGGCCGCGGCATGGGTGTGCGTTGCGTGCGGCCAGACGGCCACGACAGCGACTGAAGACGCGACAAACGGCGACGCTTCGGCCGACGTCGCGCAACCGGACACCTTGTTTCCCAAAGGCTTCATCTGGGGCGCGGCCATCGCCGGCTTCCAGGTCGACATGGGTTGCCCCACCCTGCCCGCGGCCAAATGCGACGACACCAAGAGCGACTGGTACCAATGGGTCACCGATCCGGCGCTCATCGCCGACGGCATCACGTACCTGAGCGGCGATCCGCCCAGCGCCGGCCCCGGCTTCTGGGAGACCTGGCCCGCGTACCTGGACGCCGCCCGCGACAGCGCCCACCTCGGCGGCTTGCGCATGTCGATCGAGTGGAGCCGCATCTTCCCGGACGCGGCCGCTGAAACAGCGACGACCGTTGAGGAATTGAAGGCGCACGCCAATCCGGAGGCCGTCGCGCAGTACCACGCGATGTTCAAGGCGGCGCACGACCACGGCATGACGCTGCTCGTCACGCTCAACCACTACACGCTGCCGCTGTGGATCCACGACGGCAAGGATTGCCACGAGAAGGGCCTGGATCCCGTGCCCGTGGGCTGCAAGAACCGCGGCTGGGTCGACAAAGACCGGATGCTCAAGGCGATTGCGCTCTATTCCGGCTATTGCGGCGCGGAATTCGGCGGCGAAGTCGACCTGTGGGGCACGCTGAACGAGCCGTTTGCCGTCGTGCTGGCGGGCTACATCCTGCCGAGCGCGGATCGCACGAATCCGCCGGGGCTCGTGCTGCAGTTGGACGCGGCGATCGCCGTGATGTTCAACATGATGGAAGGCCACGCGCGGATGTACGACGCGATTCACGCCAACGACACCGTCGACGCGGACGGCGACGGCAAGGCGGCGCAGGTCGGGATCGTCGCGAATCTCGCTTACATCGTGCCCGCGGATCCGCAGAATCCGCTGCATGTCGCCGCCGTGAAGCACGCGGATTGGGTCTACAACCAGGCGTTCCTGGAGGCGACAATCAACGGCAAGGTCGATCGCAACCTGGACGGCGTGCCGGAGGAAGATCGCCCGGACATGAAGGGCCGCATGGATTTCATCGGCATCAACTACTACAACGAGTTGCCGGTGAACAACAATCCGATTCCGGGCGCTGACAAATGGAAATTCCTCGACTTCCAGCCGGTGACCTCCGCTTTTGGCACGAACCCGGAAGGGATCTACAAGGAAGTGAAGTTCGCGTCGCAGTACAAGCTCCCGATCTACATCACGGAGAACGGGACGGCGGAGGCCAAGACGACGGGCATCGAGAACTTTGTGAAGCCGCACCTGAAGTGGCTGCATCAGGCGATTGCGGAAGGCGTCGACGTGCGCGGCTACTTCTACTGGACGCTGATGGACAACTACGAGTGGAACCACGGCGTGGGACCGTACAAGATGGGGCTCTTCAGCGT
>CAINLT010000186.1 GCA_903850505.1 uncultured Myxococcales bacterium | reverse complement strand
CTTGGACCGAGAGGCTGGCGTTGCCATACGTGTCGCCATCGGCGTCGCGGTAGAAGGTCGTCGTGACGCCCTCATCGATGCTGCCGTTGCAGTTGTCGTCCACGCCGTTGCACACTTCGGTCGCGCCCGGCTTGATGGCGCCGTTGCTGTCGTTGCAGTCCGTGCCGAGCGCCACGTAGCCCGCCGGTTGGCTGCACTTGGCCTGGCTGACGCTGCCGTTGCCAAAGCCGTCGCCGTCCAGGTCCTGGTACCACATCGTCGTGGCGATGCCTTCGTCGATGCTGCCGTTGCAGTTGTCGTCGATGCCGTTGCACAACTCCGTCGCGCCGGGCTTGATGGCGCCGTTGGCGTCGTTGCAGTCCGTGCTGTTGTTGACGTAGCCGGACGGCGCGCTGCAGGCCTGGGTGAAGACGCCCGCGTTGCCGTAGCCGTCCAAATCCTGGTCGCGGTAGAACGTGATGAGCACGCCGTCGTCGATGCTGCCGTTGCAGTTGTCGTCGATGCCGTTGCAGACCTCGGGCGCGCCGGGCTTGATGGCGGCGTTGGCGTCGTTGCAGTCCAGCGCGTTGGCGACGTAGCCGGACGGCTGGCTGCACTTGGCGACCGTCGCCGCCGGGTTGCCAAAACCGTCGCCGTCGTTGTCCTGATAGAACGTCGTCGTCGCGATGCCTTCGTCCGTGGCGCCGTTGCAGTTGTCGTCGATGCCGTTGCACGCCTCGCTGGCGCCGGGCTTGATCGCGGCGTTGGCGTCGTTGCAGTCCAGCGCGTTGGCGACGTAGCCGCTCGGCAGGCTGCACGCGGACTTGTTGATGGCCGCGTTGCCGTAGCTGTCGCCGTCGGCGTCCTGGTAGTACGTCGTGAAGACCAGGCCTTCGTCGATCGCCGAGTTGCAGTTGTCGTCGATGCCGTTGCACACCTCGCTCGCCGCCGGGTTGATGCTGGCCTTGCTGTCGTCGCAGTCGCCGTTCCTGCTCGCGGAGAAGGTCGCGTTGGCGGCGCACAATTGCGCGCCCGCGCCGGTGCCCCACGTGTCGCCGTCGCTGTCCACGTAGAAGGACTTGGTCAAGCCTTCGTCGGTCTGGCCGTTGCAGTTGTCGTCGATGCCGTTGCAGATTTCCGTCACGCCGGGGTTGATGGCGAACGCCTGGTCGTTGCAGTCGCCGCCGACCAGCGCCGTGAACGCGCCCTTGGGCCCGCATGCGCATTGCGTGAGGTTGCCGCCGTAGCCGTCCACGTCGCCATCGCCGTAGTACGTGACGCAGCCGCCCACGTTCAGCGGGTCGATCGTGCCGTCGCAGTTGTCGTCCTTGCCGTTGCAGACTTCCGTCGCCAGCGGGTTGATGGCGGCGTCGTTGTCATTGCAGTCGCCCGCCTGCGTGGCAAAGCCGGTGAGCTTGCTGCACAGGCATTGCGTGGGCGAGAGCGGGCTGCCGAAGTTGTCGCTGTCCGCATCGACGTAGTACGTCGTGCAGCCCTGTGCGCCGGGCGTGTCGGTCAGGCCGTCGCAGTTGTCGTCGATGCCGTTGCACGCCTCGGTCGCCTTCGGGCTGATCGCCGCGTTGGCGTCGTTGCAGTCGCCGCTGATGGTCGCGGTGTACTGGCCGGACTTGACGCACAGGCATTGGCTGTCGCCGCTCAAGCCAACGCCGTCGTTGTCCGCGTCCCGATAGAACACGGTGCAGCCGGTCGCGGCGCCCTCGTCCGTCACGCCGTTGCAGTTGTCGTCCACGCCGTTGCAGCTCTCGGTTGCCGCGGGCGAGACCGACTGGTTGGCGTCGTTGCAGTCGCCGCCGATTGTCACACTGTACCCATTCAGCGCGCCGCACAGCTGCACCCCGGGTGCGCCGCCATAGGTGTCGCCGTCCAAGTCCTTGTACCAAAGCGTGGTCGCCAGGCCCTCGTCGGTTTGGCCGTCGCAGTTGTCGTCCGCGCCATTGCAGCTCTCCGCTGCACCGGGGAAGATCGCCGCTTTCGCGTCGTTGCAGTCGCCGTTCTTGAGCACCGTGTGGACGCCATCGCCTTGGCAGAGCGCCACGCCGACGCCAGCGCCCCAGCCGTCGCCGTCGACGTCGACGTAGTAGAGCTGCTTCAAGCCTTCGTCCGTCTGACCGTTGCAGTTGTCGTCGATGGCGTTGCAGGTCTCGGTCGCCGCCGGGCTGATCGCGCTCACCGCGTCATTGCAGTCGCCCGCGACGGTGGCCGAGTACGCGCCGTCCGGTGCGCACGTGCACTGCCACAAGTTGGCGACGCCAAAGCCGTCACTGTCGCCGTCGGCGTAGTAGACCTTGCAACCGGGCGCGCCCTTGGGGTCCGTGCTGCCGTTGCAGTCGTCGTCGATGCCGTTGCAGATGTCTACGGCCGCTGGATTGATGGCCGCGACGCTGTCGTTGCAGTCGCCCGCCTTGGGCGCGAAGCCCGGTGCGGCTTTGCACAGGCACTGGCTGTTTTGCAGGTACGTGCCAAAGCCGTCCCCGTCCTGGTCGACGTACCACGACGTGCAGCCGCCCGCGTTGACCGGATCGGTCGTGCCGTCGCAGTCGTCGTCGACGCCGTTGCACACTTCCGCGCTGCCCGGATGCACCGCGTTGTCGCTGTCGTTGCAGTCACCGCCGATGAACACGGTGTATTCGCCGCTCGGCGCGCACAGGCATTGGGTCGGATCGCTGGCGCTGCCGAAGCCGTCGCCGTCGTGGTCGCGCAGCATGATCTTGCAGCCGGTGGCGCCGGCTTCGTCAATCGCGCCGTCGCAGTTGTTGTCGACACCGTCGCACGCCTCCGCCTTGCCCGGGTACATCGCCGGGTTGAGGTCGTTGCAGTCGCCGCCCTTCTTGACCGTGAACACAGTGATCGGGTTGCAGAGGCACAGTGTCAACGCGCTGTTGCCCCACGTGTCCCCGTCGGCGTCGGCGAAGTAGGTCGCGCAGCCGGCCGAGTTCACGTCGTCCGTGCTGCCGTCGCAATTGTCGTCGATGCCGTTGCAGGTCTCCGTCGCGGCGGGATTGATGGCCACCGCGCCGTCGTTGCAGTCCGCGCCGTTGGCGACTGGAAAGTCAGCGTTGGGCATGCAAAGGCACGCGGACTTGGCCGGTGCGCCAAAGCCGTCGCCGTCCGCGTCGGCGTGGAGAATCGCGCAGCCGGTCGCGCCCGCTTCATCGGTCTGGCCGTTGCAGTTGTCGTCGACCCCGTTGCACGTCTCGGTTGCCGCCGGACTGATCGCCGCCGCGCCGTCGTCGCAATCCTTGTGGTTGCTGACAGGATGCGTCGCGTCGGCCGCGCACAGGCACGCGCCAGCGCCCGCGCCAAAGCCGTCCTTGTCGCCGTCCGCGTACCACTGGCTGCAGCCGAGCGCGTCGGCTTCATCCGTCAGCCCGTTGCAGTTGTCGTCCTTGCCGTTGCCGCAGACTTCAGTGGCGCCGGGCTTGATCTGCGGGTTGCCGTCGTCGCAATCGCCGGATTTTTCTTCGGTGTCGAGGCCCTCCGCCGCGCACACGCACGCGCCCGCGCCCGCGCCAAAGCCGTCGCCGTCGGCGTCGTCAAACAGCAGCTTGCAGCCGATCGCGTTCAGCCCAACGTCTGTCTGGCCATCGCAGTTGTCGTCCACGCCATTGCCGCACGTCTCCTGCTGGCCGGGGTTCTCCGTCGCGCGCGCGTCATTGCAGTCCTTGTTGCCCAACGGGCAGACCACGGGCTGGCCCACGACGAGCATCGCGATGTCACACCAACCGTCGCCGTCGTCGTCACAGCCTTCGTCGGTCTTGCCGTTGCAGTCGTTGTCGGCGCCGTCGCAGACCTCCAGCGCGCCGGGCTTGATGGCCGGGTTGTTGTCATTGCAGTCCGTCGCCGTCAGCGCGGTGCTCAATCCGACCGGCGCGCACAGGCACGTGCCCGCAGCGTTCGCATCGCCCACGCCGTCGCCGTCGACATCCGGGAAGTACGGCGTGCACCCGACGGTGCCCGGGTCGTCCGCCAGGCCATTGCAGTCGTCGTCCAACCCGTCGCAGATCTCCGGCGCGCCCGGGTAGATCTTGGCGTTGGTCGGCGAGCAATCGGCCGCGTTGGCCACGCCGTCGCCATCCATGTCGCCGTCGACGCAGTCGGCGATGCCGTCCCCGTCCAGGTCGCCGTACGCTTCGTCGGTTACGCCGTTGCAGTTGTCATCGATGCCGTTGCAGCTGTCGAACGCGTTGGGGGAAATCGCGCTGCTGCCGTCATTGCAGTCGCCGCTCTTTGCCGCGGTGTACGCGCCCGTGGCCGCGCAGAGGCACTCGGCTTGGCCGCTGCCAAACAAGTCGCCGTCGCTGTCGACATACCAATTCGAGCAGCCCGTCGTGCCCGCCGGGTCGGTCACGCCGTCGCAGTTGTCGTCCAAGCCGTTGCACGTCTCCGTCGCGGGCGCAGGCGCGCTGCACGCGGTCAGGCCGCTCGCGGTGCATTTGCGCATGCCCGTGCACGCGCCGAAGGTGTTTTGCTGCGTGCACACAGTCGCCGCGCCGCCACTGACCGCCGCGGCTGAACACGTGCATTCGCCGCTCGTCCGAACGCACTGTTTGCCAGCGCCCGACACGCCGGTCGCGTCCTGGCACGCGTAGCCGGATGGGCAGTCCTGGGTTTGCTGGCACGCGCCGCCGCAAAAGCTGCCGGCGTCTCCGTAGCTGACGCACAACGCGCCCTTGCTGCTGGCGCCGCCGCAATCGGCATCGGCGGTGCACGGGGTGCACAGCGTGAACAACTTGGGAATGCACATGAACTGGGAATCGGAGCCGTTGGCGACCAGCTCGCAGCCAAATCCGGATGGGCAGCACGTGGAGCACGTCGTCGTGCAAATCTTGGCGGCGCCGTTGGGGATGCACAGCCCGTTGTCGCAATCGCTGGCCGTGGTGCAGGCGGAGCCGGGGGCGCCGGGCAGCGGCTTGGCCGGGAATTCGCAACCGCCCGTCGCATCGCCGCCGCCATCGACCGTCGTTTCGCCCGCGTCGTCGCTGCTGTCGCACAAGGGGCAGCCGCCGTCCTCGTCGCCAGCGCTGAAGTCCGCCCCGCCGTCGTCCAATTCGTCAGCCGGCGGGAGCGCCGCATCGCCGCCGGCGTCATTCTTGCCCGCCGTGTCGGCACCCGCGCCATCGGCCAGGCCGTCGCTCAGTAGGCTATCTGCTCCCGCCAAAGTGTCGGCCGTTTCCGTGGGTGTCCCGGCGCTCGAATGTCCGCCACACGCGCCAAGGGCGACGGTGGTCGCGATTGCGCACGCGAAACGGAGACAAAAACGCGCTTGCGGCGTGATGAACTGCATCGGGGATTCCTTGTCGAGCGCATACAGACACTGCCGTCCGGATGCCACACTTTGCGGATTGGGGAGGTGTCAGTCAAGCGACAAATCTGACGCGAACACAGGCAATTTCGCGGTTTCGGCGGATCGGCCTTGGCGCCACGCTGCGGCGATCAGACCGGCGCGACGCCGCTCGCGGCCAAAGCCGCATTCACCGCGCGCAAGACCGCCGGTATTTCATGCAGCGCATTGGGCCAGTGCGGCGCGAGTCGCAGATAGCCATCGGGCACGGAAATCGCGATGCCGGCAGCGCTCAACGCTTTGCCAAGCGCCAGCACGTCAATGCCCGGCGGCGGTCGCAGGGACAGCGTGCACGAGCGCAGCCCCGCGTCGCGCGCGCGCATGCTCGTGAAGCCGAGCGCCACAAGCGGCGTCTCCAGCGCGTCGAGAATGGGCTGCACGTGGTCGAAAATCGCGTCGATCCCCAAGGTCTCCAGCATGTCGACCGCAGCGCCCATCCCGGCGAAACTCGTGGTCGAAAGGTTGCCAATTTCCAGGAAATCCGCGCGCTGCCGGATCGGCCGGTCATGCAGCAGCAGACCCGCGCCGCGAAACAGGAATCCCAGGCCGTCTTCATGGCTCAGCCAGCCGGCCATCCGCGGCTGAAGCGCGGCGATCCGCTGCGGCGCAACATACAGGAATCCTGCGCCTTCCAGGCCGTTGCACCACTTGTGCGCGCCGCACGCCAGGTAGTCGATGCCCAACCGCTGGACGTCCAGCGGTACGGCGCCAAACGCTTGCACCGCGTCCACGACCAGCTCCGCCTCCGCGCTTTGGCACAGCGCGGCGATCGCCTCCAGCGGCATCCGCAGCCCGGTCTGGAACTGCACCGCGCTCACCGCCACCACGCGCACGTGGCCATCGTTCAGCGCCGTCTCCAGCGCCGTCAGCCACTCGCCGATCGCGTGTGGATTGGGCTGCGGCAGCCAGACG
>CAINLT010000185.1 GCA_903850505.1 uncultured Myxococcales bacterium | reverse complement strand
CTGCGGACATCTGGACGGGCGAACTACGGCGGCGCTGGTCCGCTGATCTGGGAGAAGGCGGCCACGGCTTCGTGTTCCCGTTCAAATGGGCGCCGGGATCGCGGGCGCAGGATCTGGTCGTGGAGGCGTCCAAGGGCTGGCAAGTGACGCGCGACAAGATGGAAGGTGAGCGCAAAGTCCAGGCGCTGGGCATGATGGGACTGCTGGCGACCAGCGCGGATCCCAACGATTTCGCGCTGGTGCGGACGACAAGTGACAACGCCCTGGGCCGCGAATTCAACAAGCTGGAGATCTGGCTGCAGGCCAATCCGGACGGTGGCACGGTGCGCGCGGAGATCGACGGCAAGCCGCAGGAACTGCCGACGCAGGGCGCGGCGGGCTCGGCGATCGTGCACACGTACACGCTGGCGATGGGGCCGCATGAGATCAAGCTGGCGCCGGCCGGCAATGGCCCGGTTGGCATCTACGGCGTGGTTGTGGAGCGATCGACGCCTGGCGTGGTGATCGACCAGCTTGGGATTCCGGGGATGCGCGCGGAAGTCATGCTGCACTGGCGGGAAGACGTGTTCCGCGGTCTGGTGGCCCGTCGCAAGCCCGATCTGGTGGTGCTGGCATACGGGACGAACGACGTCGGGGACGAAAACGAGCCGATCGACACGTACCAGCAGAACTGGCGGAAGGTGCTGCTACAGGTGCGGACCGCCGCGCCGGATGCGAGCTGTTTGATCGTCGGACCGACCGATCGCCTGGCCAAGGATGACAAGCGGACGATGCCGCGGACGCCTGCGGTGATCGCGGCGCAGCGCAAAGTAGCCGCGGAGTTTCGCTGCGCGCACTGGGATCCACAGGCCGCGATGGGCGGTGCGGGCGGCATGACGTTGTGGACACGCGCCGGGCTGACCGCGGGCGACGATGTGCACCTGAACCGCGCGGGCTACGAGAAGATGGCGATGCTGATGGACGCGGAGCTCGCGAAGGTGCGCGCGGGCGTGAAGCCAGCGGGCAACCGGGCGGGTCAGGCGCCCAAGACCAAGCCGCGCGGTCGGCGCTGATCTCGGGCGCGACGCGCGCAGGACCCGGCGGCGATTACCGCAAGAGATCCAAAGTCAGCAGCGCGCGCATCGGCGTCATCGGCCACGCGCGAACGGCCGGAAACGCGTCGGCGATGGCTGCGGCGATCACGTCCGCGTCGTCGCTCAGGCACAAGGCTGCGGCTTCCACACCGGATCGGCCCAGAATCTGCACGCCTGGTCGACCCGCCAGGGCAGCCAGCCATTGGCCATAGCGCGCCTCCAACCGCGGCACGAGCTGCGCTTGCCAATCGGGCCAGCGCTCGACGCCATCCAGCACCGCGAACGCATGATCGGCGAGCAGGTCGGGCACGGACGTGGGCCCAATCGCGATGCCCAACGCGCGCCCCTGCCCGTCCGGGGCAACCAGCGCGTGGAGCACCGGCTCCGAAGGGCAATCGGGATCGCGGAGCGCCACAAGCGTCAGGGTCGGCCGATCCGGCAACAGGACCGGCCCCAGCGGACTTTGGACCCGGCGCGCATCGGCGATGACGGCGCGCAGCGGCAAACCGGCGATCGCGGCCGCATCGTCCGAGCCGCTCCAGGACAGCGACTCGACAAGCGCGACGGCGTCCGGGTGTGCAGCGGCTGCGCGTTCTGCGGCGTTCCGGTTCCACGCACCCGTGGGCGTCGGCCCATCGAACCGGCGACCGACGTCGACGTAGCGCGCCCCGGCGCAGAGCACCGCCGTCAACCATTCCGGGGCCAAAGGGAGCGCGAGCAGCGCGACATCATCGGGCGCCAGAAGCGCGTGAACCGCCGCGCGCATCGCGTCTTGCGCGGTCGCAAAGAGCACGATGTCTTCCGGGCGCGCCCGCAGGTGATGCGACCAACGCGCCGCAACGGCCATCGCCATCCGCGTGTCCGCCGCCAGCTTCGGCGGCATGCGCGCCGCGACCGAGTTGGCCCAGCGGCGGCCGGGAAAACGTGTGAAGTCGGTCAGCGGCGTCGTCATGGTCGCGTAGGATAGCGGGGCGCAAGGGAACCGCAACCGAGGCGGCTGGGACCGACGCGGATGCCGTCAGGGCTGCGGGAGCGTCGGCGCGTTCCGCAGCTTGGCGACCGACAGATCCTGCAGCCGCACGGGGCGGAATTCGCTCCAGCCAAAGCGCTCGACGTACAGGCGATACATGGACTTGGGGCAGTACGCGGCGAGGACACACGAATTGACGTGCGGACAGCGGTACGTCGCCACCGCGTTGAGCTGCGCGCCGCGATTGAGATTGGCGTACAAGTCCGCGGACTTGACGTACTCCGTGCCCTGCAGCGCCGGATCGGGTTCATACGTCCACCACGCGAACGCCGGATAGCCGAGATCGCGCTCCACCCAGAACGGCACGCACGGATGAATGCCGTGGACGTAGTCAGGCGGCGTGTCGCGGCCAACCGTCTCGACGATTTCGCGCAACGACACCACGCTGTCCAGGTACGGATCCTGCCGGGATCCGGACATCGGGAACGCGAGGTGCGCCATGAAGCCAAGCTGGTGCTCCCGCGCGTAGTTGGCAAGCGCCGGCAGCGCCGCGAGGTTCTGACGGACGACGACGCTCTCCAGCTCAATGTGCTTGGGATCGCAGCGCGTCAGCAGGTTCTCAAGGCCCTGCCACATCTCGACAAACGAACCGGGCGAGCGGGTCACCGCGTCGTGCGACTCCGCCGTGAGTCCGTAAATCGGCACGTTGATGCAAAAATCCTCGGGCTGGGCCGCCAGAAAGCGGTCGCAGAATTCCGGGTCGGCAAAGGCGCGCGCCGTCGTGAACGTGTCGATTGACGTGAAGCCCATCTCGCGGATGAGCGCCAGCAGCTCCCACAGCCGCGTGAACGTCAGCGGGTCGATGCCGTTGAGCCGCAGCCGGCGGATCCCGGAATCGCGCGCTTCCACCAATTGCGCCTTGAGCTTGGCGAGCG
>CAINLT010000184.1 GCA_903850505.1 uncultured Myxococcales bacterium | reverse complement strand
CGATGCGGCGCTGGTGGCGGGCGTCCGGCGTGGGCTGGCGGCAGCGGGCTTGGAACGCGCGGGCATCGCGGTGGTGACCGGCAAGAAGGCCAACGCGCAGGCGAAGCTGCTGTTGACAGTGACGAGCGCCACGCTGGAACGCACGCAGGCCCCGGAGGCGCGGAGCAAGAACTACCTGGACCACGTGGAGATTGTCGACAATCCAGCGTGGGCGGATGCGCAGGCGCGGCAGTCGTCAGCGCTGCTGGCGTTGAACGTCGCGACTCAGGAATTGCGCCCGGTGCAAGAAGGCATCAACGAGGCGGATCGCGAACTGTACACGCTGCAGCAGCAACTCTCTGAGATCAAGAAGAAGATCGCCGAGGAGGATGCCGCGTATTACAAGGCGCAGCCGACGCCGTGCCCGGATGGCACGCTGGAGTGCGACGGGACGCGCGGCCACACGCGTTGGCGGAGCAACGTCGAGTACTACGACAAGCAGATCCAGAAGCAGCAGGCGCACGTCGCGGAGCTGGGGCCCAAGCGGGTCAAGCTGCAGGCGGCGGTCGATGAGAAGCAGGCGGCCTACGACGCCGCGCAAAAAGTGGCGACGGACACGCCGAAGCGCGCACCCCAGGAAATGTGGCAGCCCTACGCGTATCAAGTGCAGCACCACACGTACACGGCGCAAGCGGCCCTGCAGGCCAAGCTGGAACTGGCGACGGCCGCGAAGGCGAAGCATCACGGCAAGCAGAAGGCGGGGGCTGAAACGCCGCCCTTCACTGCGAACGCGCAATGGCAGCAGAGCGGGGAGGATTTTGCGACCGACGTCATCGCGATCAAGGGGCAAGTGCTGGAGGCCAACCATCCGTCGGCGCTGCCGAGCGACGCGACCGTCGTCAACCAGGTGGCCGACAAGCTGCTGGCGCCGATTGTGCCGGCGGTGGTGGCGGCAATGGGTGGACACGGCGCGCGCTTTGTCGTGGCGGCGGCGGCGTGCAAGGACAATCTGGCCAAGGTCGATCAGCTGGCGCTGGCCTGGCTGACCGCGCCGGGCTTGCCGCAGACGATGCAGGATCAGGTGCGCGCGCAGTTGGCGGCGTTGACGGCGTGGTTGCCGCAGCCCGGACGGCTTGACGCGGGAGCGATTGCGTACGACAAACTTCCAGCCATCAAGTGATGGCCAGCGACACGGCGAGTGGTGAATGCGTTTTCCAGTAGTCCTTTTTGACCTCAATGGCACCCTTGTCGACACGTTGGCCGACTTGACGGCCGCGCTGAACGAGACGCTTGCGCACTTGGGCCGGCCGCTGCTGGAAGCCTCGCAGGTGCGCACCTGGTCGGGCGAAGGCCTGCGCGGCCTGCTGCGGGCGGCGCTGCTGGCGACGGGACCGGCGCCGACCGATCTGGAAATCAATGACTGGCTGCACGATTTCCGCGCCCGCTACGCCGCGCATCTGGGCCAGTGCGCGCAAGTGTATCCCGGCGTGAAGGAGACGCTCCACGCGCTGATGGACGCCGGCGTGCGGATGGCGATCGTGACCAACAAGCCGGAAGCGCCGTCGCTGGGCCTGCTCCAGCAGATGCAGATCGCCGGCTACTTCGACTACTTCATGACGTGTGACGGCGATGTTCCGCGCAAGCCCGATCCCACCGGCGCGCTGCGGTTGATGGAGCAGCTCGGCGGGACGCCCGCGCAGACGCTCGTGGTCGGCAGTTCGCGCATTGACCGCGAGACCGCGCAGAATGCCGGAATCACGTGCGCGCTGGTGCAGCACGGCGATCAGGAATCTTCGCGGGTGCAGCTGCGCGGTCTGGGTGCGGATTTCGTGCTGGACGACTTCACGGTCCTGCGGGCGCTGGTCCTCGGCAACCGCGGTTAGCGCGACACGCTACTTCCCGGCGAACTGGGAGCCGTCCCACATGTAGCTGAACGTCGATTGCGTGCGCTTGACCATCGTCCCCAACATGGACTCGATGTCGCACGCGATGCTCGCGCCCTGCGGCTCGCCCGCTGAGATCGTCACGGTCGGCGCCTTGCAGATCTCGGACTGGTTGAGCGCCGGCTGGTCGTGGCTCTTGAACGTCGTGGACGTGCGCTCAAACACCGGCCGCAGACCCGCGCCGTCGCCCATGTCGGTCGCAATCGCCCAATACAGCTGCGATTCACCGCCCTTGGCCATGGAATCCCAGCGCGCAGCATCCAGCCGCAGCAGCCACGCGTTGCGGCGTCCGAGGGAAATGCGCTCGAGGCGCGTCGTCTTGCCCTGATCGGCGCGCGGACAGACCGCAAATTTCAGCGACAGCTCGATCTTCGCCGGCGACGACGGCCGCCCCGCGAGCGTCAGCAAGTAGCAAATCGGATTGCCGCCATCGGCGCCATCGTCCACGCGCACAAGTGCCGCGCCGCCCGCTTCTTCCGCCATGGGCGCCGCCGCCGCGAGCACCCGCAGGTCCTTGGGATGCGCCTTCAGGTACTCCGCCGCCAGCTTGGTCAGCGCTGGACTCGCCTTGGCCGAAGGCGCCGCGCCCTTCGCCATTGCCGGAATCGCCACAAGCATCATCGCCATCGTCAACAGGAACCGCATGATATTCGCCTCGTCTTACAAAATGTTGGCCGCCAACTCTGCCAGCGGCGACCGCTCACCCTTCGCCAGCGTCACGTGCGCGGCGAGGGGCTCGTGTTTGAACTTCTCAACAAGGTAGGTCAAGCCATTGTTGACGCTATCCAGGTACGCGTGGTCGATCTGGTATGGATCGCCGGTGAAGATGATCTTGGTGCCGTGGCCCACGCGCGTCAGCACCGTCTTCACTTCATGCGGCGTCAGGTTCTGCGCCTCGTCGACGATCATGAACACGGACGGCAGCGAGCGCCCGCGGATGTACGTCAACGGCTCCACTTCCAGCGTGCCGGAACTCAGCAGCTCCGCGTACGTGTGCAGTTTCGAGCCCTTGCCGAGATTGAGGTTGGTCAGCAGGTCGATGTTGTCGTGGATCGGCTGCATCCACGGGCTCAGCTTCTCGCCGACGGTGCCCGGCAGAAAGCCGAGGTCGCGGCCCATCGGGAAAATCGGCCGCGAAACCAGCAGCTTGCGGTACTGTTCGCCGTCCAGGACTGCCTGCAAGCCCGCTGCAATCGCCAACAGCGTCTTACCGGTGCCCGCCTTGCCCACCAGCGTGCAGAGCTGAATGTCGTCGCGCAGCAGCATGTCCAGGGCAAAGACCTGCTCGCGGTTGCGCGCGCTCACGCCCCACACGTTGCCGCGCTGCCGCTGCACATTCTCAATCCGGTCGCCCACCACGCGGCCCAGCGCGGTGCGCGACGGCATGAAGCGGTTGCGCAGGGTCACGTACTGATTGGGAAACAGCTGCACGCCCAGACCCGCCCACGGCACGCCGCCTTCCGTGTAGACGGCCTCGATGGCCTCCGGATCCACGTCAAGCTCCACCGTCCCGGAGAACAGCTCGGCCAGATCCACGCCTTCGCGGTCGTAATCTTCGGCGTGGATGTTCAGCGCATCGGCGCGAATACGCAGGTTGGTGTCCTTGGTGACGAACACCACCGGCACGTCCGGCTCCGTCTCCAGCAGGTACACCGCGGCGGCGAGAATCGAGTCATCCATCGGCCGCGACACCGAGAATTCCGGCGGCAGCTTGGACTTGCCCAACACCACGCGGATCATGCCCTTGCCGGGCAGCGGCACGCCTTCGCGCAGGTTGCCCTTCTCGCGGTACGTGTCGATTTCCCGCGCGATGCGCCGGGCGTTGCGGCCCAACTCGCTCTGGTCCTTCTTGAACATGTCCAATTCTTCGATGACGGAGATCGGAATGTTCACGAAGTTGTCGGCAAAAGCGCGGAGGCAATTGCTGTCGTGGAGGAGGACATTGGTGTCGAGGACGAAGTTTTTGCGCATGGTTCTCCGGGTGAAGAAGAGGCTAAAGCACACTCGCATACGGGGATCGGTGCGTCAATGCGCCATCCCGGGAATCCGCGGGCGGGTGCCCTTGACCCCAATCGCCAGCACGCGCACCCTCTGCGCCGCGCCCGAAAAGTGGCGCACGTGAGGTTGGCCATGGCGGAGTTGCTGATTTACGGCTCGTACGGTTACACGGGCGAGTTGATGGTCGCGCAAGCGCTGG
>CAINLT010000183.1 GCA_903850505.1 uncultured Myxococcales bacterium | reverse complement strand
GCGCCTTGCAGCATCGACACGGGCAAAATCACCGCGGGCGGCAGCAAGGACAAGGACTGCAAGAGCATCCAAGCCGACTTTGTCTGCTTGAAGCCGGAAGGCATCTGCGGCCTCGACGTCCCCGGCGTGTGCAGCATCTACGACGCGGAGACCAAAGCCGCGCTCCACGGCACTTTCGGCTTCCACGGCGGCAAGTAGAGGCGGGCATGACGGACGTCACTCAACCGCTGCCGCCGGACGAACTGCTGGCGGATGCCGCGCCCAACGATGACGAGATCGCGCGCGCTGAAGCCAAGCCGCCGCTTTACCGCGTGTTTCGCGGCGCGCTCTACGTGACCTACATGGTCGTTGTCGTGTGGTTCTGCCTGTCGATGATCGTCGGCGTCTACCGCTCGTTCATGCCCTAGCCGGGACTAGCCCGCGCCGGTGCCGGTCGTCAGATTGGGCAGCTTGAACCAGCGCTGAATCCGCACATAGTTCGCGCCAAACAACCACGTGCCCAGCAGCGCGCCAAAGAGCGCCGCGATCGCGAAGACCTTGCCTTCGCCGAGCGTCACCAGGATGGGACCCGGGCACATGCCGGTCATCGCCCAGCCGACGCCGAACAGCAGGCCGCCGGGGATGCTGCCGCCGTGAATCGGCTTGGCGGCGAGGTGAATCGGCTGGCCGGTGAGCGTGCGGCCGTAGCGGCCGAGCAGCCAGAGTCCCGGCGCGGTCAGGCCAACGCCGACGGCGAGCAAGCCATACATGTGGAACGAGTCGAAGAGAAACATGTGCTGGATGACGTCGAAGTCCGCGGCGCCGCTGCGGCTGAGCAGGAAGCCAAAGGCGACGGAGAGGATGAAAACGAGAATCATGGTGAGTCCTTACGGGGCGATGACGCGCCAGAGCAGGTTTGCCGTGATGATGCCGCTGGCCATGAACGCGAGGACGCTGGCGATGCTGCCGGGCTGCAAACGCGCCATGCCGTAGATGCCGTGGCCGCTTGTGCAGCCGCCCGCCATGCGTGTGCCCACGCCGGTGAGAAGCCCGCCGGCGAAGAACCAGACGACCTTGGCGGCGTGATCGAGGTGGAGGTGCGTGTCGAGCATCCCGGCGTCCCACGTCGGCTGCCAGCCGCCCGACGTGAGCGACGACAACAGGCCGCCGCAAATCAACCCGGCGAACATGACAAGCCGCCAGTGCGACTTGAGCTCAGCGCGGCCAAAGTACGGTGCGTTGCTGGCGAGCGAACAGACTTCTTCCAGACCGGTAGAAACGCCCAGCGCGCGGTTGCCCACGGCTTGCAGCGTGAGCGTGATACCGGCGATGCCGGCCCCCGCAATGGCAAAATGCCAAGGTTCGAGATCGTGCAGCAGCATGGCGTCCTCAAGCGGCAACGGCGGCCGCAAGCGGGAGTTTGGCACCCGCGGGCGATCCTGCCAAATCGCCGCGCGGAACCGGCCAGAAACGCCAAAGCAATGCCGCGGGTTGCTGACTTTCGCCAGCAGCGCGACACTCGCGCGTTGGGCGCCATTGCCTGGGTTCTGGAGGGTGTCATGGTTCAGGGAACGCGTCGGTGGTTTCTGCAGCAGTCCGCGCTGCGCGGTGCGGGTCTTGCGGCGTTGGCCGCGCTTCCGCCGTCCTTGGCGTGTCAGGCGCAAAAGCCGGCGCGGCGGGGCGACCTCTCCCAGATCGCCCACGTGGTTATCTTCATGCAGGAGAATCGCTCCTTTGATCAGTACTTTGGCACGCTCTCTGGCGTGCGCGGCTTTGCCGATCGCCATCCGCTCTCGCTGGCCGCGGGCGGCAACGTCTTTGGCCAACCGGGAAAGCAGGGCCGCGTCTGGCCGTTCCGCTTGGCTTCAGGCACGACGTCGGGGCAATGCGTCGCGGACGTCAATCACGACTGGTTCACCGGGCTCACCGCGCGCGACGACGGTCGCCTGGACGCGTGGATCACCGCCAAAGGCTTGAACAGCCTCGGCTACTACAACCGCCAGGACATCCCGTTCCACTACGCGCTGGCCGACGCGTTCACGCTTTGTGACCACTCGTTTTGCTCGGTGAACACGTCGACAAACCCGAACCGCCTCTATCTGTGGACGGGCACGAGCGACGCCGCCGGCAAGTTCCAGGGCCCCGTGATGACCAACGACGCCAAGGCGCGCTACACGTGGACGACCTACCCGGAACGCCTGCAGGCCGCGGGCGTCTCGTGGCGCGTTTACCAGGAGGAGGACAATTTTGACGACAACGCGCTCGCGTGGTTCGCCAATTTCCAGGACGCGCCGGTCGGATCGGCGCTGTACGAGAACGGTATGAAGCGCCGCGCGCGTCAGGCTTTTGCCGATGACGTGGCCAACGACGCGCTGCCCGCCGTGTCCTGGATCATCGCCCCGGCGTCGCTTTCTGAACACGCCAAGTCGGCGCCGAACAAGGGCGCGGATCTGACCAAGAGCTATCTGGACGCGCTGGCCAAGAATCCGGCGGTCTGGGACAAGACGGTGTTCATCTACACGATGGACGAAAACGGCGGATTCTATGACCACGTGCCGCCGCCGACCGCGCCGGTGGGCACGCCGGATGAGTACGCCATGGACCTGCCGATCGGCCTGGGCGTGCGCGTCCCGACGATCGTGATTTCGCCGTTCAGCACCGGTGGTTCTGTGTGCAGCGAGGTGTTTGATCACACGTCGATCCTGCGACTGCTGGAGAAATTCACCGGCGTGCAGGAGCCGAACATCAGCGCGTGGCGGCGATCCATCTGCGGCGACTTGCTGGCGACACTGGATCTGGATGCGAGCCCCGGCGCGTTTCCGGGAACGCTGCCTGCGACGGCGCCGATCGCTGCTGCTGCCGACGTCGATTGCGCCGCGCTGCCGCCTGCCGCGCCGGGTGGCGAAACCGCCGTGCCTGCCGTGGAGCCAGGAACGCGGCCGCTCCGGCCCTTGCCGTACTTGCCTGAGGCGGATTGCAGCGTCGACGGCGCGGGCAACGTGACCGTCGCGCTCGCGAACGCGGGGGTGTCGGCCTTTCCGCTCTCTGTACACGGCCTGGCCGGCGTGGATGACCTGCCGCGGTTCGTGACTGTCGCGCCGGGCGGCACGGCCAAGGAAACCTATGCGACCGGCGTGGATGGCGCATTCGCGCTGGAAATCCATGGCGTGAACAGCTTCTTCCGGCGCTTTGTCGGCAACGCGCTGACGGCGGGCGGCGATCCGCGGGTGGCGCTCGCGCTGGATGCGGCCGGTGAATCGGCGCAGATCACGCTCCATACTCCGGGCAACGCGCCGATTGACGTGCAAGTGCTGGACGCGGTTTCCAGCAAGTCTGCGACGCAGACGCTGGCGCCCAACACGTCGCAGGTCGTCGTCTTGGCGCTGCAGGACCGCTGGTACGACGCGACGGTGCAGGTCGTGGGCCAATCGGCCGAGCGGTTCGCCTGGACGTACGCTGGGCACCTGGAAGGGACGTTGAGCCGGACGCGCGGCGTCTGATCCCCGGCACTAAAACCGCGCGCCCGTTTGGGCTCGTCCCGGCGCGCGAATGCGGCAATACCCGTTTCGCGTCCGCCGACACATGGCCGCACGCCACGCCTAACCGCACGCGGGGACTTCCGCCGCGCCCGCCTTTCTGTTCAACTATCCGCCCCGGGAGGCGCGTGTCTTGACCGTTCCAGTGACTCAGACTTCGCAGACGCCCACGCCGCAACGCGCTTTCAGTGAGCAGGCGTTGCGCTGGATGCGCTCGCTGTTTGGCATGAAGCGGATCGACCAGCCGGTCCTTGCCCAGTCCGCGCCGCTTTTTGCCATCGTGACGGCGGCGAGCGTCGTGATCGCCACGTTCACGCGCGCCGTCTTTCTGACCGACCATGAAACCAAGATGCTGCCGTGGATGTTCCTCGGCTCGTCCGTGTTCACGGCCGTGGCGTCGATCGCGTACGTCGGGATCATGGCGCGCACGTCGCTGACGCGCCGCTTCCTCGGCTTGCTGCTGTTGGCGCAAATTTCCTTCGCCGCGCTGCACTTGGCCTATCCGTTGCATCCCAAAGGCATCGCGCTCGTGCAGCTGGTCTGGTGCACGGGCATCGCCAACCTCATCCTGCTGCAGAGCTGGAACATGATGTCCGCGCTCGTGCCGTCGCGGCAGGGCAAGCGGCTGTTTCCGGTGCTCGCGGCGGTCTCGACCTTGGGCGCGGCGGCGGGCGGCGGCATGGTCAGCCTGGTCCTGAGCCGCGGCATGGAAGCGCGCAACCTGCTGTGGCTGGTGCTGGCGCTACTGGCGTGGCCGCTGTGGAAAGTGCCGCGGATTGTGCGCACGGTCACGGGCCTGACTGCGGATGCGGGCGAGGATCAGACGCAAGTCGCGCGCACGCCATCGGGCGAAATCCGCAAGGATCGCGGCAGCGACATCCTCCGCGGCTTCCGCAATATCCGCGACACGCCGCTCCTGCTTCGCCTCGCGCTGCTGGTGTTCCTGCTGCAGGTCGCGTCGCTCATCCTGGACTACCAGTTCTCGACCGAACTGAAGGCGCGCTACGTCCACAACAAGGAGTCGATCGCCGGCTTCCTCGGCACCTACTACGCCATCTCCAACTTCGTCGCGTTCTTCGTCGCGCTCATGGCGACCGGCCGCATCGTGCGCCTCGTCGGCATCGGCGTGGCCATCTCCGCGAGCGCGATCATCATCGGCTGCGGCAGCTTGCTCTACATGGTCTCCAAGACCCACGAGCTGCCGTACGCGTTCTGGGCCATCGTCGCGACCTCCTTCATGGAGCGCATCGGCCAGTTTGCCCTGACGCGCAACGCGATGCAGATGCTGGTGATGCCGCTGGAAGCCAAGAAAGGCGAGCGTGCCAAGACGCTGATCGATGGCGTGGTCTATCGCGTGGGCACGGCGTCGGTCTCGATTGCGCTGCTCCTGATGGCGCCGACCGCGGCGCAGCTCGGGCTGTTGTCGTGGGGTACGGCGCTGGCGTGCATCGGCGTGGTGATCCTGGGTCTCGCGATGGCGCCGTACTACCGCCGCGCGCTGTTCGAGGGCTTGCGGGCGCGGCGCGTCGATTCGGACGCCGATCCGCAGACCCAGGAGCTGTTGCAGCAAAATGCGCTGCGCGAGGCGCAGTCGCGGTTGCGGGCGGAGCGGCCCCAGGAGATCGTCCAAGCGCTGGAGATGGTGCGGGAAATGCGCCTGGCCGTGGAGGTCAATGATCTCATGCCCGCGGCCCGCAATCCCGATCCGGAAGTCGCACGCCGCGCCCTGGAAGTGATGAGTGAGATGGGCATGAAGCCGGAGCGGCAGCTGCTGCTGGCGCTGCTGACCCGGGACAAGGCCGCGCCGGTCCTGCGCGAGTGCTTGCGGCTGTTGACGCACTATCCGGACAAGGGCCTGATTCCGCTGGTGTCGCCGTTCATGCAGCACGACGACCTCGCCGTGGCGCGTTTGGCGGTCATGTGGATGCGCAGCGCGGGCGGCGAACACGTGACGTCGCGCATCCACCGCGACCTGATTGACGACTTGCGCAGCCAAACGAGCGGTCGGCGGGCGCGCGCGGCGTTCATCTCCGGCGGTTATCACAACGACCCGGCTTTTGACCTCGTGTCCATGATCGACGATCCCTCGATGGAAGTGCGCCTGAATGCGGTGCAGTCGATGGGCCAGATCGGCTCGCCGGAATTCATCGACCCGCTGATCAAGGCGCTGGGACAGGCGGATCTGGTGCCGGCGGCCTCGCAGGCGCTGCTGCGCTTTGGCCCGCCGCTGGTGGGAGCGCTGGCGGAGATCATCGCGGAGCGGCCGCCGCATCCGGCGATTCAGTTGCGGCTCTTCCGCGTGGTTGAGCGGTTCGGCACCAATGAAGCGCGCGATTTCCTGATGCAGCAGCTCCTGCCGTCCCACGAGACGGTGGTGCGCGATGGCGCGGTCCAATCGCTGTGGCGCATGGCGCGTGAGCCGGAGCGGCCGCGGCCGCCGCGCACGTGGCTGACCAACCAGCTGCTCAAGGAAATCGACCGCCTCAGGCGTTTTCAGGTGATCGAGCTCATCACCGCGGGCGAGTCCTTGCGCCACAAGTTCTTCCAGGCGGAGCTGGGCGCGCTGCGCATTCAGGCGGAGTCGCGCGGTTTCCGCCTGCTCGGGCTGCTGCACTCGCGCGCCGCCATGCACCGGGCGTTCATGTACTACCGCAGCACGCAACAGCGCGTGCGGTCCAACGCCATTGAATTGCTGGATCAGCACCTCACGGAGCCGGAGCTCAAGCCGTTCGTGGCGCTTGTGGAGCAGCGGCAGGACGCCGCGCTTGCCGGTCCGGCCGATGGCGCGACGATGATGAACATGGGCGCGGTTTCGCTCGATTTGAACGTG
>CAINLT010000182.1 GCA_903850505.1 uncultured Myxococcales bacterium | reverse complement strand
GACGACACGATCAGCGTCGTCGACACGGTCATCGACGCTTCGCAGGACACCGCGCTGCACGACGACGTCAACGCCGACGCGCCCGTGAAGATCGACAACCTCTCCGGCGGCGAGACCGTGCCCTTGACCCAGCTCGCCGACGCGATTGCGCAGTGGGAATGCCAGCGCATCGTCGCGTGCGGCTGCACCACGCCCAAGCAGGCCAAAGCGGACGTCGCGGACTGCGTCGCACAGTTGACGCCCGCCATCGCCAAGACGTGGAGCAACGGCGGCCTCGTCGCGCGCGCCGACCTCATCCCCGTCTGCATCGCGGCCTTGGAAGCCGACAGCGCGCCCTGCGCAGTCGCCAAGCTCACCAGCGTCACCCCATGCCTCGCCGCGCTCCGTTGGCCCGGCAAGTCCGGCGATGGCTGCGGCGGCAACGGCCCCTTCCTCTGCGCCGACGGCGGCCTGTGTGAAGGCGGCAAGTGCACCGGCAACCACCTCAGCGTCGTTGCGGAGGGCCAAGCGTGCAGCACCCCGTTCGTCTGCGGCGACGCCGAGTGCATCAAGAACAGCGCAGGCAAAGGCACCTGCAAGTCGCCCATCGCCATCGGCAAGGCTTGCGCGGACAGCGGCGACTGCGCGATGCCCGCGTTCTGCTCCGAGGGCGTCTGCGCCCTGCCCGGCAAAGTCGGCGGCGCGTGCACGTCGGTCCTCGCGTGCGGCCCCGGTTTGGACTGCGTGGGCGGCTTGTGCAGCACCCCAACGACCTGCACACCCGGCAAGAGCTGCGGCAACGGCGGAGAATGTTTGGGGGAAGTGCACAACAGCTGTGCGAGCAAGAAGGCCATCGGCGACGGCTGCAAGAGCGACGGCGAGTGCGTGGACACGGCGTTTTGCGAGACCGCCAGCAAGAAATGCGTCGCGCGCCCCGTGCTTGGCGCCCCGTGCGGCAACGGCGTCTGGTGCGCCGCGGGCCTTGGCTGCGAAACCGGCAAGACCACCTGCCAGGCGCTGCCCAAGGCCAGCCAGAAGTGCCTGTTGGGCGCGGGCGGCCCCTTTCTCTGCGCGCCGGGCTTCGCCTGCAAGGCCGACACTTTCACCTGCGACATCCCGCCCCTGGACGGTCAGCCGTGCGCCGCCGACAACACGTGCAGCGACGCCGACATCGACGGCGACGGCAAAAAGGGCGACCTCGCCTGCAACGTCACGGCCAAAGGCAACGTCTGCGCGGCCAAGCTGGCCAGCGGCGCACCCTGCCAGAACGACGCCTGCCAGGACGGACTCTTCTGCGACGCCGCCAGCGGCAAGTGCGCAAAAACCTACGCCACAGGCGTAGCCTGCAAGTCAGGCAACGAATGCGGCGCGGGCGGAGCGTGCATTCCCAATGCCGGCGGCAAGCTGAGCTGCGGACCGTTGCCCAAGGTCGCCGAGTCCTGCCTGACGGACTGCGCGAGCGGCTTGTTTTGCGACATTGGCGCGCAAAATACGTCGTGCCAGCCGCCCATTTGCGGCGATTTGTACGCGCTGTAAATCCTTGTTCATTCAATTCTGCAGCAGGAAATCACGATGAGCGACACGCCGAGCGAGCGCGACAATTGGGAAATGCACGACGAGATGACGGGCTTCATGAGCGCCGTCTACGGCAAGCAGCACGTGCGCATGGCGGCGGTTGCGCTGGGAAATGGCGATTTGCTCGTCATTAGCCCGGGCGTGCCGACGAGCGAGGCGCGTTTCGCTGCGCTGGAAAAGGCCGGGAAGCCGCGGTTCCTGCTGGCGCCGAATCACTTTCACAATGGCGGCATCGCGACGTGGCACGCGCGCTATCCGGATGCGATTGTTGTCGCCCACCCGCACGCGCTGCCGCGCCTGCGCAAGCAAGTGCCCGGCGTGCCGTTTGAGGACCTGACGCGCCTGGAAGCCGCGCTGCCGGGCCACTTGCGGCTGTTTGGCCCGCCGATGGCCAAGCAGGGCGAGACCTGGCTGAGCGTCCGGATGCAGTCGGGCAACGCGTGGTTTGTCACGGACGGCATCATCAACGAGAAGCGGATGGCCGGCGGGCTGCTGGGCGCGGTGTTCCGCCTCATCGGTTTTCGCGCGCAACTGATGACGAATCCGCTCTTTAAACGGCTGTTCCTGCGCGACAAAGCGGCCTACAAAACGTGGGTCTGCGGACAGTTGGATGCCGATCATCCGGTCCTTTTTGTCCCGTCGCACGGCGTCCCGCTGCTGGGCGCCGACGTGACGGAAAAATTGCGCGCGGTGACTGTCGCGGCGTGACGTGCGCCGTCCATGGCGGCATCCGGCAGGTCAAGCTGGACGACGACGATGGCCGCCCGCTGCGATTTCCCGGTGAATCGCAGCGGGCGCGGTTGGCGCATCAAATGAGGCCGCACGACAAGCGTTTTCTCCGCGATCGAGCGTTGCGACACCGCGCATTTCATGGCAACTTGCGCGACGAGTCGCCCGGCAGGATGTCGCGCGACCGCCCACTTCCACCTCCTCGCCGAGTTCATCCGATGCGTCTATTCGCCCAATCGCTGGCCTTCCTCGCAAGCGCAGCCCTCGCTGCTGCGTGTTCCTCTCCAAGCACATCGACCGGATCGGGCGGGACCGCGGGCGCGGATGCCAAATCCGACGCAAAAGCCGCGGACAGTGCCGGGAGCGACGCTGCAACGCTCGCCGATGGCACCGACGACGACAGCGCGCTGACCGACGGCAAGAACGCGGACGCGCCGGACCTGAACGGCTTCTTTGACGACGACGTCCAGGACGCTGCGGACACAGGCGTCGCGTTCAATCCGGATGCGGCGTGCAACGCCATCGCGGCGCAGGGCAAGCCGTCGCCCGTGTCCTTGCTTTTCGTGCTCGATTACAGCTGGTCCATGTGCATGGACCCCAGCGCGCCGCTCTCGCAGCTCAACTGCGCGACCGATCCGGCGAAGGCCAAGTGGAGCATCCTCGTGGAAGCGATGAAGGCCGCGGTTCCGTCGCTGCCCGACGACTCGTACTCGGGCATGGTCTACTACCCGGATGTGATGGACGCGAACACCGTGTGCAAGGTCGCCGCCGCGCCGCATGTGCCACTCGCGCTGACCGGTCCTGCCGGCTCCCCGCAGCGCGCCCAGCTCATCTCCAGCTTGCCCGCGCTCCTGACGGACAACAGCCCCGTCGCATCGACGCCAACCGGGGACGCGCTCAACGCGATGTACGCCTACTACGCAGCGACGCCAGAGAGCGACACACCCGGCGCCAGCCGCTACGTCGTCCTCATCACCGACGGCAAGCCCACGTGCGGTTCCAGCCCGGCCAACAGCGCCGCCAACATCCTCGCGGCAGTCAAAGGCGCCAACAGCGCGGCCTCGCCGGTCCACACGTTTGTTGTCGGCGTGCCGGGCAGCCAGGGCGCCCTCACCACGCTGTCGCAGGCCGCCAAAGCCGGCGGCACCGCGCCCGCGAACTGCTCTGACACGGGACCGACCTATTGCCACTTCGACATGACCGCGTACTCGTCCCCCGCCGACCTCGCAACGCACCTCACCGACGCGCTCTCCGCCATCAAGGGCCAGGCCATCGGCTGTGACTACAAGATTCCGCCCAACCCCAAGGGCGGCTCGACCAACTACGCATACGTCAACGTCCGATACACGCCCGGCAACGGCGGCGCGCCCCAGGACCTCGTCTACGACCCGACCTGCACCGGCCCGGGCTGGCACTTTGACGACGCCGCCAACCCGCAGCACATCCTGATTTGTGCCGCCAGCTGCACGACCATCAAGGCCGACGCGAGCGCCAAGATGGACGTCCTGTTTGGCTGCCCGCGCCAGGAAAAATAGCTGCGCGCCCGCCGCCGACGCTACTTGGCCTGAATCTCCAGCCGCGCGTCCGGCTTGGCGAGCAGTTGCTGGAGCCCAGTCGGCGCGCCCTTGACGTACGCATCCAGGAACGCGCGCGTCGAGAGCGCGATGAGGTCGCGCTGGGTATCGTTGTCGAGCAGCGGTTCGGCGCCCGGCGGCGGAATCGGCCGACACGCAGCGGCCTTGCCCCACGCGGCCATCGTCTGGGCGAGCGGATCGTCCAAGCCGGTCGGCGTGCTGTCAGTGGGATCCGCGATGGTCAAGTCGGTCGTGTGCAGATGCGTGCCGCCGCGCAACGTCACGAGAACCGCGGGCGCTGAAGCAAGCGCAAAGGCGCGCGCCGGGTTGTTCGCCGCCGGGACCAGCAGATCCCGCGTGGCGCCGACCGCGAGCAGTGGCACAGCGCGCGTCGCGAAGAAGGCGGCGTCAAAAAAGCAGGAATCGCCCGAAAGATCGACGACCGCGCGCACCCGGCTGTCGTGGCCGTCAGGGCGATACGCCGCCAGCAGGGCGACCGTGCCACCCGTGGAATGGCCGACGACGGCGTAGCCTGCGGCAACGTCGAGATGCCCGGTGAGCGGCGCGGGTACGTTCGCGCCCAGCGCCTGGTCCGCGAGGAACGCCAGATCGCCTTGTTCCATCTCGGCATGCCAATCCGAAGGACCGCCGTCGGTCAGCAACGACGTCAGCGGAAAATCGGCAGCGACGACGACGTAGCCCAAGGCAGCCAAACGCTGGCAGATCCCGGAATACACGCTGGGCGTGCCCGAGAAGCCATGGACGAAGAGCAGGAGCGGAAAAACGCCAGCCGCGGATGGCGCATTGTCTGTTACCGCACCACCCGCCGCACCTGCCGCCGGGTACCAAATTTGCGATGGCAAGTGGCGTCCCGGATGCCCCGCGACATCGCCGTTGGCGGGCGTCGCGCGCGTCGGGTCGGTCCAATCGGCCGCCGTGACGCCGACGGGCCAAGTCGCCGTCAACGCCAGCGCATCGTCGGCAACGTCCATGACGGCGCTTGTATCGGCAGCGACGGCCTCGCGCGCGGCGGGCACGGGCGCACAAGCCGCGAGTGCGAGCGCGATGGCCAGAAACCGGACGGGCGATGCAGCAACCACAGGCATGGGCGAACCTCCGCGGCCACGATGCCCGCCCGGTTCACGGTTGGCAAGCGCAGCCCCTACTGGCGGTGGTAAACCAGCGCGCCCTTGGGCGGCGGCGCCTGCATCACCAGCGTCCTCGCGTCCGTCGCCTTCACCGTGATGAACTTGTCGGCCGGGAATTTGTCAAAGCCCGCCTCCGCCGCTTGCTTGCCCGTGAACGGTCCCGCCGGTCGGAAATGCAGTTCGTCGGTCGGCGCATCCAGCAGCGCGATGGGCCCGCGCAAGAAGATCTCCTCCTTGCCGTCCTTGCCGGCGCCAAAGGACACCCAGAACAGCTTGTCGCCGTCCTTCTCAAAACGGATGCCCTCCGCCGCGCCTTCTTTCTCCACCGCCGCGAGACATGCCGCCTGCTTGGCCGCGTCGCCTTTGGCTTCCTGCGCGCAGAGGCCGTTTTGCAGCTTCAACGCATCGGCGGACTCCTTGAGCGAGAACTGGAACTTCGCGCCGTCGGCAATCAGCGGCTGAATCGCGATAGCTGCCGTTGTCGGGGTAGCTGGCGGCGCCACGTTGGTCGGCGTCGGCGTCGACGGCGGTTCAACAACCGTCTGCGGCTCCGGCGGCGGTTCGGCCGCAACGGGCGGCGGGGGATCCTTGCAGCCCGCGAGGGCGATGAGGCAGAGGGTCACGAAAAGGGGGAACGTACGCATGGTGGACTCCTGAAATGGCCGGAACATTCCGGCGTGCAGGAGTAGGACGCGCCGCGTCGCGGTTCGATCTGGACGCGGCTTCTGATGGTGCATCAAGCCCGCAAACGCGGCATGCCAGACCGCAGCGCCCTACCCGCCGCGCACCGGCCCCAAACGCCCGCGCGCCAGCCGTCGCCCCGTCGGCGTCGCCGCCAGCCCGCCGCCCGCCGTTTCGCGGTAGCGGATATCCATCGTCCGGCCAATCTCCGCCATCGCGTCGATGATTTCGTCGGTCGGAATCGGGATCCGCACGCCGGCCAACGCCATCTCAATCCCCGCGAGTGCGATCGACGCCGCCGTCGCATTGCGAAAGACGCACGGAACTTCGACGAAGCCGCCGACCGGATCGCAGACCAGGCCAAGCGTGCCTTGCATCGCCAAGCCAACGGCGCCATCGGCCTCGGCGTTGGTCCCGCCAAGCAGCTCAACGCCCGCCGCCGCCGCCATGGCTGCCGCTGCGCCCGTTTCAGCCTGACAGCCGCCCTCTGCGCCAGAAAGCGACGCGCGCTGGGCAATGACCGCGCCGATCAGGCCTGCCGCCGCAAGCGCGCGGACCATCGCCGCTTCAGACGCCTGTGCGCGATCCGCGAGCGCCAACAACACGCCCGGCAACACGCCCGCCGCGCCCGCCGTCGGTGCGGCCACGATCACGCCCATCGCCGCGTTCACTTCCTGCACCGCGAGCGCGCCCGCCAGCGCCTCGGAGAAGACCGTCCCCTGCAGCGGTCCACGCGGGCTGTTCGCCACTTTATGGGCATCGCCGCCGACGAGCCCGCTCACGCTCCGCACCTCGCCCGTCAGCCCGCGCGCCCGCGCATCGCGCATCACGCCCAGCGCGCGCCGGAGCCCCGCCTCGATTTCGTCGCGCGTCCGTGTCCCGCGTTCCGTCTCTTTTTGCAGCGCAAGCTCGCCCAACGAAACCTGCTTTTCCTGTGCCAGCGCAAGCGCTTGCTCCAATGAATCAAACATGCAACCTCACTTCTTGCCCGCCCATCAACTGACTTGCTCCAGCAAACGCACCGTCCGCACCGCCGGCAGTTCAGCCAGCAGCGCCACGACTTCCGGGATCGGCAGCCCGTCCAGCTCGTACAGGTGCAGCGCCACGCCGCCCGGACGGTTGCGCGACACGCGAACGCTCGCGACGTTCACGCCATCGGCGGCAAGTTCCGCGGTAATCGCCGCCAGCGTCCCCGGCTGATCCAGCGCCACGATAACCAGCGTCGGGTACTCGCCGCTCAGGTCCACGGCCAAACCATCGATCTCGCACACCGCGATACGCCCGCCGCCCAGCGAACTGCCGACGACGACGACTTTCTGGCCGTCGCGTTCCACGGTCAGCCGCGCCGTATTCGGGTGGACGTCGCGCAGCTTGGTCGTCGCGAACGTCACGTGCATCCCCGCCGTCGTTGCGAGTTCAAGCGCGTCGCGCAGGCGACCGTCATCGGGCTGGAAACCCAGCAAGCCGCCGACTAGTGCGCGGTCCGTCCCATGGCCTTCACCCGTCTTGGCAAACGAGCCATGCAGCTCGATCAACGCCCGCTCCGGCGTGCCCCCGCACAGCGCGCGCGTGAGCAAACCGATGCGGCAAGCGCCCGCCGTGTGCGACGACGACGGCCCCACCATCACCGGGCCAATGATGTCCAGAAGCGAAACCATGCGGACCTCCGACCGGCATGTTGG
>CAINLT010000181.1 GCA_903850505.1 uncultured Myxococcales bacterium | reverse complement strand
TGTTCGGCGCGGAGGTCCACCCACGCGTTGCAGTCGCGGCAATGCTCAAACGGAGCGTGGGAGGGTGAGACAGACACCGGCAACCTCGCGCGGCGCCGCCGCAGCGCCATGATGCGTCGCGAGGGGCGTCTCAGCAAGTGCTTGAGTGTCGCGGCCAACGCGTGGACAATGGCGCCATGACGAACCTCCGCCGCTTGTGCGTCTTGCTTGTGATGGTCGCCTGCAGCAAGCAGACGACTGCGGATACCGATGCCCAGCTCGCCGCGGAGACGCTGAGCGACGTGGCGCTGGCGGATGCGCCCGATACGCAGACCGACGCGGCGATCCAGCTGCCGCCGGGACCGCCGCTGCTGACCGAGCGCGGTTGGCTGCTGGGCAAGACCGTCGTGCACATTCACAGCGCGTACAGCCACGACGCGTGCGATGGTCAGGTCAGCAAGACCGGCAAGATTGACCTTGTGTGCCTCGGCCAGTTGCGCGATGGCCTGTGCGCCGCGGGCTTGGATGTCGCGTTCATGACCGATCACCCGAGCACGATGAACGACCGGACTTTTGAGGAGTTGCTGTTCTTTGACGCCGCCAAGGGCGACAAGCTGCTGGGGCCAGCGGGGCAGCCATATGGCAACGTGATCCAGTGTCCGCAGACGGAGACGTTGGCGGCGCATGAGCTGGTGGTGACGGTTGGCTACGAGGCGACGCACATCATGCCGGTCGGGCTCCACACGCACGTCACGGTCACGGCGATGGAAGGCGGCAGTATTTCAGACGACGTGACGCTCACGGACGCGCGCGCGCGGGTGGACATGGCGCACGCGGCCGGCGCGCTGGTGGTCAATGCCCACTCGGAGCAGGACGAGATCGGCTTCCAGCGGATCCTCGATCTGGGCGTCGACGCGATGGAAATCTACAATATCCACGCCAACTTCAACACGATTCTCGGCAAGTCGAGCGGCATTTCCGGCGCGCCCAAGCTGAACCTCGCGCGGATTTTTGAGCTGGAGAACTTCCTGGGCGATCCCAAGGATTCGCCGCTGCCGGATTTGCTGCTGATGGTGATGCTGGATATCCAGCCCGAGCAGGCGTTCTTCAAGTGGCAGCAGGTGTTGGCGCACAAGCACGTGACGGGCGTGATTGGCAACGACGTGCATCAGGACGTGACGCTGGACGCCTATTGCGGGCCGGGCGGGCAGTTTGAGGGCGCGTGCGACGGCTTCAAGGATCAGTACCCGCACCTTGTGAAGCTGCTGACGGAAGGCGGGACGCCGATGCTGGCTGACGGCGCGCGGATCGACAGCTACCCGCGGATGCTCAAAGCGATCAGCGATCGGCCGATGGTGGCCACGGCGACCGCGACGGCGGACCGGCCGGACGTGTACAAGCAGGCGCTGAAGGAAGGTCGGAATTGGATCGTTTTTGACCTGCTGGGCGAGCCGACCGATTTTGACTTCCTGGCGGAACAGGCCGGCAAGTACCTGGAAATGGGCGCGACGCTGCCGGTCGGGACCAAGCTGTGGCTGCGCACGCCGAGCACTTGCACGCCGCTGCCGTCGGCGCCGTGGACGCGGGCGGAGACCCAGAACGCCGCGGATCCCACTGAAATTCGCACCATCGTGTGGTACATCGCGCCGGACGCGGTGAAAGCGGTGAACATCCTGGAAGTCAAAGGCTTCGCGCAGCTGGCCAGCCTGACGGCCGACAAGCCGGGGCGCTACCATCTGGAAACCCGCATTATCCCGCGGCACCTGCGCAAGTGGCTGAAAGGTCTAGGCGATCACGCCGATTCCGAGCAGCGCTGGCTTGTCTCCAACCCCATCGCCATCCAGTAGAGCCACATGGAACTGTTGAAACTGCCGCAATTGACGTTCAAAGGGTCCGTGACCGCGATCGGTGAGGCGCACGGCGCGGAGCTGCGGGCGAGGATTCGCGATTTTGTGCCGATGCGCTTTGACGCGACGATGGAGTACCTGCGCGCGCTGGGCCATAGCGACGTGGGGCCGCTTGTCGACGTGGGGCGGCGCTGCCTGGAAGTCTACGCGCAGTGGCATCCGGCGGGGCATGCGGAGCACTGTGCGATTGCCCGCGGGGCGGGCGTGGACGCGGCGGAGCTGTACACCGCGGCCAACATGACGGACATGCGCGACGTGCTGGCGCTGGGCGCTGGGCTGCCGGCGGACGCGGAAGGTTGCACGGCGGTGCTGATTCCGCCGGCGTGGAGCAAGTCTGGCCACGCGCTCGCGGCGCAGACGTGGGACCTCAATCCGCAGGACTTGGATTACGTGGTCGCGATCCACCGGCTGCCCGACGACGCGCCGGCGACGTGGAGCGTGACGTGCACGGGCTGCCTGTCGCTTGTCGGCATGAACGACCGCGGTCTGGCGGTGGGCACGACCAACATCAAGACGCATGGCTCCAAGGTCGGCATTGGCTACATGGGCGTGCTGCACAAGATGCTGTCGAGCCGGACGTTTGCGGAAGCGGCGCAGGTTTGCGAGACGGCGCCGCGCGCGGCGGCACACACGTACTGGCTGGCGAGCCCTGAGCAGCTGACTGAGTGGGAGACGACGGCGTGGTCGGCGGTGCGGCGCGATGCTGTGGACGGGCCGATCGGCCGCACGAATCACTGTCTGGTGGAACAACACGCGGCGCGGCAGGGTGAGCCGGCGAGCGCGTCCAGCACGGCGCGGCTCGCGCGGGTGGGCGATCGGCTGCGCGCGGATGCGCCGCACGACGTTGCGTCCCTGCAGGCGATGTTTGCTGACCGTGCGGACGGGATCGACTCGATCAACCGCTTCGCCGAGGACGGGGAGGGCACGTCGACCAACTCCGTCGTCGTGGCGATTCCGGCCCTGCGGACGCTCTGGACGTGCCGCGGCTCGGCGGATCGCGGCGAGTGGGTCGAACTGAAGGTCTAGCCTATTTGGCCGGAGCAGGCGCCGGAGCCGCCGTCGGCTTGGCAACTTCCGGGCCCTTGGCCACGCCGATCACGCCGCACGCGACGCGACCGCCGGCATTGCCCGTCGGCTGGCCGCCGTCGTCCGCCTTGGCGTGGACGATGAGGCTGCGACCGGCGACGCCGTTCCACTTGGAAACCGTCAGGTTATCGACAGTCAGCGAGAATTTGGCCTTGCCCGCGGCGTCCGCCGTGACGTTGCCAAAGTCGCCCGCGTGGCGCTTTTCGGTCGCCGGGAGGCCGTGGTCATGGCCTTCCGGATTGAAATGGCCGCCCGCCGACGCGCCGTCCGCCGCGCTGCAATCGCCAAACTCGTGGACGTGCATCGCGTGCTGTTGGCCGGGGTTCAGGCCTTCCAGTTCCGCCGTGACGGTCACTTTGCCGTCGTCCGCCTCAGCAAACGTCACAGTGCCTTTGACCTTGTTGCCGGCCGTGGGCGCGAGCGTCGCCGCAGCGAGCCGCGGCTTGTTGGCGCAACCGGGGCAGCAGCCGCCGGTCTCGCCCTTGCCTTGGCACGGCATGCCAGCGTGATCGCCGTGCATCCCAGCGTGATCGCAAGGCTTGCCCGCGTGATCGCAAGGCTTGCCCGCGTGGTCGCAAGGCTTCTCCGCCGCGGCGGCCTTGTCGGATTTCTTCTTGCCGTCGGCATACGCCGGCATCGCCAGAAGCGCGCCCGCACCCAAGATCACCAGCCATTTGGACATCTGCATCGTTCTTCTCCCATTTCTGTCGATTTCAGCTCGCGAACGCGCCCGCCAAACGTTTGGCGATCGAATTCTGCAGCTTGCCGGCGTCAACACCCGCGGCGCGCGCCAGCATTCCCAATTCCAGATTCACGGCGACGTGCGCATCCGTCACCTGCACTTGCCCGGACACGCCAATGCCCTTGACTTGCGCGGTGTTGCCTGACCAATCCAACCGCGCCTTGAACTTGGCCAGATCGGCCTCAAATGACGCCAACTTGGCCTTTGCCGCCGTCGCGCCCAGCGCGTGGGCCTGTTGCACCTTCACAGTAGCCATCTTTCCTCCTCCACGTTAAGCCGAAACTTCGTTCCGTCTAGCCTGACTTCTCAACCTTGGCAAGCGCGGGGCCTTGCTCACTGCATCGGGCCGCGTAAACTCGCGCCGCGGGCCGATAGGCCGGAGGTTCAGATGGCAATCGCGATTTTGGGCATGGGTTTGATGGGTGCGGGTCTGGCGGAAGCGGCGCTGGCGCGCGGTGAGACCGTGACGGTGTGGAATCGCACGCGCAGCAAGGCGGAACCGCTGGCGAAGCTCGGCGCGCGCGTGGCCAATACGCCGGCGGAAGCGGTTCTGGGCGCGTCGCGGGTGCACCTGTTCATGCACGCGGACGCTGCGGTCGACACGGTTCTGGGCGACCTGCTCGCGGCTGTGGAAGCGGACACCGTGGTGATTGACCATACGACGACCTCGCCGGAACGCACCGCCGATCGCGCTGAAATGCTCGACACCGCTGGCATCGCGTTCCTGCACGTGCCGGTGTTCATGTCGCCGGCCAATTGCCGCAACGGTACGGGTCTGATGGTTGCCGCCGGTTCGCAGGCGGTGTTCACCCAGGTCGAGGCGGAGTTGCGCACGATGACCGGCGACGTGTGGTATCTGGGCGAGCGCCCGGACCTCGCGGCCTGCTACAAGCTCTTTGGCAACGCGATGTTGCTCGGCGTCGCGGGCCTGCTCGGCGACGTGTACACG
The DNA here is from genome assembly GCA_903850505.1 of uncultured Myxococcales bacterium. Lineage (GTDB taxonomy): Bacteria > Myxococcota_A > UBA9042 > UBA9042 > UBA9042 > CAIYBN01. Next base: position 5,477 of record CAINLT010000181.1, on the reverse strand, counting down.
ATGGCGCGCGCCAACAAGATCGACCCGCTGCAAGCCCACGAGCTGTTCAGCAAGCTGGACGTCGGCATGGCGGTGAAAGTGCGCGGGCTGAAGATGGCCAAGAACGACTTTACCCCGTCGTTCCAATTGGCTACGGCGCGCAAGGACATCGGGTTGATGATCGAGACCGCGCAGCCGCACGAGTTGGCGATGCTGCCGGGGCTGGCCGCGCGCATGGACGTGGGCCTGGCCAAAGGCTTGGGCGAGGCCGATTTTGGCGTGGTTTGCGCGCCAGAGATGGAGCGCCCGTGACCGCGCCCGTGGTCCAGGTCGTTCGCCTTCATCCGACGCGCGACGCCGATCTGCCGTTGCCAGCCTACCAAACGGCCGGCGCTGCCGGTGCAGATCTGTGCGCAGCGATCGCCGAACCGATGACGTTGCAGCCGCTCCAGCGCGTGCTCGTGCCGACTGGCTTGGCGCTGGCGATTCCGCAGGGCTTTGAGGGGCAGGTGCGACCGCGTTCCGGGATCGCCGTGAAGCGCGGGCTGACCGTGCCGAATGCGCCGGGGACCATCGACAGCGACTACCGCGGCGAGCTCTTTGTCGCCCTCGTCAACCTGGACCCGCAGCCGCAGACGATTGTGCGCGGTGAACGCATTGCCCAGCTGGTGATTGCGCCCGTTGTGCAGGCGCAGTTCGCCGTCGTGGCCGCACTCGACAGCACGGATCGCGGCGCCGGCGCTTTTGGCTCGACTGGGCGTCATGCCTAGTCTGCGCGCATCCAGATGCCGCGCGGCGCATCGAACGCCGGGACTCCTTGCTGAGTCCTGCTCCGTTCTCTTTCGCCAGGCGCTGCGCATGACCCGTGTGAAGTCCCTCTGCCTCGCCTTGCTGCTTTTCGCCGCGCAGCCGCTGATGGCGCAAACGCCGCCGTCGGCGATTGTGGAGCCGGAGCTGTTGGCGCGCGCATTCCCGACCTATCCCGCCAAGTTCGCGGGCCAGGACAAGATCGGCGTTGTCGTCGTGGAACTCGATATCGACGGCGCGGGCAAGGTGCTCCGCGTGCAGGTCGTGGAATCGGCCGGCGCGGATTTTGACAAGTCGGCCGTGGATGCCGCCAAGAAGCTGCAGTTCTCGCCCGCGACGCAGGACGGCAAGCCCGTGCCCGTGCGCATCCGGTTCCGCTTTGAGATTGCGCCCGAGGTGAAGCTGGATCGGCGCGACGTTTCGCCGTCGCTGGGCAAGTACGACCGCCGCGACATGGAGTTGGCGCCCGCGGGCTTTTCCAGCTTGGAAGGCCGGCTGATCGAGCGCGGGACCGGCAAGCCGGTCAGTGGCAGTCTGGTGACGGTCGCTGCGCTGAAGGCCGAGACCGTGTCCGATGGCACGGGACATTTCCGTTTCGGCCTGCTCGCGCCGGGGAAACACCAGCTGTACGTGCCGGGAACGGAGCACAAGCCGGTGCGTCAGGATGTGACGATCGTCGAGGGCAAGACCGCAACCGTCGATCTGCGCGTGGAGAGGCTGAGCTACACGCTGTACCGCGCGACGGCGGAAGCGCCTCCGGAGCCGGGGGAAATGGCGCGGCGTTCGCTGTCGGTCGAGGAGATCCAGAAGCTGCCGGGGACCAACGGCGACGCCTTCAAGGTCGTGCAGAACCTGCCGGGCGTGTCGCGCGCATCCGCTGGCAGCGGCCAAATCATCGTCCGCGGATCCGCACCGGGCGACACCATCATCAGCGTGGAAGGCGTCAAGATTCCGCTCCTGTACCACTTTGGCGGGGTCTACTCGATCATCAACACGGACATCCTGGACGGCATCGACTTCTATCCCGGCGGGTACGCGGTCAAGTATGGCCGGCAGACCGGCGGCGTGCTGAACGCGCGGCTGCAAGTGCCGAAACAGGGCGATCCCTGGAACGGCTACGTCGAGAGCAACGTCTTTCACACCGGGTTTCTGTTGCGCGGGCCGATCGGCGAGAACACCAACATCGCGGTCGCGGCGCGGCGCTCGTACATTGACGCGGTGCTGGCGGCGGCGGTGCCGGCGGGGACGCTGCCGTTCACGGTTGCGCCGCGGTACTACGACTACCAGCTCAAGCTGGATCACCGCTTCTCCAAGCATACGGAGATGACGTGGTTTGGTTTTGGCACCGACGACGCGCTCTCCGCGGTGCTGAAGAATCCGCCCGCGGCGTTCCCGCAGGCGCGCGGCGGCTTGGAGACGACAACGCAGTTTGGCGCGCTGATGGGCATCCTCCGTCACCGCGGAGAGGGCTGGACGAGCACGACGACGGTGGCTGGCCTCCTGAGCGGCATCAATGCCAGCTTTGGCGACCTCTTCCGCTTTGACCTGCTGAACCGCGAGTACACGCTGCGCCAGGACTTCACGATCGGCGAAGGTCCGGTCTCCTGGCGCGCGGGCTTGGACGTCCTGTGCAACCCGTTCAGCATCCAGGTCTATGCGCCACCGCAGCGCGGAACGGGCGAACGCGGGACGGGCGGGTCGTCGCAGGCGGCGGACAACCGCCAAGTCTTCGTTGAGCAAAAAGGCTGGTTCGTGTCGCCGGCGCTTTGGTTTGACACCGTGCTGAAGCTGCATCCGCGGCTTGAAGTGGTGCCGGGCGTGCGGCTGGACCTATACCGCGGTGACGCCAAAGGGGAATCCCTGCTGCCGCGCCTGAACGTGCGGTACAAGCTGAACGACGCTTGGACGTTGAAGGCCTCGACGGGGCAAATCTCCCAGCGCGCCGACCCGCAATACCTGGGCAACACGTTTGGCAATCCCAATCTTTTGCCGTTTCGCAGCTTTGAAACCGCCGTCGGCTTTGAATGGCACGTGGGCGACTGGTTCGACGTCGACGTCCAAGGCTTCAAGAAGCTCCTGAGCGGCGTTATCGTCCCCGGCCAAGGCCTCTTCCCGTCGCCGCCGTACACCAACGAAGGCAAGGGCGACATCACCGGCATGGAAGTGCTCATCCGCCGCAAGCCCGGCAGTCAGTTCTTTGGCTGGATCAGCTACACGCTGCAGAAGGCCACGAGCATCGACCACCCGGGTGACCCGGAGCGGCTGTTTGGCTGGGACCAGACGCATATCCTGACGGCGCTGGGTACGTACAAGCTGCCGTTCAACATCGAGGTCGGCGCGCGGTTCCGGCTCGTGACGGGCAACCCGACGACGGCGAATGCCACGGCCGTCTACAACGAGCAGACCGACACGTACCAACGGGTGGCGTCGGGCTGTCAGTTGTGCACGCGGCTGCCGACGTTCCATCAGCTCGATTTGCGCGTCGACAAGAAATTCGTGTTTGATTCGTGGATTTTGAATGTCTATCTGGATTTGCAGAACGCGTACAACCGCGGCAATCCGGAAGGGGTTCAGTACAACTACGATGCGACGGTGTCGCAGTACGCGACGGGCTTGCCGATCATTCCGTCGTTTGGCATTCGCGGCGAATTCTAGGCACGTGACTTTGCGGCTCAGCCCGACCAGCCTTCGCCGTCTGTGCCAGCCGCGGCCTGACTGCCAAGGGCCCGCCAATTCGGTTGCCAACCGCCCCGCCGCGCGATAGAACCGGCCGCCCCGCTGCCCCCAGCGCCTGGAGACGCATTTCATGCTTGGCTTCTTGACTTGGAATCTCGACCCGATCCTCCTCCACCTCGGGCCGCTGCAAATCCGCTACTACGGCGTGATGTTCGCCCTCACCATCTACACCGGCTTCTGGGTGTGGCAGCGCCAGGCCTTGCGCAACCGCGAGACGCCCGCCTTCGCCGAGGAATTCCTGTGGTACGGCGTGGTCGCCATTGTGGGCGGCGCGCGGCTGGGTCATTGCCTGTTCTATGAACCGATGACCTACCTCAAGAACCCGATCACGATCCTGTACTTCTGGCAGGGCGGTCTGGCTTCCCATGGCGCGACGGTCGGTCTCATCCTCGCGCTCTGGCTTTTTGCCCGCAAGCACAAGACCAGCTGGTTCCGCGTCAGCGATTATCTCGCCCCGGCCATCGCCATTGCGGCAGGCGGCGTGCGCGTCGGCAACTTCTTCAATTCAGAGATTGTTGGCCGCGTCACGGACGTGCCGTGGGGCGTGCAGTTCCTGCGCTATTGCCAGATGGAAGGCATTCCGGCCGCCGAGTGCGCGCCGCGGCACCCGTCGCAGGCCTACGAATTCTTCATGGGCGTCCTCACGTACTTCGTGCTGATGGGCCTGCAGAAGGCGGACATCCGCCGCGCTGGTTCCGGCTTCTTTGGCGGCGTCTTCCTGACGATGTACTTCAGCTTCCGTTTTCTCGTTGAATTCTTCAAGGAATTCCAGACGGAACAGCTGCGCACGGAAGGTCCACTGGGCGCGATCGAGCAGTCGATCGGCTACCACTTCACGATGGGCCAGTGGCTGAGCGTGATTCCGGTGGCGATGGGCCTGTGGATGATCGCCCGGGCGATGCTGCAGAAGAAGGACGATTTCGCCGCGCCGATGTCGCTCGAGGAGCTCAAGCCGATCCTCGTGGCTGCGCGCGCCAATCCGGGTCAGCCGACGCCGGCGCCCACCAAGACCAAGAACAAGAAATAGCCGCGCAGATCGTTTCCGCCGCTGGCGCGTCACACCTTCCAGCCCGACGAACCGGGCGCGGAGGTTGGCATGCTGTGGACGACGCTGATGGCGCTGCTGTTGGGGCAAGTGGCGTCGCCGCCGCAGGATAGCCATCTCGCGCTGGACGATCTCGCGCGCGTCGTGGAGCCTACGGGCAAGATCCAGTGTCCCAAGGTGCCGCTCATCAGCTACCGCGGCGACGTCATTCGCTACGCGTCGCCGCTGCGGGTGAATCCGGAGTTTCGCGAGCGGCTGCGGCGCTTTGAGACCGTCGTGCGGGAGACGGCGACGGAAGTCTACGGCCGGGCGCCGACGCAGATTCTGCACTTGGGGAGCTTCAACTGTCGGCGGATTCGGCTGTGGCCGGACTATCTTTCCGAGCACGGGCTGGGCAACGCGCTGGACGTCGCGGGCTTTGTGTTCCCGCCGTTGCCGCGGCGCGCCAAGGCGCCCGACGACTTGCCCAAGCAGCTCACGCGGGCCTTTCGCGTGCGCATCGATCCCGACTGGCAAGCCACCGACGGTCCGGCTGCTTGGCACGCGCGCTTTCTCCACGCGTTGACGCAGCGGCTCACGGCGCGCGCGGACATCTTTCGCGTCATGCTCGGTCCGGCCTATCCCGGTCACAAGAACCACTTCCACTTTGACTGCGCGCCCTGGCGGATCGTGGAAATTTGAGCGCTGGTGCGGCACACTCCATTGCGGTTCGCGTCCTGTACCCCTGACGCGCCGAGGTTTGCCATGCGCATCGCCGATACCCTACCGATTCTGTTGGTTGTGCTGCTCGGTCTGCCGGCCTGCGGCGACAAGGTTCTGGACGCCGCCGATGATGCGGCTGCCGCAGAGGACGACGGGCAGGGCGACGCGGCGTTGGCGGATCTCGCCGACGATGCCACGCCGCTTGCCG
>CAINLT010000180.1 GCA_903850505.1 uncultured Myxococcales bacterium | reverse complement strand
TCCAGATCACGATCAGCAGCGGCATTTTGCTGTCGTCGATCACGCTTTGGCCGTCCAGCTCGACGCTCGTCGCCGGGCAAGCGCAGAAGTTCGTGGCGACAGGCCACTACAGCGACGGCAGCGCGTTTGACGTCACCACCAGCGCCATCTGGGACGTGGTCGACGGCAACGGCGCCAACATCGCCGGCTTCGCGAGCGTGTCCAGCGGCCTCGTCGCGGCCCTGCAGTCCACGGCCAACGTGCCGGGCGGCCAAGTTCGCATCAAGGCGCACATCGGCAGCGTCTCGACGTACGCGCCGCTCGTCATCAAAGCCAGCGTCATCACTGGCATGACGGTGACGTGCGAGGCGCCGCTGAGCTGCCTGCCCAGTGGCATCGGCTATCAGGTCGGTTGCGTCGCGATGGCCAATTTTGACGACAACACCACCGGCGACGTCACAACGACGGCGACTTGGTCTTCCACGGCGCCCGGCATCGCCACGACGCCTGTCGTCATCGATGGCCGCGCCTGGACCACGCTCGTCGGCAACGGCGCCGCGACCTTGACCGCTGCACAGGGCGGCAAGACTTCCGCGGCTTCTGCGGCTTCCACGGTCAACGGTGCGGCGCTCAACCTCAACAGCATCACCGTCAGCCCGCCGGCCATGACGCGCGCCAAGGGCTTCACCCAACAGTATCAGGCGTCTGGCCTCTTCTCCGGCGGCACGTGCAGCGCGGTCACCCGCGACGTCACGCGGCTCGTCACGTGGTCCAGCAGCATCCCGGCGGTCGCGCCCATCAGCAACGCGCCTGGCAGCAAGGGCCTCGCCACGGCTTCGACGCCGGGCACCACGACAATCGCCGCGATGTTGGGCCTCGTGTCCGGCTCCGCGCAGCTCGTGGTCTCGACGGCGTGCCTGCAGCAGGTCCGCATTGAGCAGGTCAATCCGCTGTGGCCGTCGCAGATTCAGGTGCCGCTGTCCGTCGTCGGCTACTACAGCGACGCGCCGACGACGCCTGTTCCAGTCCTGCCCGGCACGCTGGGCGCGTGGTCGTCCAGCAACGTCAATCCGAGTACGTGGATGCTCACGATCGGCACGACTTCCCCGGGCGCGCTGACCTTCTCCGTGCTGACGGGCGCTTGCAGTCAGGCAGTCTCGGACACCACGACGGTCTCGCTCGATGGCACCGCGCTGCCGACCGCGCTTTCCGTCCTGCCCAACAACGCGCAGATCACCAAGGGCGCGTATCAGGACTATACCGCGACCGCGACGTATGAACTGTATGGCGCTTTCAACGTCACAGCCTTCACCGGTTGGAGCGTCGCGCCGCAGCTTGGCTTGAGTTGGGGTCCGCAGGCGGCTGGCACGCTGGAGCGTTTCCAGCATCAGGGCACGACGTCCGGCACGACGGAAATCGCCGCGGCGTACAAGAATCGCACCGCGACGGCCGGCTTGCTGATCAGCGGTTCGACGGTGACCAAGGTGGAGATCATCGAGACACAGCCGACGCTGCCGCAGTTGGGCGCGCCGGTTGGCTTGAACCTCCGCTTCCGCGCGCGCGTGACCTGGTCGGACGGGACGTACGCAGACAATCCGTCTGGCTTGGCGTTCTTCAGTTCAGATCCGGCCAAGTTGGCGTTCCAGTCGGGCAACCTCGCGACGACGCTTGCGCCGTCCGCCGGCCTCGACCCGACCGTGACTGCGACGTATGGCGACAAGTCCAGCGTGCCGCTGACCGTCAAGATCTCGACGGCGACGCTGATCGACCTGCAATTCAGCAGCCCGAGTGGCGGTTCCATGCCGCGCAACGCGGTCATGCCGCTGACCATCACCGGCCTCTACAGCGACGGCTCGAGCTTTGACGTCTCCGCCCTGGTCTCGGCCGGCAGCGGCAACGCCACGGTCGTGCAGGTGGCGATTTCGGCGTCGGGCTGCCTGCTCACGTCGTATTCGACGACCACGTCGCAGCCCGTGAAGGTCAGCTTCATGAAGGACAGCGTCACCCGACACTTCTACATCAACGTCACGGGCGCGTGCCTCGCGGCGCTCAACGTGACGCCTGCGGTCGGTTCCATGGCGATTGGTCAGCAAGTGGACTTCATCGCCAAGGCGACGGACACGGGCGGCAGCGACTTGAACGTCTCGCAATTGGCCGGCGTCGCGTGGTCGGGGAGCAACGCGACCCTGTTGAACCTCGGCAACGTGGCCGGTCCGGCGCGGCGCTATCGCGCGTTGGCCAAGGGCACGAGTCCGCTGACCGTGACGTTCACGAGCCAGAACGTGTGCGCGGGTGGCGACGTCACCAACCACACGCTGACGACGACCGCCTCGGTTGACGTGACGGACGCCACCGTGGTGTCCGTGCAGATCCAGCCGCAGCCGACCTTTGGGCAGACTGCGCGCCGCGTGCCACTGGGCCAGGCGGTGAAGTTCCGCGCAATGGCGACGCTGACTGACGGTCAGATTGTCGACGTGTCGAGCGGTTCAGGCACGACGTGGAGCACCCAGAAGCCGGCGTTCGCCACCGTGAGCGGTGATGGCCTCCTGTACGCGCAAGGCGCGGGCCTGACCATCCTCACGGCGACGACCGCCAACGGCAAGACCACGGATCTGCTGGTGGAAGTGCAAAACTGCGGCGCGCCGGGCGTCACGCTGGCGACGGCGGGTGCGGGCAAGCTGCCGCTCGGCACTTCGCGCATGTACACGGCGACCGCGCTCTATGGTTCGCCAGCGGGTTGCACCGCCAACGGCTCGGAGCGCACGTTTGACGTGACCGGTTCCGCGCAATTCGCGTCGTCGGATTCGACCATCGTGTCGATCGCCAACGGCGGCGATTCGGCGGGCAAGGCGCTCGCTCTGACGGCGGGCACCGTGCAGATTTCCGCGTACTACCTCGGCGTCCTGTCGAACTCCCTGAGTCTGCAGGCCGTCGCCGTGACGCTGGAACACCTGTACATCAATGCGCCGTCCGGCACGTTCAAGAATGGCACGTTCGGCATCACGGTTTCGGCGCAGTACACGGACGGCGCCTCCGGGCACTGGTTCATGGCGCCGCCGCCAGTGGTGTGGAACATCTTTGACCCGACGGTGATCTCCATTGCCAACGGTACGCTGACCGGCCTCAAGCAGGGCGCGACGCAGTACTTCGCGCAGATGGGGCCGATCGTGTCCAACACCCTGGGCGTGAGCATCTCCAGCGCTTGCGTCAAAGCCGTGCAGCTGAACGTCCCGGCAAGCGCCGTCACGTGGCCGACCGGCGTGCCGTTCGTGATGAGTGCGACCTGCACCACGTCGGACGACAGCGTCATGGCGTGTCACCCGGATTACACGTCGGATGATCCTGACCACGTCATCGACGAGCATCCGAACTTCCTGACCCTTGGCTTTGGCCACGTTGCGTATGGCGCCACGGCTGGCAAGACGGCGACGCTGCGGGCCACCATCCCGCCTTCACACGGCGGTTGCATCGGCGCGCCGGTGCAGAGTTCGTCGGTCGTGACAGTGGGTTCCGCCGTTCTTGCGTCCCTGGATCTGGCGCCGAACGCGATCTCGATCGCGCGCGGTTTGGATGCCACGTTCGCCACGACGGGCAACTACGCAGCGGGCACGGGCGCGGGCGCGTACGACGTGACACGCCTCGCGGCGTATGTCTCCAACAACCCGAGCATCGGCTGGGCCTTGAATGACGGCCATGGCACCGTGCGCGCCGGCGGCGTCGACGGCACGGCGCTCATCTCCGTCGCCTACATGGGCGTCACCAGCAAGTTCGCGTCGTTGACGGTGAGCGGCAAGGTCCCGGACGCGATCTACGTCCTGGCCGAGCCAAACCTCATCGGCGGCAGCGCTGGCAACGCGACTTACCCGATCGGCGGTTACCGGCTGCAATTGTCAGCCGTTGCCCACTACTCGGACAACTCGTGGGGCGACGTCAGCGCGTCCGTCACCTGGTCGCTCAAGTCACCCGCGCTCGCGGATGCGGCGATCGACAACAGCGGCATGTACGCGACAAGCAGCGTGGCGGGCGATCAGGTCGTCGTCGCGACGCTGGACACCTTGACCCGGGAATTCACGGTTCACAACGTGACGGGCACGCTGGTGAACCTGACGGTGACCAATTCCTCGGGTGGCGCGCCGGCGACGACGGTGCCCAAGGGTTTGACGGAGCAGTACATGGCGACGTTCAAGCTCTCGGGTAGCACAGTGGCCGGTCCGTACTGGAGTGGCAGCAACTTTGCCTGGTCCACCGGTGACAGTGCGCTTGCTTCGGTCGCGATCAGTGGCACCTACCACGACGTCGCGACGTTCCACGCGCTTGACCTTGGCACGACTAGCCTCTCGGCCAAGGTTGGCGTGAGCACGAGCGGCCCGCTGGCCATCAAGATTACCGACACCGTTCCGGTCGGCTTGATGTGTCAGCCGGATTCCACCGCGGTCACAGCCGGCAGTCGGATTCAGTTCCGGGCCATCGCCACCATGGCCGATGCCAGCACCAACGACGTCAGCGCGTCGGTGGACTGGAATCACCCGGTGACGGCGATCCTGTCTATTGATCCGGTTGGTTTGGCAACCGCCTTGATGGCAGGCGATGTCGCGATGAAACCGCAATTGGGCGGCATCATCTCGTCCAACGCCTGTGCGGTGACGGTGACCGTGCCGTAGCGCCGTAATCTGTGCTCCGGGGAGCCCCGGTGGTCTTCGCGACCGCCGGGGCTTTCTGGTTTTTGGCATCTATACACGCCGACCGAAGTTCGCGATCAAACCGCTTCCATCCGCGGTGTGCCCCCGGAGGTGCACGCGCGCGGATCCAGTCCGAGATGCAACAGATCTGACCGGAAGAAGTGGTGTTGGACAAAGGTCAGCACGTCTAGAGCGGCGCCAGAACCCGCGCGTCCAGCCGACCGAGGAGAATGTTCGCGCTCGTCAGCGCATCGCGCGCCTCGTGACCGCGCCCCAACGCCAGCAACCGCGCCGCCACCCGTTGCAGCGCCCGAAGCGCCGCGAGCATCGCCGTCCGGTCGGTCAGGATGCTGCTGTCGTGGCGATTGCGAAACGGCAGCATGTAGCGCAAGTGGACGCCGTCGTGCAGCGCCAGCTCGGCGAACGCCTCGATCTCGTGGAAATTCTGCTTCAGGATCACCATGCTGTAGGTCAGCTCGCCGCGCATACCCGCTTTCTGCCGCGCCAGCAGGTCGTCCAGGTGCGCGCGCACGCGCTCGTACGGCAGGCCGCGATTGACCAGCAGGTAGGACTCCGGCGTCGCCGCGTTCAGACTCAGCGTGATGTTGCCAAACGGGACGCGCGCCAGCTTGTCCAGCAGCTTGGGCACCAGATAGGAGCCGTTCGTCACCAAATTGACCTGCAGCTGCGAGAGATGCGTCGCGTCGAGCGTGGTCAGAAAATCGCGAAAGGTGGGCGACGCCAGCGGCTCGCCGCCATTGGCGTCCAGCACTTGCACCCCGGGCAGGAGCGTCTGGAGGTCCGCGTAGAACGCTTCCGGCAACTGGTCCTCCAGCTTGCCCTCTTCGCCGCACGGACACATCAGGCAGTCGTAGTTGCAGAACGACGTCGTGGCGAGGCACACCGTCAGCGGCGCGCCGCGCATCTCCAACTGCCCGGCCAGCATGTCCTCAATCGCGGCAATCTGGCTGTCCAACGCCACGCGCGGGCCTCCCCGCAGGCGCACGTCCGCGGCGCGCTGGCTCTGCCCGACAAGCACCGGACACGTCGCGCGACACGTCGACGGCGTATCTGGCCCCGGCTGCATCGCCCGGCGAAAAGCCTGCATCGCCGGACCATTCCACAGCGCCGTCGCCAACGGCGGCAGGGCGGCGAACCGCTCTGCTTGGTACTCGATGCAGCACGGGCCAATGCCGCCGCCCTGACTCACTTCCAGCCGCGTCCACGGCAACGTGCACGGCCAATCCGGCAAGTGCGCGACATCGAGCAGTTGCCCCAGCCGCAGCGACTTGCCCGGACGATCGCGCAGGTGCCGACGCGCGCGCTCCTGCCACGGCAGGCTGGAATCCGTGTGTGGCAAGGCCAGCTCCGGCGCCGCCACCATCGGCACTTCCAACGCGCCGTCAGTCGGGACTTCCAGCGCGGTCACCGTCCGGCCATGCTGCGGCTCCAGCGTCACCCGCAGCACGCCGTGGGCGCGCAACTGGTCCGCGGCGATCTCAGCCTGCGGCTGCGCGCCCAAGGGCACCGCCAGCGTCACATGCTGGACAACCTCCGGGTCAATCGCCGCCAGCAGCCCCGGATCAACCGCCGCCTCCGCCCGCACCCGCAGGCGCCACTGCAGCGGCGCGACGACCTGCTCGGCCAACCGGCGCCGCCACACTTCCGGCGTCTGCCGCGGCGGCAAGGGGATTTGCTCCAGCCGGGAACGCAGCGCTTCGCCAAGCGGCGCCAGCAGCGTGTAGTCCAGCTGCGTCTCGTCGTAGGTGATCGCCAGCCCGGGCAGGTCAAAAGGCCCACGCCGCACACCGGGTCCAAGGCGCGCGACGCGAAACTGCACGGCGCGACCGCCATCGTCGCAGAACTGCATGCGGATTTGCGCCTGATCCTGCGCAACCTGCAGCAGCAGCCACGGGCCAAAACGCTCGGCCGCTTGCGGGAACAGCGCAGGCAGCGCGGGCGCGGACGGGTCGGGCTGGAGCATGGCCACCTGGCGCGGGCACCGGCCCGAACAGGGAGTCTACCAGCGTGCCAGAAGCGTCGCCACCGCCAAACGGCGCTTGACATTGAAAGTGACTTTCAGTTTCAATAAGCCACGCGGCCGCGCCGCATGGATGGACAAGATCATGTCACAGCACCGCTTCTGGCTCCTTCCCGCCACCCTTCTCGCCTGCTTCGTCGCGGCACCTGCGCGCGCACTCGACCGCTTTGAAATCCAGGTCTATGACGACGACGTCGGCGCGCCGGGACAATTCGGCCTCGAAGTCCACGCCAACTACACGGTCGTCGGCCACCGCAGCGGTGACTATCCCGGCGCCGTGCCCGCCCATCAAGCCGGCCGCCTGACGTTTGAACCGGCAATTGGCGTCACCGACTGGCTGGAATTCGGCGCCTACCTGCAATTCCTCGCGCAACCCGACGTCGGCGCGCGCTGGGCAGGCGCCAAGGTGCGCGCCAAGTTCGTCGTGCCCGAGCGCATGCACCTGCCCGTGCACCTCGGCATCAACGTCGAGGTCGGCCGCGTGCCCGCCGAGATCGAGCAAAACGGCTGGGCCAACGAGTTCCGCCCCATCGTCGCCTGGACAAATGGCGTCTGGACCGCCGCGCTCAATCCCATCATCGGCTACGCGCTCACCGGCCCCGAGCGCTTCAAGCCGGAGTTTGAACCGTGCGGCAAAGTCTCGTGGAACACGCAGCATGGCTTCGCGGTCGGCGTCGAGTACTACGCCGGCCTGGGCCTGATGTCAGAAGGCTTCGCCCCGCTCGGCCAGCAGGAGCACCTCGCGTTTGCGGTGTTCGATCTGGCGGCGCCAAAAGGTGCGGAAGAGGACAAGAAGGCTTGGGAATTGAACGCCGCAATCGGCCACGGTTTGACCAGCGGCACGGCGCAGGAGTGGGTGGTCAAGACCATCGTCGGCAAGCCGTTCTGAGCGCCGCCCCTCGCCACGTCTGGCGCCTTCTGGCAAGCTCCCGGGCGCTCTGGCCCCTCCCGGCCACCGCGCGCGGCTTCCACGCCGCCAGGACGCTCCCATGTCGCACCAGTTCCCTTCCGTCGATCCCGATGGCTTGCTTGAATACTCGGTCGTCTTCACCGACCGTGCGCTCAACCACATGTCCAAGCCCTTCCAGCGGATCATGCGCGACATCTCGGCGACGCTGAAAACGGCCTACGCGGCCGACGCAGTGGTCGTGGTCCCAGGCGGCGGCAGCTACGGCATGGAGGCGGTCGCGCGCCAGCTGGCGACGGGGCAGAAGTGCCTGATCCTGCGCAACGGCTGGTTCAGTTATCGCTGGACGCAGATTCTCGACGTGGGCGGCATCGCGCCGCCGGCGCACGTGCTCAAGGCGCGAACCAGCGCGGGTGAACGCCAGTCCGCCTTTGCGCCGGCGCCGATCGCAGAAGTGGTCGCGGCGATCCGCGCGGAACGGCCGGCGTTGGTGTTTGCGCCGCACGTGGAAACGGCGTCAGGACTGATCCTGCCGGACGATTACCTGCGCGCTGTGGCCGACGCGATCCACGAGGTCGGCGGCTTGTTCGTGCTCGATTGCGTCGCGTCGGGCGCAGCGTGGGTGAACATGGAAGTCAGCGGGGTGGACGTGCTGCTCAGCGC
>CAINLT010000179.1 GCA_903850505.1 uncultured Myxococcales bacterium | reverse complement strand
GCAGTTTCTAAGCCAGCTCTCAGCCAGCTCGTCCGCCGAACGTGGGGTGCCTTGTACGGCACAAAGCGGTGCGTGTCAACCTTGCCGTGCATTCGGTCGTTGCGGAAATGTTGCCGGCTGCGCGCCAGCCTGTAGCGCTTCCCCTTGATCACGGTTCAGCCCGGTTTTGTGTCATGTCGGTTAACTACGGGCATGGGCTGTGGATATCAGCGTTCCGCGACGTCGTCGCGCGTTGGACGCGAGATGGCGCTGGCAGCGTGATCGCGGCCTGATCGGTGTACGCAAGGATCGTCCCCCGTCCGCTTCAAGTGCCGAAGCTCATGGCGCGTTGACGCCCGTCGCACGCTTCCGTACGGTGCGTGCTTGCCCTACAGGTCGGGCACACCCGGCAAAGACCGGCACGAGGAGCGGCGATGGGCAGGTTCGGCAGCGGATGGGCGTTCGCGACGGTGTGGTTCAAGACAACGGCGGTCGTCAGCGCGGCGATCGCTTCCGCGGCGCTTGGCGGGTGCAGCAGCGGAGCTTCTGGAAACCAAACGGCAACTGCCAAGGACGTGGTCGCGGCGGATGCCAGCCAGGCCGACTCGGGGACGCCACCAGACGTGGGCAGCAAGGTCGATGGCAAGGGCGGCGACACCACCACGACCACGCCGGTGACCGAAGACTTCTGGGTCGTCTACGGTCGCCGCAGCCGGCAGCCCGGCGCCGCCGCAACGGACAACGACGTAGTTTTGACCAGTTGGAAGAACCCGGCCGCGGCCGGCAATGCGGGCGCCTTTGGCACGGGCGTCAGCCCCCTCGACCCGAAGCTGGCCGCGATCCAGCTGACGAAGTTCGCGTTCAAGCAGGCGGGCGGCCTCACGTGCAACTTCGGCTGCCTGTTCAGCCAGGATCTCAAGTACATCGCCATCGCCAAGAGCGCGCCCGGCACGGACGGCTACGACTTCCAGCTCGGCACGCTCAACAGCCAGCTGCAGGTTTTTCTCGGCAAGTTCGGTGTCCTTAGCAAGGTCGCGCACTTGCAGTTCGCGCAGGGCTACCTGTTCTACTCGACGCAGTCGGGCTGCCTGGGCACCGGCAAGTGCCAGTACGACATCCACCGCCGCGGCATGGACGACACGACGGACCTGCAAGACGTCGTGATCACACGCATGGCTCCGGACGACGACCCGGATGTCGTCAACAGCGACACCACCTACAACGGCTACTTCCAGGTGAGCGACGACGCGAGCACGGTCGTGTTCCTGACGACCACGATCCGCTCCATGAAGGTGTACACGTGGCGCGCCGGCAACGTGTCCAAGCAGGACTACATCTGCGAGAACCCGCTGGGCGACACCTGTGTGGGCACCGGATCGCAGTACCACGACAATGACCCGATCGCGGTGTCGCAGGACGGCAAGACTCTGGTCTTGTTCACGATCATCGACCGCTGGCTGCGCGCTCGGCTGTACCACGTCGGCTCCGAGGAGGCGTCCAGCTTCTCGAACCTGATGGAGGTGCCCAACGGCAAGGGCGGCGCGTCCTACCTGCAGAACGCGTGCGCGGCGCTGCAGCCGTGGCAGCACGCGGAGGTGAAGAGCCAGCCGATGTTCTCCGCCGACGGCAAG
>CAINLT010000178.1 GCA_903850505.1 uncultured Myxococcales bacterium | reverse complement strand
CGCATGGCGCCTCGGCACGTGCCGCAATCGCGCGGCGCGGCCGATGGTTCCACACGGCTTGCGCGCTGACAACGCCTCGCTGCGCCGCCCCTACACGCCGCCTTCCTTGTGCTCGCGGTCGATGCGCTCCGGATAGTCCTCCGCGGACGCCGGGTCCAGCTCCCAGCGCTGCTCATCGCGCTTCTTGAGCTTGCCTTCCAGGTCCAGCGGCTCGTTGTCCTGGAACTGCAACCCGAGCGCGCGACCGATGTCATCGACGCTGTTCTGGTCCGGCGTCGGCTCGCCGCCGCCAGGGGCCTCTTCGCCCACAAAATTGACGTCTTCCAGATTGGCATCCGGGTCGCCCGCGCGCAGGCGTGCGTCCAGGCCCACGTGCTCCGCCAGCTCGTGCAGGGCGTGCGCGCGCCCGGACTCCTCGCCGTGGCTCACCTGCTCATCCTTGAACACGCGCGCCACGTCCGGGTCCGTCATGTCGTCGTCGCTGCCGGTCGGCCCCCACCCGCCATCCTCGTCTTCCAGGTCCGAGAGCACCGGCACGAAGGGCTGCGGCACGTGCTTGTTACCGGACATGCGTCTCATGGCAACCTCCGGGCCCCGGATATCGCGGCGTCGCGCAGTTCCGTACTGCGCGGGCATCGGCATCTGTGTGGGCTCCACTTGCAGGATAGACCCCCAAGATCCGCGGCGCAATTCGCAGCGGGTCCGCGACGGCAGCTGCAGGTCCGTGACGGCGCCCTGCGGTCCATGCGATGCTCCGCGCGCTGGCGCTCTTGCGCGCCACGGAACAGGTCGCCATGCCGCAGTCCACGCCGTCGCTCCGGTCCCTTTTCCCCGCGCCCCTGCACACCGCCCCGCGCGAACTGCTGGCTGGCATTCGGCTTCTGGCCACGGACATCGACGGCACGATGACCCACGACGGCCGCCTCGATCCAGGCATTCTGCCTGCGCTTTTGCGCCTCGAGTCGGTGGGTATCGAGGTCATGCCGGTCACCGGTCGGCCGGCGGGGGAGGCGCTGGGCCTGGCGCGCTACCTGCCGACGATCCGGCGCGCGGTGGCGGAGAATGGCGCAACGCTGGTTTCCCCGGACCTTCCAGTGCGTTGGCTGGGCCAGCAGCCGGACCGGGCGCGCCTGCTGGCGGTTGCGGAACAGCTGGGGCGCGCCGGTCGGCCGTGGACGCTGGCGCCGGATGCGTTCTGCCGGCTGGCGGACATTGCGTGGCTGCGCGAGGACCGCACGGACGCCGAACTCGAACCGCTGCGGGCGCTGGCCACCGCGCACGGCGTGCACCTCATCTGGTCCTCGGTGCACATTCACCTGGCCGACTCGCCGCCGGACAAGGGCGCGGCCGTGCAGCAGATTGCTGCGGAACTGGGCTACGCGGCGCACGAAATCGCGACGATTGGCGACGCTCCCAACGACGTCGGCCTCTGGCACAGCGGTCGTTTCGGCCTGACGGTCGGTACGGCGCAAGTGCTCGACCAACTGGAAGTGCTTGAATACAAGCCCATGTGGGTGACTTCGCACGGTGCCGCGGGCTGGCTCGAACTGGCCAACCAGCTTTGCGCGGCGCGCGGCTGACAAGTCAGCGAACCTGGACGTCGCCTACGACGCTGTCTATCCTCCCGTTCTTGCGTCCCGTCTCGCACCCATCGGAGCCCGCTTCATGCCTGCAGTCGCCATCGTCACGCTCACGCTCGTCGGCGCCGCCGCCGCCCTCTACTTCATCTTCAAGCGCGGTGATGGCGGCGCGCCCGCCACGCAGCTCGCCGAGGAGCCCACGAGCGGCCCCAAGCGCAATTGGCTCGTCGGGACGGCAGGCGACGTGACCGGCCGCAACTACCACATCGGCTCGCGCGTGGTCACCATCGGCCGAAAACCCACGAACTTCATCCAGACCACCGACCGCGACGCCTCACGCATCCACTGCAACCTGCACCCGAGTCCGACCGGCGTGGTCCTGACGGACATGCGCAGCAGCAACGGCACCTACGTCAATGGCGTCAAAGTCCGCGAAGTCACGCTGAAAGACGGCGACGAAGTGCGCATCGGCGAGGCGAAGTGGCGCTTCCAGACCGATGCCACGGCGCAGCGCGACGACTCGCAGCGCGCCAAGGCGATCGACGCGTCGATGACGGAAGCTACGACGGCGGCAGGCAATTTGACCGCGGTCATCGCCAAGACGCTGCACGAGTGCGGCGGCGACACGGCGGAGGCGGCGCGGCGCCTGAACATCCCGGAGCAGATGCTGGTCAACCTCATCAAGGCCAATCACTAGCAACATCAGCTACTTCTGCGGCGTGAACACCTCGCGCCCGATCGCGCCCGCCACCACGTCCGCCACGGCGAAGCGCATCGGCAGCGTCTCGTTGCCCAGCCATTTCCGCGCTTGATCCGAGAAGTTCGGCGAGTCGTTCAGCGCCGACTGCCCGCCAGGCAGGATGTTGCGCCCCGACACCTTGCCCTTGCCCAGCGCGATGACCATGCGCATGTTCGGGCCGTGGTTGTAGCTGAAATCGCGCACGTTCTTGTCCGGGAAGATCGCATCGCGCAGCGCGTGCGGCCCCGCCGTGTCGATGGTGTCCAGGTCGCCCGGCCGCGGGAAGCCCGGCAGGCCATAGCGCGGATCCGTCGCGGCAATCGCGTCCCCCAGCGGCAGCACGTCCGGGTTGATCGAGAACGGATCGGTCAGCGCAGAAAGCCCAGGCATGTCGCCGAGATAGTCCGCCAGGATCGAGTCCAGCCGCAGCCAATGGCGCAGCCCCCACAGCCACTGCGTCATGTCCGCCGTGCCGAACCCGCCGCGACCGACGTCGTCCGGCTTGGCCGCCAGCCTGTCCAGAGCATCACCGAGCGCAAGCAGCGCAACCTCGCGACTTGTCTCCGTTGTCGTCGCCGTCTCTGGCAGATCGAAGAACACCGACTCCTGGGTCTTGGGGTTCCAGGACGCCAGCGCCTTCGGGTTGTTCGCCCCACGCCCGGCAAAAAGGTCCGGCAGCGCCGTGTTCAGGCGATCGGGGTCGACCGGCAGCGCCGCGCCGTCGTAGAGGCGGTGCGTCAGTT
>CAINLT010000177.1 GCA_903850505.1 uncultured Myxococcales bacterium | reverse complement strand
CGTCGGACTGGCTCATGGTTGCCCCCGCGGATCACAGCTCCGCGGTGATGCAGCAGATCAGGCAGACGGGGTTTCGTCAATTTTGCGAGGAGTTCGGGAGCTTGCGATCGCCCTGCCGTCGGCGGTGCCGTCCCTTGACTCGCTTACGGCCGAAGTCCAAACTCTTGCGCCGCCCGGACACCCGGGCCAACCGCGTCGGCGGGCCCATCGCAGAGCCCCGGCGCCGCTGCCATTCTGCCTTTTTCGCCCACCGACCGGAGTCGCCATGCTGCAAGCCTACCGTGAACACGTTGCCGAACGCGCTGCCCAAGGCATCCCGCCGCTGCCGCTGACCGCGCAGCAGACGGGCGAAGTGATCGAGCTGCTCAAGAACCCGCCCAAGGGCGAGGAAGCGACGCTCGTCGAGCTGATTACCCACCGCGTGCCAGCGGGCGTGGACGACGCAGCGAAGGTCAAGGCGAGCTACCTCGCCGCAGTCGCGCACGGCACCGAGAAGTGCGCGCTCATTTCACGCGAGTCGGCGACGCACCTGCTGGGCACGATGCTCGGCGGCTACAACATCAGCCCGATGATCGACCTGCTGGACGACGCGGTCGTGGGCAAAGTCGCGGCGGAGGGGCTGAAGAAGACGCTGCTGATGTTTGACCAGTTCCATGACGTCAAAGAGAAGGCCGACAAGGGCAATGCCAACGCCAAGGGCGTGCTGCAGAGCTGGGCGGACGCGGAGTGGTTCACGAGCCGCCCGGAAGTCGCCAAGTCGATCCAGTTGACCGTGCTGAAGGTGACGGGCGAGACGAATACCGACGATCTGTCGCCTGCGCCGGACGCTTGGAGCCGCCCCGACATCCCGCTGCACGCGCTGGCGATGCTGAAGAACAAGCGCGATGGCATTACGCCGGAAGACGACGGCAAGCGCGGTCCGGTCGCGTTCATCGAAGGGCTTCGCGCCAAGGGCAACCTCGTCGCGTACGTCGGCGACGTCGTCGGCACCGGCTCCAGCCGCAAGTCTGCCACCAACAGCGTGCTTTGGTTCACCGGCGAGGACATCCCGTACGTGCCGAACAAGCGCTTTGGCGGCGTGTGCCTCGGCTCCAAGATCGCGCCGATCTTCTACAACACGATGGAGGACGCGGGCGCGTTGCCGATCGAACTCGACGCCAGCCAGATGAACATGGGCGACACGATTGAGCTGCGGCCGTACGAAGGCAAGGCGCTCAAGGACGGCAAGGTCATCGCGGAATTCACCGTGAAGAGCGACGTGCTGTTTGACGAAGTGCGCGCGGGCGGCCGGATTCCGCTGATTGTCGGCCGCGGTTTGACCGCCAAGGCGCGGGATGCGCTGGGCCTGCCGACGTCGACGCTGTTCCGCCTGCCGACCAACCCGGTGAACACGCACAAGGGCTTCACGCTGGCGCAGAAGATGGTCGGCCGCGCGTGCGGGCTGCCCGAGGGCCAAGGCGTGCGCCCGGGCACGTACTGCGAGCCGAAGATGACGTCCGTGGGCAGCCAGGACACGACCGGTCCGATGACGCGCGACGAGCTCAAGGACCTCGCGTGCCTCGGCTTCAGCGCCGACCTGGTCATGCAGTCGTTCTGCCACACCGCGGCGTACCCGAAGCCGGTTGACGTGAAGATGCACCACGAGCTGCCGGACTTCATCAGCACCCGCGGCGGCGTCTCGCTCCGTCCGGGCGATGGCGTCATTCACAGCTGGCTGAACCGCCTGCTGACGCCGGACACGGTCGGCACGGGCGGCGATTCCCACACCCGCTTCCCGCTGGGCATCAGCTTCCCGGCCGGTTCCGGGCTGGTCGCGTTCGCGGCCGCCATCGGCTTCATGCCGCTGGACATGCCCGAGAGCGTGCTGGTCCGCTTCAGGGGCGCGCTGAACCCCGGCATCACGCTGCGCGACGTCGTCGGCGCCATCCCGCTGTGGGCGCTGCGGCAGGGGCTGCTGACCGTGCCGAAGAAGGGCAAGGTCAACGTGTTCAACGGCCGCATCCTGGAAATGGAGGGGCTGCCGGACCTGTCGGTCGAGCAGGCGTTCGAACTGACCGACGCGGCGGCCGAGCGCAGCGCCGCGGCCGCATGCATCAAGCTGTCGGAGGAGACGGTCGCGACGTACCTGCGGTCGAACGTCGCGCTGATGAAGCAGTTGATTGCCGACGGCTACCAGGACAAGGCGACGCTGAAGCGCCGCATCCGCGACGTCGAGAAGTGGCTGCGCAAGCCGAAGCTGCTGTCCGCCGACGCCAACGCGCAGTACGCGGCGGTGATCGAGATCGACCTCGCGGACATCACCGAGCCCATCGTCGCCTGCCCCAACGACCCGGACGACGTCAAGGTCCTGTCCGAGGTCGCCGGGACGCCGGTGGACGACGTCTTCGTCGGGTCCTGCATGGTCAACATCGGCCACTTCCGGGCCGCCGCCGAGATCTGGCGCGGCCAGGCCGCGTCCCCGAAGGTGCGGACCTGGATTGCGCCGCCGACGCGGATGGACAACGCGAAGCTGAAGGCCGAGGCCGTGTTCCCGGTGTTCGGCGCCATCGGCGCGCGCATCGAGCTTCCGGGCTGCTCGCTGTGCATGGGCAACCAGGCTCGCGTGCCCGACGGCGTGACGGTGTTCTCGACGTCCACGCGCAACTTCGACGACCGCATGGGGCGCGGCGCGAAGGTGTTCCTGGGCTCCGCCGAACTGGCGGCGGTGACGACGACGCTGGGCCGGCTGCCGACCGTGGACGAGTACCTGGCCGCGTACCGCGAGAAGGTCGAGCCGAAGCGGGGCCAGATCTACAAGTACCTGCAGTTTGACCAGGGGTCTGACGCTTGACGTCTGACGTCTGACGTCCGGGAACCCCGGAAAGGCCACAGGCAGGCCCGAAGACAGCCCCGTTCCTTCCCGGACCGGCGCCG
>CAINLT010000176.1 GCA_903850505.1 uncultured Myxococcales bacterium | reverse complement strand
GTGAACGCCGCGGTGTCCAGGCGGTACAGCGAGTCGCTGGTCTGCGCGTACAACTGGCCGACGGGCTTGGTCATGTCGACATCGGGCTGCGCGTCGGGATCGGGCAATTCGTCCCAATTCATGTCGGGAATGGCGATGTCAGAACCTTCCGCGTCGGCGATGACAGCGTCCGTTGCGACGGAATCGTCCACCACGTCAGCTGGCGCGGAGGCGTCAGACTTGCCCGAGATGTCAGATTCTGCGTCGCCGCCCGCCGTTGAATCAGCGGTCTTGCCAGCGTCAGCGAGCGCGCCGGTGCCACCGGTTGAGGTTGCAGAACACGCGGTCAGCGCGAGGGACAGGACGATTGCGAGGCGGACGAGCGAATTCAAGGCGGCTCCCGGGGGGCGGCATGTGCCGCAGGCCGAAGTCTAGCAGACCCTTCCGGCGCGAGCGAACAGCGCGTGACGCAACCTTTACACGTGCGAATTGATCACGGCCGCGCCAATTCAGCCTCCAGCACTTCGCGCGGCATTTCTCCCGATTTACGCCAGCGCTCCTTGCCGTCGACGTACAGCACAAAGACCGGCACGCCCTGGATTTTCTCGCGCAGCGCCAGCGCTTCGCTTTGTTCGATGTCCACGAGCACCACGCGGGCCTTGCCCTTCCACGACTCCGTCACCGCGGCCATCACCGGCGCCATCTTGCGGCACGGCGTGCACCACGGCGTGTGATAGTCGACCAGCACGCGTTTCTCGCTCTTGAGGACGGCGTCCAGCGCGTCGGGCGTCATCGCGTTTTCGCTCGGTGCGGCTGGTTGCGCCGCTGAATGGTCCACCGGCAGCCCGGCGCGCGCCCAAGCGCCCAAGCCGCCTTCCAGGTTGTAGACTTCGGCAAAACCTTTTTCAGCCATCATCTCGGCCGCCGCGCCGCTTCGTCCGCCTGATGCGCAATAGACGAAGATCGGTTTGTCTTTCTGCATCAGGTCGATTTTCTGGGCAAAGCGCGCGTCGTTGATGTCGATGACCGTGGCGTCCGTCAGGCGGCCGCGCGCCACTTCCCCGGGCGTGCGCACGTCCAGCAGGATGCCGGATTTTTCCGCGGCGAGGCGCTGGAACGTGGGCGGATCGAGCTGCGTCACTTTGCCAGGCTGGCGTTGCGTTGCCGCGCCAGCAGTCGGCGGCGATGCCGCAGCGGGCGGGTTGTTGCAGCCGGCGAGCAGCGCGACGGTGCAGAGAACAAGTGCGGGTGAGGCGAAACTGGCCACAAGGACTCCTTTGGCGCCGCAGGCTTGCAGGCCGTTGTGGGGTAGGAGCCAGCTGCCTGGCAAAAGGTTTCCAAACGACCGTCGCCTTTGCACGGATGGGCGTTGCAGCCCTTGCGGCGTCGGCACGACATGCTTCATTCCTCAGTGCACCGTTGGGGGGAACTTGCCATGCAGCCTGCCAAAATTGCGCACGTCCATCCCCTCCATCTGCAGGTCTTGGGCCAGCCGGCGCGGGTCTACGTCGGCGGCAATGGGCCAGAGACGCTCCTGCTGCTCCACGGCGGTTGGGGCGGTGCGTCGATGCATTTCTCGCGCGTCTGGGGACTTCTGACCCAGCATTTCCGCATTGTGGCGCCGGATCTCCCCGGGCTCGGCGACCTGACGCAGCCCGGCCGCGCCTGTCTCGCGGACTACGTCACCTGGCTCAATGACTTGCTGGACATGCTCGGCGTCCGTCAGGCGATCGTGCTGGGCAATTCTTTCGGCGCGTCGCTGGCGTGGAGTTTCGCGAGTCGGTCGCCGGAGCGCTGTCAGGGGCTCGTCCTCGTCGATGGGTTTGCCGTGCCGCATACGCCGGCGCTGCTGGGCTGGCTGGGCCGCCTGGCGCCCGGGCGGTCCTTGATGCGCGCGTTGGTTCGGCAGGTGTCCTTTCGTCCGCCGTTGCTGGCCCAAGCGTTCGACGATCCGCGCCGTGCGCCCGCGGAGTTGCGCGGCTGGCTTGTCGACACGCCCCAGCGGCGACTGGAGACCTTCGTCGATTGCCTGATTGCCGGCGACGGTTCGCCACAGCCGCGCGCGCCGATGCTCGTGATTTGGGGCGAGGCTGACCACCTGCCGGGGACCACTTTGGAGGCCGGCCGGCACCGTGCAGCGCTGTTGCCGGGTGCGCAGTTCGTGCAGGTCGCCCACGCCGGCCATTTTCCTCAAGTGGAGCAGCCGGAGGCGTTTGCCGCGGCGGTGGATGCTTTTGTCCACGGAGGGAGCACGGCACCCAGCTGACTCGCCCCCAGCGCACGGGGAGATTGTTTAGTTCTGTGAAGGTTCGGCGCCTTCGGGTCCCGCGCGCGTGGCAAATCGAGTGCCCGGTCGCTATGTTTCCGGGTGAGCACGGCAAAAAAGCCGCTGCAGCGACGTCATGGGGTTCAATGTCCGATCGCCGCAACAACCTGTCTGGCCTCGCGCAGCGTACGTTCCTGGCTGGTGTTTGGGCGCTGATCGCGGCGTGCAGTGGCAAGGCGACCCACGCGCCGGCGGAAGCGGTGGACGCTGTTGTGGACGCCGAACTGCCCAAGCTCGATGCCAATGGGACCGATGCGGAGGTGGCGGATGCGCCCGACGTTGCCCCGGACGCCCCCGACGCCGCAGCGGAAATCGACGGCGGGTTTGAACCGATGGGTGGCTGCTATAGCTGTCACGGCACAGTCGAGAACGGCAATCCTGCGCCGCCGGTGGGCACGGGCGGCGAAATCGCCACGTCCCAGGTTGCGGTCGGCGCGCACCAGCAGCACCTCGCGGATAGCGCGTGGCACCGGACCGTGCAGTGCGAGGACTGCCACAAGGTTCCGACCCAGCCCAAGCACAAGAACGGCGTGATTGACTTTGCGTGGAGCGGCGTGGCGACGGCGATGGCCAGTTCGCCGACGTTTGATGAGGGCACCGCCACCTGCAGCGGCGCGTATTGCCACGGCGGCACGCTGTTTGACGCCGCGACGGTGAAGACGAAACCCGTGTGGACGCAAGTCGACGGCACGTTC
>CAINLT010000175.1 GCA_903850505.1 uncultured Myxococcales bacterium | reverse complement strand
CGGCTCCGGCTCGGTGAACCGCGGCGGCTGCGGCGTCATCTTGCCGTCGTGTTTGCGCAGCGGCTGCCACACCGCGCGCCGCGGTCCCAGGATGCGCAGCGTCTCGCGCTTGCGTCCCACTTGCACCGCGCATTCAAATTCCGGCAGCGGCTTGCCGCCCGGCGCGTACGCCTTGCCCAGCACGAGGATGTCCACGCGCGCTTTTTCCGGCACCAGATCGGTCTCCAGCGTCGGCGGCACGGTCGTCGCGTCGCCGCCGTCGTACTGGTCTTCAGGCAGCGGCGGCGGTTGGTCCGCGTCCGCGAGCGGCTCCAGCAGCGTGCTCTCCAGGCCGACGCGATACGTCCGCCGCACCACCATCGTCAACGCCAGCTGGCCGCTCGCCAGTTCCGCAGGCAGGACGATGAGTTGGTAGCCGCTGCTGAGTTGCGCCACGAGGCCTCCGGCGTTGAGCGTAGCTGGAGTTCGGCGCAGTGCCTACTGGCAGGTGAACGCGAGGTCGTAGCTGCCGTTGCCGCCGTTGTAGCCGTCGATCACGATGTAGTACGTCGTGCCCTTCTTGGCGTTGAACTGCGCGTTGCTCATGCCGGTGGCGATGCAGCTCGCGGGATTGCAGCCCAGGCCGCCGTCCTGCAAGACGAGGATGTCCGTGTCCGCGGTCTCATTGGCGAGCGTGACGGTCACGCTGGTGTCGGCGGTGGCGACGTACGTGTACGCGTACTCGTTGCCGCTGTAGACGCTCGTCGGTGAGCAGCTGTACTTGCTGATGACGTTGGTGGAGCCCGCGCCGTCGTTCTGGAACGAGTCCTTGTCGGCCGCGCACGTCAGCTTGGCGAGCTCGACCGTGTCCGGCGTGCACGCGGGCTGGCAAGCGGCGGACTTGCCAAAGCAGTCACTGTCCTCGCAGTCGGTGGCGCCGTCGCCGTCGTTGTCCTTGCCGTCGTTGCAGATTTCCGTGGCCGCCTGCGGGCACGCGACGCTGATCGTGTAGCTGCCCGTCGCGCCGTTGTAGCCGTCGATGACGAAGTAGTAGGTCGCGCCGGTGACTGCGTCAAAGGAGACCGCGCCCGCGCCGCCGTCAAACGCCATGCACTTGGAGCTGCTGCACACGCCCACGTCGTCGCTCAGCACGATGATGTCCGTCTCCGCGGTCTTGTTGGTCAGCGTGACGGTGACCTTGCCGGTGACGGTCGACGTGAACGTGTACGCGTATTCCGGCGCGGGGTAGGCGTAGCTGTTGCCGCAGCCCTGATAGGCGCTGATGACGTTCGTCGTGCCGTAGGACGTGGTGGCCCACGAGTCGACGGCGCCGCAGGTCAGCGTGAACGCAGCCTTGCAGGCGGGCGCGATGCACGCGGCGTTGGCGGCGCAGTCGGTGTCCGCGCAATCCGTCTGGCCGTCGCCGTCCTCGTCGATGCCGTCGGCGCAGTTGGTCTCCACGGCGGGCGTGCACGTGATGTTGAGCGTGTAGATGCCGGTGGCGCCGTTGTAGCCGTCCACGACGATGTAGTACGTCTGCCCGGCCTTCACGGTCGCCGTCGCGCTGGCGTAGTCAAACGTCAGGCACTGCTTGGCGTCGCAGCCGGAGCCGCCCTGCGCGAGGATGAAGACGTCGGTCTCCGCGGTCTCATTGCTCAGCGTCGCCGTGACCTTGCCGTCAAACGGCGCGGTGTAGAGGTACGCGAACTCTGGACCGGTGTACTTGCCGGCGTCCGTTGGGTTGCACGGATAGTCCGTGACGACGTTGGTGCTGCCGCTCTTGGCGTTGCCCCACGCGTCCGCGGCGCCGCAGCCGAGCGTGAATGCCGGCGCGCACGCGTTGGGGCAGACGTTGGTCTTGCCTGGCTGGCAGGCGCTGTTGGCGCAGGCATCGCCGGTCGTGCACGCATCGCCATCGTCGCACGTCGCGGCGTTGGCCTTGAAGGTGCAGCCAAAGTCGGGGTTGCACGTGTCATCCGTGCACGGGTTCTTGTCGTCGCATGGCACCGCCGCGCCGCCCTGGCATTTGCCCGCGGCGCAGGTCTCGCCCGAGGTGCAGGCGCTCTTGTCGTCGCAGACCTTGCCGTCGGCCACGGGCACGAGCGCGCACAGCCCGGACTTGCCGTTGCACGTGTTGGCGGTGCACACGTCCGTGCTCGCGCTGCACGTCACGACCGTCTTCGGGTCGACGACGCACTTGGCGCCCGCGCAGATCAACGTGCCGTTGCACAGGTCGCCGTCCTCGTAGACTTTGCAGTCGGACGAAGCGACGCACGAGCACGTCTCCACCGGCGTACCGGCGCAGCTGCCGGACTTGCAGATGTCGCTCAAGGTGCAGCTGTTGCCGTCGTCGCACGGATTGCTGTTGAAGACGTGTTGGCAGCCGGTGTCGGGGTTGCACGAGTCGTCGGTGCAGAACGAGCCGTCGTCGCAGTACACGGGCTTGCCCTTGCACACACCGGTCGAGCAGTAGTCCTTCTCCGTGCACGCGTTGGAGTCGTCGCACGTGGAGCCGTTGCTGAGGTTGCTCTTCACGCACTTGCCGGTGTCCGGCGTGCAGGCGTTCTTGACGCACGGGGAGAGGCCGAACGTGTCGCACACCACGACGGTCGCCACGTTGACCGAGCACGAACCGCCGTTGCAGCTCAGCGTGCCGTTGCACAAGTCCTTGTCGTCGTACGCCGCGCAATCCGCGTCGGTCGTGCACTTGGCGCACGCGCCGGTCGCCGTGCCTTGGCATTTGTCCGCGACGCACTTGTCGGGACCGGTGCACGGATCGCCATCGTCGCACGTCGCGCCGTCAGCGGCGGCAAACACGCAGCCTTTGATCTTGTCGCAGCTGTCGATCGTGCACGGATTGGTATCCGCACACTTCTTCGCCGTGGTCGTGACGCATGCGCCACCCGCGCATTTGTCGCCGGTCGTGCAGGCGTCGCCGTCATCGCACGCGCTGCCGTCGAGCGCCGCGTTGGTCTCGCACTTGCCCGTCGCCGGGACGCACGCGTTGGTCTTGCACGGATTCGCGTCGGCAACGCACGTCACGACGGTGGTGTCCTTGACGATGCATGCGCCGCCCGTGCACGCCAAAGTCCCGTTGCACAGGTTGCCGTCCTCAAACTTGGCGCAGTCGGCGTCCGTCGTGCACTTGCTGCAATTCGGATTGGCCGTGCCCGCGCACACGCCCGCGGCGCAGGTGTCGCCGTTGGTGCAGAGGTCGCCGTCGTCGCACTTCGCCGTGTTCGGCGTGTTGGCGCAGCCCTTGACCTTGTCGCAGCTGTCGTCGGTGCAGACCTGGTTGTCGTCGCAGACAACCGTCGCGCCCTTGCACACGCCGCCCGCGCACTGGTCGGCCTTCGTGCATTTGTCGCCGTCGTCGCATTGGCTGGCTTCCGCCGCGGGGCTGCCCTTGCACGCGCCGTCGGTCGGGTCACACGCGATGATTTCGCACGGCTTGGCTTTGCTCGCGTCGCACGTCACGGCGGAGCCGGGCTTGGTCAGGCACTGGCCGGACTGGCAGGTGTGGACGCCGTTGCACAGGTCCGCGTCGTCGGTCTTGGCGCAATCGGCGTCCGTCTTGCAGTCGCAGCTGGCGTTGGGCGTGCCGGTGCATTTGCCGTCGGTGCACGCGTCGTTCTGGGTGCAGAGGTCGCCGTCGTCGCACTTGGCGGCGATCGGCGCGTACGCGCACTGGCCGCTCGCCGGATCGCAGGTGTCTGCCGTGCACGGATTCTGGTCGTTGCAGCTCTTGAGGACGCCGTGGCACGTACCAGCGGTACATTGGTCGGCGGTGGTGCAGCCATTCTTGTCGTCGCACGCGGTGCCGCTCGCCATGTTCTGTGCGGTGCAAGTGCCTTGGGTTCCGCACACGGCCTTCTGGCACGCGGTGACGGTCAAGCCAGCGCAGTCGGAATCGGTGGTGCAGTCCTGCGCGTCCTTGCCGCCGATGGCGTCGCTCGCGTCCGGGTTGAAGACCAGCGTGTCGCCGCCCAGCGCGTCGTTGTCGGTCAAGCCGTTGCCGTCGCCGGTCGTGGCGCTGTTGCCGCAGGCGCTGAGGAGCCACACGCTGAGGAACACGCCGAGGAGCTTGGAGAATGGAGCCTTCATGAACGCACGTCCGCTTGGGTTGAACGGCGCGGATCCTAGGCGTGTCGCACGAGCGGGGCAAGCCGAGGGGCCGCGAAGGTCGTACGCCCGGGGCGTGGATGCCCCAATCGGGCTACCCGAGTTCGACGCGTACGGTCGAAATCAGGTGCTTCAGGGCGTTCTCAACCACGCGCGTCTCCGGGTGCCGGAGAACCGCGTAGCCTTCGCCCTCGTAGCCGCTGGCCTTGGGCTGGCCGATCTGCGGGAGGCGCGCTTCCACAATCAGATGCCCGAGATCGCGCTGCGCCCGCTCAAGCCCATGCACGCGCTTGACCCGACCCTCGCCTTGACCGCGGAAGAAAGCGGCGCCGGCGGCAAACTTGCGCTCCAGCGGCGCGAACGTGTCAAAAACCACGAGCCGCGCCCACGCCTTGTACATGTCCGTGTCGTGGGCAAAGGAGTTGAGCGTCATGATCTGCGCCCCGGGCGGCCGCGCGGCAATCTCGCTGATGGCGACCGTGCCATCCTTGCGGCGGAACCATTCCATGTGGCTGATCCCCGTCGCCATGCCGAGCGTCTTCAGCGCCTTGAAGCCCACCGCGCGCACTGCGTCCCACTCCGGCGAGTCGATTTCGCGCGGCAGCAGCACGGTCCACTGAATCCACGGGTTGCGCAGCACATCCAGCGGCGGCGGATCGTAGCGCGTCAGGGAATGCCACACGGGCTTGGCGTTGACCGACACGACTTCAAACGAGTGTTCGTCGCCCGTGATGAACTCTTCCGCAACCGCCGCGTGCTCCGGCGACGGCCGAATCGTCCGGAGCGCTTCTTCCAGCTCATCCTCGCTGTCGACGCGGAAAGTCACCGCCGCGCCCACGCCTTCGCGCGGCTTGATGACCAGCGGAAAACCGATCTGCGCCGCGAAATCGCGGGCGTCCTGCGGCTGCAGGATCTCCCGGTGGCGCGCGCACGGCAGTCCCGCGGCGCGCAGGGCGTCTTTCATGCGCGCTTTGTCGCGAAAATTGTGGGCCTGCGCGGATTTGAGCCCGGGAATATTCAGCATCTCGCGCACTTCCGCGAGCTGCACCTGAATGTGCTCCAGCGTCCCCAGCAGCCGGTGCGGCTTGCCGAGCTTCAACGTCAGCAGCTCCACGCCCTGGCGGATGTGGCTCGGGGAGAGCGCGTCATCGACCTGCGCGTAGCCCGCCAGCGCCTGGCGCAGATCCGCCGGCACCTTGTCCTTGGGTTCCTGCGTGACCAGGCCCAGCTGCACGCCGGGCAGTTCGGCCACCGCGCGGATGAAGCGCATCGTGGTGTCCATGAAAAACGGCGCGACAAAGACGACGTGCATACTCTACTCCCGGGTCCATTCATCCAGGTACTTGGGCAGCATGTCGCGCCAAGTGACCCAGTCGTGGTCGTATGATTTGCCCCAGAGGTCGACGCGATTGGGCACGCCGAGCTTACCCAGCAGATTCGCGACTTTCCACGACTCCGCCGGGTCCTCCCACTTGCCCTCGCCCGTCGGCATCAGGATGAACGTCTTGCGCAGCTGCGCGAGGTGTTCGCCGTCCGGGTCCAGGTAGCGGAGGTACACCAGCGGGGAAATCGCGTGGACGTCGTCGTTGTGCAAGCCGTCCAGGAAGCGCTTGAGGTCGTATGTGCCGCTCATGGCGATGGCGCGGGTGAACACGTCCGGAAACGACGTGACCGCCGCGACCGAGTTGTACGCGCCGATCGACGCGCCCGCCGCCCAAATCGGCAGCGCCTGGTCGCCGCAATCCGCGTAGATGGCGGGCACCATTTCATGGCGCACGAACTGCAGGAATTGCCGCTGGATGGCGGCCTTCTGCGCCGGCGGGCGCTTGCTATCCACGAGCGCGCGGCCGCCCACGCTGTCGCATGCGTAGACCTTGATGCGCCCCGCCGCGACCAGCGGGTCGAGCACCTTGAGCATCAAGAAGCGCTCGCATTCCTCGGCATCGCCGCCCGCCGTCGGAAACAGCAACACCGGCTGGCCGATCACGCCCCAGCGCACGACCTGCATTTCCTGCCGCAACCGTTGCGAGTACCAACGGGCATTGATCTTCATGCGGGCTCCTGTCGGGATGGGCTGTTGCGGCTACGGGTTGCGGACGAGCTTGATCTTCTTGGTCTCCTGCCGCCCAGGATCGGCCCAGGCGCGCTTGGCCGCCAGCCGCTCGGTTTCCGTCTTGCGCCAGAATTGCACGAGGCCGTAAAAGTGGTCGGTGAACCGCTCGACTTCATGGGCCGGATACAGCGCTGTCACCTTCTGCGCGACGACTTCCTTGGCGCGCGGCGTGCCAAAATAGTCGAGCACGACCTCATCCAGATGGCTGAGATGCTTGGCGCAGAATTCCTCAAAGCGGTCGGCTTCCATGCGTTCGCGGGCGATCGCCCCATACGCGCGCATCCGCTCGCGGTACGGCAGGTCCTTCTTGGCGATGTCAAAGAACGGCTGCCAGTCGAGGTTCTGGCGCATCGGCCGCTTAGTCGCCGCGCAGTGGATCGACCACCGCAGCATGTTCTTGACCATGAACGGGAAGTGGTAGTGGAGCGACGTGACCTGGAAGTCCGGGCACGCGTTGGCAAAGTCGATTGGGTAGAACACGCCGTCTTTGCGCAGCGATTCGCACGAGTTGAATTCCCAGCCAAAAAACGCGTTGATGGTCAGGCACATGTCCGTCAGAAGCTGGTATTCCTCGTTGTCCACGAAGTTGAACGCCACTTCATACCGCGCGTGGATCGGCGCATCCGGGTTGTACTTGGCGATGTGCACCTGCGGGCCAATGCCGATCGCGCGCACGAACAGGTCAAACGGCGACACGGCTTTTTGCAGGTGCATCACGCGCTGGCCGGACTTTTCGTACGCCGCGCGCAACGCCGCTTCGTCGTCAATGCGCGAGACGCCGACCCAAGCGCCACCGTCGTATGGCTTCATGAACATCGGATAGCCCAGCTCCGCGCCGACCTTCCCGAGATCAAACAGCTTGGCGTAGCGACCCAGCGTCGCCGGCGCGTCGACGAGATCGGGCGCGTACTGCTTGGGCGGAATCAGCCACGTCTCCGGCACCGGCAGACCGAGCTTCATCATCGCCGCGTACGTCGTGTGCTTCTCCATCGACTGCAGCGACCACGGATTGTTCAGCACATACAAGCCGTCCATGATGACGGCCTTCTTGATCCACTCGCGGCTGGTGTGCATCCAGTGCGTCAGGCGATCGATGACCACGTCGTAGCGCACAGGCTGCTTCAGGTCGAAAGGTTCGATGGTAACACGCGAAACTTCAAAGCGAAGTTCGTCTTTTCCCATAGGGATCGCCAGATCCAGACGCTTGAGGATGTCCTCATACGCCGCGGCCCAGCAGATATCCGCGCCAAGTGAAAGGCCAATTTGCCGGGTCTGCGTGTTCCCGCTGCCAGAAATTCCGCTGCTCTTCGCCATACAGGGCCTCCAAGGTCCGCCACTCCGGAGTCTAAAGGGCTTGCGCAATCTGTCCAGTCGATGCATTCAGGCGCTGGAAAGGATGGAGAACCGATGCACACAATGACCGCCGCCGAAGCTCTCAAGATCGTCCAGTCGCACCAGCGCGTTTTCATTCAGGGGGCTTGCGCAACGCCGCTCGCGCTCGTGGATGCGCTCACCGCGCGTGCGCCCGAGCTGCGCGGCGTGGAGATCGTGCAACTGCACACGGAAGGCCGCGCGCCGTACGCAGCGCCCGGCATGGAGGAGAGTTTTCGCGTCAACGCGCTCTTCGTCGGCGGGCTGGTGCGCGAGGCGGTCAACGATGGTCGCGCGGACTACTTGCCTGTTTTTCTTTCAGAAGTGCCGAGTCTCTTTCGCAAAGGCGTGCTGCCGCTGGACGTCGCGCTCATCCACGTTTCACCGCCCGATCGCCACGGCTGGTGTTCGCTGGGCGTGTCGATCGACGTCGTGATTGCCGCGGTGCAGCACGCGACGCACGTGATTGCCCAGATCAACCCGCGGATGCCGCGAACCCACGGCGATGGCTTGCTGCACGTGTCGCGGATCCATTCCGCGGTGCTTGTCGACGAGCTGCTGCCGCAAGTGGCGCAACCCAAGCTCGGGCCCATCGAGAAGGCGATTGGCCGCCATGTCGCGAATCTGATTGAGGATGGCGCGACGCTGCAGATGGGGATCGGCGCGATTCCTGACGCGGTCCTTGCCTCCCTTGGCGATCACCGTCACCTGGGCGTGCACACGGAGATGTTCTCGGACGGCCTTGTGGACCTCGTTGAGCGCGGCGCCATCACCGGCGAATTCAAGCGCGTCCACCCCGGCAAGATCGTCGCGGGCTTCGCGATGGGCACGCAGAAGCTGTACGACTTCGTCGACGACAATCCGTTGGTCGCGATGCTCGACATCGCCTACGTCAACGACGTTGAAGTCATTCGCCGCAACCCACGCGTCTCGGCGATCAACAGCGCCATTGAAGTCGACCTGACGGGGCAGGTGTGCGCCGACAGCATCGGCACGCGGCTCTTCTCCGGCGTCGGCGGGCAGATGGACTTCATCCGCGGCGCGAGCCTGTCAGAAGGTGGCAAGCCCATCATCGCGCTGCCCTCGACGACCAAGAATGGCCAGTCGCGCATCGTCAACATGCTCAAGCCCGGCGCGGGCGTCGTGACCACGCGGGCGCACGTGCACTGGATCGTGACGGAATATGGCGTGGCGAACCTGTTTGGGCGGAATCTGCGGCAGCGGGCGCGCGCGTTGATCGACATCGCGCATCCCGATCACCGCGCCGCGCTGGAAGAAGAGGCCGGCAAGCGGTTTGGGACGACCTGATGTCACTGCCCGCCCGTCACTCGACCCATTGGCTCTGGCCTTCGCGCTCGCAGGCGTCCCGCGCCACGCGGGCGATCTCGTCGACGTAGAACCACTGGATGACGTACGCGCCGTTCTCGTCCGTTTTGGACTTGCAGCCGCCAAAGCGGTTGGCGATGGCGCACGGCTCATTGGCCCAGCCGGACCCGGAAACGAGGCACTGCGTGCGCACGGCGCCTTCCAATTCGCTGCCGGGGCGGTTCCAGAAGTCCTGACAAATCAGCGCGGTGCCGGTGCTGGTCTGGATTGCGCAGCGGCCAGAGAAGCGGATGGTGGGCGTGGTCGCGGCATACGCGACGCCGCTGTGTGGCCCGGGCGTGCTTTGCGTCTTGGCGGTGCAACTGCCGACGAGGATGGCGAACAAGAGGGCGAAGAAGGGACGCATGGCAAACTCCTTGCCGGCGACTGCGATGCGCGAACACCAGCCCCTGCAAGATAGGATGCGTGGCGTCTTCCGCCCGTCGGTCAGTCGGCCGCCGTCATCGCCGCCCACACCACGCCCGGCTTCACCGCGATCGCCATGTGATTGACGCCCGGCAGCGGCAATAGCCGCGCGTGCGGATTCGCCTCCGCCAGTTCCGCGATCATCGCCTTGGCCGACGCCGTCGTCTTTTCGCCCCACGCCAGCGTCAGCGGCATTGGCAGGCGCCACGCGGCAAACGGCGTTGGGTCCAGCGCCACCGACCGCACCTCCTGGTACATCTTCCAGCCCACCGCCAACTGCGCCGCCTGCATCTCCGCCGGCATCCGCGCCCAGCTTCCCGGGCGATTCCAGTAGTCGATGAACAGCTCCAGCCACGGCGCGGTGCCGCCCACCGCGTCGTTCAGGAAGAGCGGGCTGTCGTGGAAGAACTGAACCTCCGGCGCCGCGTCCGGGTGGCGATCGACCACCGCGCCCAGCGCGCCAAACAGCACCGGCTCCAGCAGGAACAGGGATTCCACCGGCACTGTCACCAGCCGCGCCAGCTTCATCGCCACCAGACCGCCGTAGGAATGGCCAAAAATCCGCAGCGACGTCGCATCCGCCGGGATTTGCTCCGCCAGCTGGCGGGCGTCATCGTCAGCCGTCACCGGCACACCGCGCGGCACGGGCGGCAGCGGCGCGTAGCCCAGATTGGCGGGAAACAGCGGCGTCGTTCCGGCATAGATCGCGGGCGGCACATTGGCCCACAGCGCGGGCGTCGTGCCGGTCGAATGAATGAAAAGGCTGTAAGCGGGCATGATCCTCAGCAGTCCGGCCAGGTCTTGCTGGCGTCGGTGCATGTACTGCAGTCCGCGCCCGTGAATCCAGGCGCGCAGCCGGTGCACAAGGGCGCCTGCCAACCGGTCTTGGGTGCGTGCGTGCACGTCTTCTTGCCGGCGTCGCAGGCGTCGAGCGTGCACGGGTCGCCGTCCTGGCAGCCCGCGATTCCCGCGCAGACCTGATTGGCGCAGACATCCCCGCTGGTGCAGCCGTCGCCGTCGTCGCACGCGTCCGTGTTGGCTTGTGAGAGGCAGACGCCGCCGCCGCAGCTGTCGGTGGTGCATGGGTTGCCGTCCGTGCAGTCCTTGCCGATGCCCGCGCACGTCGTGCCCGCGCACGCGTCCGCGATGGTGCACGCGTCGTTGTCGGTGCACGTCGCGTCGACGGCGAGGAATTGACAGCCAACGGCCGGCGCGCAGTCCTCGCTCGTGCAAGGATTGCCGTCGTCGCAGGACGCCAGCGTGCCCGCGCATGCCCCGGTCGCACACTTGTCGGCGATCGTGCAGGCGTTGCCGTCGTCACAGGAACTTTGGTCCGGCGCGGGCTCCATGTGGCACTTGTTGGTCGTGCCGTCGCAGAAGCCGAGGAGACAGTGGCCGTCGCCGGGGCAGGTACTTTCGTCCGTGAGGCCATTGCAGTTGTTGTCCAGGCCGTCGCATTTTTCCACGCCGCCGTTGGTCGCGATGCACGACACGCAGACTTGGACGCCGCCCTTGGTCGCGCAGAGCTTGGAGTTGCAGTCGCTGTTGGCGGTGCACGGGCAGCCGGCGGACATGCACGTGGCGACGTCCGTGCCGGTGCTGCCGTCGCCGGTCGCGTCGCCGTCGGTGCTGGCGGCGTCGTCTTCGACAAGCGGGTCTTCGGTCGCGGTCGTCGGCTTCGGGCTGCACGCGAGGAGACCAAAGCAGAAGGACAAGAGCAGGGCGCGGTTCTTCATGCCGGCAAGGTGCCACAACAGCCGTTTTCCAGCAAATCGCTTGTTGCGCGCGGCGGCTTCCGGCATTCTGACCGCTCCATCGCAGGTGCTCCTTGTCCAACGCCACCGCCTCTGTCCCGCTTCTCGCCAAGCTCCGCGCGCTCGCGCTCCTGCGCTGCCCCAGCTGCCGCGTCGGCGCGATGTTCCGCTCGCCGGTCCACATGAACGCCCGTTGCCCGCATTGCGACTACAAGTTCGACAAAGGCAACGGCTACTTCCTCGGCGCCATGTACGCCAGCTACGGCCTGTCACTCGCGGTGTGCGGCATCCAGACCCTCTTGCTCCTGCTGGGCGGCGCGTCGACGCTCGTCACCATCGTCGCCGCGATCTTCACCGCGTGCCTCGTCGGTCCGTGTTTCGCGTTTCCGTACTCGCGCTGCGCGTGGGTCTGGGCGGAACGCGATGGCCACCTCCACGACGGCGAGGAAGACGTCCAGGCGCTCAAGCGCGCGTACATGGAAGCCCGCGGCATGAAGCCGAAACCGCCGATCGATCCGCCGTGACGCGCCCCGACCGGTTTGCTACGCTGCGGGTGGAGGTGCTGATGCGCGTGTTGCTGCTCTTGTTGCTGATGTTGCCCGCCGTGCCCGCGCAAGCGTGGGTGGCGGCGACCGTCGGCACGGGCTGCATGGATCGCTGGTACACGCCAAGCGCGGACGCCGTCAGCATCACGATGGCCACCGACACTGCGGGTATCGGCGCGATCGCCGCGAGCGACGTGCACATCGCCCTGTTGTCCGCGCTCAAGACCTGGACGAGTGTGCAATGCCGACTCTGCGCTGACCCCGGCGGGGACGGCTGTGCACCCACGGCGTGCTGCAGCAACCCGCTGGGCGTGGCAATCGCCGACGGCGGCATCGCCGCCCATACACCGTGGGGCCTGCCGTGCGGGGAAACCAACGCCGACGGCTCATGCAAGACTGTAAAACCAAACGGCAACTTCGTCGTTGGCATCGCGGACAAGAAGGATTGGCCGTGGAGCCAGTACGACCTCGCCCACACCGTCGTCACGACCAACAACGCGACGGGCGAGATCATCGACGCGGACATCCTGTTCAACCAGACGCCACGCGACGACGGCTCCAAGTTCGCCTTCTGCGCCAACGATTGCGCCAACCAGCCGTCGGCGTACCCGCTGTGCCTGCCGCTGACCCATGAGATGGGCCACGTGCTCGGGCTGGATCATTCGAAGGTGGTGAAGTCGACGATGGCGGCCTCCGCAACGCCGGGCGACGGCTACAAGTGCGATCTGGCGGACGATGATACGACCGGCGTCTGCACCCTGTATCGCACGACGTGCGGCGGCGAGGCGACGAAGCCGTATTTGTCGCCCGCCACCTGCGCCGAGAATGCCAAATCAAACCCGTCCGACAGTGCGCTCGGTAGCGCAAGGTGCAACCCGCCGGCTCAGACCGTCGTTCCGCCCGCGTGCCAGGCCAGCCCGCACGCAACCTCAGGCTGGAGCCTGGTCCTGCTCCTTGGCGCCGCTACGACAATCCGCCTTGGCTCGGGAAGACGACGAGCCAAATCGACGTGATGACGTAGTCCATGATGAGCACCGCCGCGGACGCCGTGACGACGGTGCCGGTCGTGGCCAATCCGACGCCGCGACTGCCGCCCGATGCGTGAAAGCCGCGGTAGCAGCTGACGGCGCCGATCACCAAGCCGAAGAACGTGCCCTTGACCAGCGTGCAGGCGATGTCGTGCGGCGAAATCCACAGCCAGATGCGGCTGAAGAACTCGCCGCGGTCGATGCCGAGCACCTGCGTCGCCGCGATGTACGCGCCGAGGAGACCGATGGCGTTGAAGCACATCGCCAGGAGCGGCACCATCAGCGTGCAGGCGAGGATGCGCGGCGTCACGAGGTAGTGGATGGGATCGACGGCCATCGTCTCCAGCGCGTCGATCTGCTCCGTCACGCGCATCGTGCCGAGCTCAGTCGTCATGGCCGACCCGACGCGTCCCGCGACCATCAGCGCGGTGAGCGACGGCGCCAATTCGCGCACCAGCGAGATCGCCACCGTGCCGCCGATCAGCGTCTTGGCGTTGAAGAGCTCAAAGGCAACGGCCGTCTGGATGGCAAAAACCGCGCCGGTAAACACGCCAGTCAGCAGCACGATGCCCAGCGAGCCGACGCCGACAAATTCCAGGATCTGCGTCATCAGCGCGATGCGAAAGGGCCGCCGCACGGTCTTGCCCAGCGCGGAAAACGTGAACAGCGTGATCGCGCCCAACGTCTCAAACGGCTTGAGCAGGCGCGTGAACGCGAACGGCGGATTTGCAGTCTGTGCCATGGTCATCGGAAACCCCGGCGTCAGCGTAGCCCCGCGCTGCGGATGCGCCACTTTTTGCGCGGTTGCCGGCATCTGGCTGACGGACCACAGACCGCGTGCTAGCCTCCGCCGCCCATGCAGTCGAACTTGCCGCCATCGCCTCGTCTCGCCCGTCCTGGCACCGTCTATCTGGTCGGCGCGGGGCCTGGCGCGCCCGATCTCCTGACTTTGCGCGCCCTGCGGCTGCTGCAAAGCGCTGACGTCGTTGTCCACGATAGCCTCGTGCTGCCGGAGATGTACGCCGACTTGTCGGCGCGCTGCATCGACGCGGGAAAACGCAGTGGCGATCATGGCTTGGGCCAACAGGGCATCCACGCGCTGCTGATCGATCTGGCGCGCCAATGCAACGCGGTGGTGCGGCTCAAAGGCGGCGATCCCTACGTGCTGGGCCGAGGCAGTGAGGAGGCGCTCGCGCTCGCAGAAGCGGGCGTGCCGTGTGAAGTCGTGCCCGGCGTGTCGTCGTCGCTGGCGGCGCCGCTGCTGGCTGGGATTCCCTTGACACACCGCGGTGTTGCCGATTCCTTCTGCGTCGTCTCGGCGCATCCGCAGCACGAAGGCCAACGGCCGGCGATTCCGCCGTTTGAGCCGCGCCGCACGCTCGTCATCCTCATGGGCGTCCACACGCTGCCGCACTGGCTGCCGCAGCTGCGGGCGCTGGGCTATCCGGGCGACCTGCCGATCGCGTTCCTCATGCACGCCTCGTGGCCGCAAGCGCGCGCGTGGCAATCGACGCTGGCGACGTGCGAGGCAGACATCGCCGTCCACAAGCTGAGCGCGCCGGCAGTCGCGGTGATCGGCAACGTCGTGGCGCTGCGCGGGCACTTGCCGCAGGAACAGCCATGACGCCGCTGGCGGTTGGCCTTCTGCTGCAAGGTCGGCGGGTGCTCGTCGTGGGCGCGGGTCCGGTCGCGCTGGGCAAGATTGAGCGGCTGTTGGCGTCGCGCGCGGTTGTCACGGTGGTTGCGCCAGACGTCCTGCCGGAAATTCGCGCGCTGGCGGAGGGTGGGCGATTGGCGATCGCGCAGCGGGAATTCGTGCCGCAGGATCTGGATGGCGTGTGGTTCTGCCTGACGGCGACTGGCCGCGACCGCGTCGACATCGAGGTGTTTGCCGCCTGCGAGGCCCGGCATTTGCTGTGCAACGCCGCGGACGTGCCAGACGCGTGCAGCGTCTACCTGATGGCCCAAGAAGATGCCGGACCACTGACCCTCGCGGTGGGCAGCAAAGGCGCCGCGCCGGGGCTCTCAGGTCGGCTCGCACGCGAGGCGCGATCGGCATGGCCGGAGGACGTCGCGGACCTCGTGGCGCGCTATGGCGCCGTGCGGCAGTGGCTCAAGGCGGCGCATCCGGGCATGGCCCAGCTGTATCAGCGCACGGCGGCTTTGCGGTGGTTGGCTCAACAGCCGTGGGCATTTCTGCGGCGGCCGGAGCAGGAGTTGCGCGAGGCCGTTGCGGCGGCGATGAAGTCCGAACCGCCGCAACGTCCGCGCTAATTCAAGGTCTTACGGCGTGCAGGGGCCGTTGGTGTACGTGAACGTGCCCGCGGGCGGATTGTAGTAGTCCGCCTGGCAGGCGTTCTGGTACGTGAAGCCGTCCGCGCCGCACACGGGCTGGTAGTTGCCGCTGCAGCTGCCGACGCACGCCGACGCGTACTGGAAGGTCCACGTCGAGCTGCCCGTCGTCAGGCAGTCGTATTCGCCCTGGTTCTGGAACGTGACGTACTGGTCGGGCTTGCCGGTCACCGTCTGCGACGCGCAGACCGGGTGGATGATGCCGTAGTCGACGTTTTCGCAGCAGCCCTTGGCCGTGTACAGCACGCCGCCCGCGCACGCATCCGCGGGGGAGTTGCTGATGCCGGCGCAGTCGCCGACGGTCGCGCCTTCAGCGGCCGCGATGCACGACGAACGGAAGCTCGTGCCAATCGTCTGGGTCTGGCCCGTCGACAGCTTCTTCTTCGTGATGCCGCACACCGGCGAGCACGTGGCCGGGCAGCTCGGGGTCTTCTTGGCGTCGTAGCACGCGCCGTCGCATTCCTTGGTCATCGCGCCGGGCGCGCACGCCGCGGTCTTGGCCAACGCGCCGTCGGGGTAGCAACCGGCGATGTCGCAGTTCTCCATCTGGCACTGGTTGGTGTAGGTGCTGTTGTCCTGCTGCGCGCAGATCGGCTGGCCCTTGACCTTGCAGCCAGCGCCGCCGCTCGAGACCGGGTCGGTGCACTTGGCCTTGCAGGCGCCCTTGCTCGCAACCGGCGTCTTGCCGTCCGCCTGCATCTTGGCGTCGGGGAGGCAGCCAATTTCGCACTGGTGGTCGACCGTGACTTTGGCGCCCGAATTCAGCGTCACGCAGTACGGCGACGCGGTCTTCATGTCGGTCGGCGTGCAGAGCGGGCAAGCGGGGCATTCAGAAGCCCACAGCTGCGTGCCGACTTCACTCGGCCAGTTGATGGCGTTCAGCGCGCACATGGCCGCACAATCATTCGGGTACGTCTTGAGATCAGGCTTGCCGATTTCCTTCAACGTGCAGACCGGGAAAGCCGGGCAGAGCGTGCAAAGCGCGCAGCTGCCTTTGGCCTCGGGGCAGATCGGCGGGATCGGAATGTCCGGCTTGCTGGTGTCGACGTCAACGGCCACGTCTGAGCCCGTGTCGATCGCGTCCGGGGCATCGCCCTGATCGGTCGTGGCATCGGCGTCGCTGTGGCCGTCGGCCTGTTCGGTGCCGTCCGCGTGATCCGTCGTGTCGGTCGCGTCGTCGCCGTCGCGATCCGCATCGGAAGTGCCCAGATCGTCCGTCGTTGTGTCCTGCTCGGTGACCGTGGTGTCGTCGGTCGCCGTCGTCTTGGTGCCGCAGCCGACCAAGCCAAAGCTGGCCACGAGGCTGCCTACCGCCAGAAATCGACAGAGCGTCGAAACGCGAAAGCTAAGCAAAATTCGAGCGTTCATGATGTGGCCTCGCATACAAGTTCAGTCAGTTTCGACGGCGCGTTCGGGGGCGAGTCTGCCGTTTCGGCAGCGCGGCGACGGCTAACAACCGACTTCCCCTAAGCCGGATGCGCCGAATCTTCGGCAAGTGTAGCAATAGCCGTTGAAGTTGTCACGGATTCGACGGCCAACGGGGTAGATGTGCTAGGATGCCGCGCCCGGAGGCTTAAATGCGCCCAAACGACGGTATCTCGATGTCCCGACAAGTGACCCGGTGGTGGCTCCTCGCTGTCTGTAGCCTCGCAGCGTGCGCGTCGCCCGACGTGGCGTCCTCCGACGTGGGCGTCACAGATGACGGCACGGGTGGCGACGGCCTGAGCAGCGACACGACAACGACCGTCGGCAACTGCGTCCCCGTCTCGGGCGATCCGACGCTCATCCGCCTCCGCGGCACGGTCTGGACCGGCGATGTCACGCTCAACGACGGCGAAGTCTTCCTCTCCGCCAAGACCGGCAAGATCCTTTGCGTTGGCGCCGACTGCAGCAGCACGCCGGACGCTGACAAGGCCACGGTGTTGTGCACCGACGGCATCATCACGCCGGGCCTGATCAATCCGCACGACCATGGCACGTACAACCATTTGCCGCGCTGGCAGCACACCAAGAAGTACGGCGATCGCTACCAGTGGCAGGCTGACTCCAGTTACAAGGCGTTCAAGTTCTCCCAGCAGACGACGTTCACCAAGGCCAAGTGCGAAGTGGTCAAGTGGACGGAGCTGCGTGAAATCGTCGCGGGCACGACGTCGATCCAGGGCGTGACCTCGTCTGTGCCGCTGTGCGCCAAAGGCATGGTCCGCGATCTGGACGACACACACGGCGCGAGCGGCCTTACCGGCTACACGATCGACACGCAGGTCACCAAGATCGGCGGCACGACGGCGGCGGATGCGGCCGCTTGGTCGGCGGGGCTGAAAAACGGCACGTCGGCAGGCCTGATCCTGCACCTCGGCGAAGGCGTCGACGCGGGCTCCAAGGCGGAGTGGTACACGCTCGTCGACAAGGGCCTCGCGCTGCCGGGCGTCGCGCTCATTCACGCGACCGGCCTGGGCGGCGCGGAACTGGCCGATGCGCATCAGGTCGGTGTGAAGTTGATTTGGTCGCCGCAGTCCAATCTGGACCTCTACGGCGACACGACGCGCATTCCGACGGCGCTGAACCTCGGCATGACCGTCGCGCTTGGCCCGGACTGGACGCCGTCGGGCTCGATGAATCAGCTGGATGAAATGAAGTGCGCCAAGAAGCTGAGCGACAAGCGCTGGGGCGGCATGCTGACGGACGACATGCTCCTGCACATGGTCACGACGGAAGCCGCGAAGGCGCTGGGCGCGGGCGCGGACATCGGGCGCTTGGCGACGGGCTACCTCGCGGACATCTCCGTGTTCTCGGGCGATCGCAGCACGCCGGCCAAGTCCGTGATCGCGGCGCGACCGGAGAACGTGAAGCTCGTGCTGATCGCCGGCAAGCCGGTGTACGGCGACGAAGCGCTGGTGTCTGCGCTGCAGCCCACCGGATGCGATGCTTTTGATGCGTGCGGCCAGAAAAAGTCGATCTGCATCAAGGACGCGACGCTGGACAAGGGCATCCAGAGCTGGACGGACATCCAGACCGTGCTCCAGACCACACTGGCGGCGGCGCTCGCGGCCGACAAGCCGGCGGCGGCCTACACCTATGGCTACAACCTGTGGCCGCTGTTCAAGTGCGGCGCGGAGGCCGATGCGCTCATCAACTGCGACGTGACGGGCGCGGAACCGACCGCGGGCGACAGCGATGGCGATGGCCTGGCTAACGCGACGGACAACTGCCCCAACGTGTGGAATCCCGACCAAAGCGACCTCGACACGGACAAGCAGGGCGATGCGTGCGACGTTTGCCCGATCGTGGCCAACGCGACGGTGTGCCCCAAGCCCGGACCGGACGATCTGGACGGCGATGGCCTGGCCAACGCAGTGGACAATTGCCCGACCTTGGCGAACGCCGATCAGAAGGACACAGACGCGGACGGGAAGGGCGACGTGTGCGATCCATGCCCGACGCTGGCGAATCCGGGCGCTTCGCCGTGCCCCGTGCTGCCGGCGGACGTGACCGAGATCAACCAGAACCTCGGCAATGGCGTGGCGGGCCAACAGGTCAAGACCAACGTGCTCACGGTGACGGCAACGAAGGCCGCCAAGGGGGCGCTGCCACCGCGCGTGTGGGCGCAGCAGGTCCCGACGATCCTGTATGGCGGCATTGAGATGCAAATCGCGACCGGGCAGTCGCTGCCCAAGCTGGGACAGCAACTGACGGCGACGGGCGTGGTGGCCGATCTGAACGGTCGGCGCATCCTCCAGAACACGACGCTGCAGAATGCGGGTGGCATTGCGCTCGCGGTGCCGCTGATGGTCGACGTGACGGTGCTGACGGACAACGCGCAGTCGCCGGCGTACCGCGCGCTGCTCGTGCAGGTGGGGCCGGTGACGGTGACGCAGCAGAACGCGGACGCCGATCCGGCCAAGCCAACGCAGGATTTTGGCGAGCTGCTGGTGACCGGTGATTTCCGCATTGACGACGAACTCATCGCCTGGGC
This sequence comes from uncultured Myxococcales bacterium, assembly GCA_903850505.1. GTDB lineage: Bacteria > Myxococcota_A > UBA9042 > UBA9042 > UBA9042 > CAIYBN01. The sequence continues at coordinate 1,491 of CAINLT010000175.1, read as the reverse complement.
GACCGACATGGCGCGGCCCGCGGTCGGCGATGCATTCCAGTGGATTCGCGGCCTTGTGTTCTACTCGTTTGGCAATGACAAGCTGATTCCGCGCGCCGCCAGCGACTTTCAGAAGTAGTCAGGCCCGCAAACCGCGTGTAGGCTTCGCCGCCGCGCGTCATGCCGATGCGCCGGCGAGCCGCTTTTCAACCGGGGAACGACCATGACTCAAGAGAATCTGAAAATTGCCAAAAATACTGTTGTTACGCTCGATTACGAACTGCGCCTCGCGGACGATGAGGTCATCGACAGCTCCTCGGACGGCGAATTCTGCTTCCTCGTCGGCTTCGAGAACGTCGTGCCTGGCCTGGAGACGCAGTTGATCGGCCTCACGACGGGCGACACCCGCGAGATCTCGGTCAGCCCGGAAGACGGCTACGGCGTGCGCGACGAAGACAAGATCGTCGTGGTGCCGCGCGATGCGCTGCCAGAAGACTTTGAGATCGAGATCGGCCTGCCGCTTGAGCTGGAAGACGAGGCGGGCGAATCGTCGATGGCGTTCATCGCCGGCGTGCGTGGCGATGAGGTCGTGCTCGACCGGAATCACCCGCTGGCGAGCGAGACGCTGCGTTTCCGCATCACCGTTGGCGCGATTCGCGAGGCGACGAAGGAAGAGTTGAAGCACGGCCATGTACACGGCCCCGGCGGCCACCACCACCACTAGTCGCGCTTCGCAGCTCGGCCGACACGCGGCTTACGTCCTCGCAGGCCTCGGTCGCGCTTCGCATCTCGGCCGACACGCGGCTTACGTCCTCGCAGGCCTCGGTCGCGTACGCAAGTACGCTCGGTCGGCCTGCTGCGGGCGCGCTCGCGTCTCGGCTCGAGCTGCTGTGCGCGACTGGTAGATTGACGCGCGAGGGATGGCCGGTTGGGGATTCACGGCTGTCGCTTCGCGAGCCGCTGGGCAGAGTAGGCTGTCGCTTCGCGAGCCGCTGGGGCAGAGTGGCTGTCGCTTCGCGAGCCGCGGGGCAGAGTGGCTGTCGCTTCGCGAGCCGCTGGGGCGGAGTCGGCTGTCGCTTCGCGAGCCGCTGGGCGGAGTAGGCTGTCGCTTCGCGAGCCGCGGGGCAGAGTAGGCTGTCGCTTCGCGAGCCGCGGGTGCAGAGTGGCTGTCGCTTCGCGAGCCGCTGGGGCAGCGAACGAAGTCGCCCCTTGCGCCGATTCACTGTCAGGATCTGAAGTTGTCAGGAGCCCTTCTTCGGCTGGGGCAAAAACGCGAACACGGCCCAGGCGAACCTGGACCGTGTTGGCTTGCGTGCTTGGATTTGGTGACCCCAGCGGGATTTGAACCCGCGTTAACGGCGTGAAAGGCCGGTGTCCTAACCTGGTTAGACGATGGGGTCGTCGGGACAAACAGAAACGGTAACCTCGAACGGTGAGCCGGGAGGGGTTCGAACCCTCGACCAACAGATTAAAAGTCTGCTGCTCTACCGGCTGAGCTACCGGCTCGCTGCG
>CAINLT010000174.1 GCA_903850505.1 uncultured Myxococcales bacterium | reverse complement strand
TTGACGTACGCCTGCTGCACCGCAGCAGTGGCTGCGCACTTGCACGGCCCCGGCGTCCCGCCGCACACGCCGCCCTGGCAGACATCGCCGCTGGTGCACGCGTTGCTGTCGACGAAGGCGAGGCTGTTGTTCGTGTGCATGCAAGCGCCCGCCACGCAGGAGTCGGTGGTGCACGGGTTGCCGTCGTCGCAACCCGTCGGTGCGCAGGGCAGGTTCATGTCCGAGTCGGCAGCGTCTGCGGGGATGGCAAGGTCGGGCCCAGCGACCTCCTCGCCGGCCGCGTCCTGCGGTGCGGCAACGGTATCGTCCGCAAGCGCGTCCGCGGCGTCGCCGATCCCGCTTGGAACGTCGACGTTGGCCTTTGCATCCAACGCCGCTGGCGCGCTGGCGCCGCTGTCGCGACTCGAGCACCCGGCGACTGTCGCCAGGCACAATAGCCAACCCCAGACACCGATTCGCAGCCCCATGGTTCCCCCCGCCACCCGTTCGATCTGGTTTCGTACGCTTGTTGGGTGATGGACGCAACCGGCCGGCCTACTTGCACACGCCGCCGCTGCAGGTGCCGATGGGGCAGGGGGCGGTGTTGTTGATGTGGATGCAGGTCCCGGCCGAGCAGGCGTCGTTGGTGCAGGGGTTGTTGTCGTCGCACGGGTCCGCGAGCTGGAAGGCGTAGACCGCGCCGCTCTCGGGCGCGCTGTTGTCCGCTTGGTTGCCGTTGATTCCAGTCGCCTTGCTCGCCTCCGTGGCGGCGCCGACGACGACGGTCGTGCTCGACAGCGCAACCGCTTGGCCGAACATGTCGCCCGCCTGCGCGTTCGCGGCCTTCAGGTATGCATGCTGGGTCCAAACGCCGCCTTTGCGCACGAAGAAGTAGGCCGCGCCGCTGTCCTTGGCGCTGGTGTCGGCCTGGTTGCCACCGGCGCCGGTTGCTGCGCTGGCCTCCTTGAAGGCGCCTGCCACCAGGATGTCGCCAGAGAGCGCGAGCCCGTAACCGAACCCATCGTTGATGCTTGCGTTCGAGGCCTTCAGCGCCGCCTGCTCCGACCACACGCTGCCCTGGCGCACGAAGACGTAGACGGTGCCACTGATCCCGCCAGGGGAGCCGAAGGCCGGGAAGCTATCGGCGCCTACGGCGACCGTGTCGCCGTAGATGGCCACCGTGCCGCCGAAATGCGCTTTCGTGTTGTTCTTCGACGCCTTCACGTACGCCTGCTGCGTCCACGAACTGCCTTGGCGCACGAAGACATACGCAGCGCCGCTGCCATTGGCGCTCGTGTCGGTCTGGTCGGCGTTGATGCCTGTCGCCTTGCTGGCTTCGTTCTCGGCGCCGACGACGATCGTGTCGCCGCTGATCGCGACGCTGGAGCCGAACTGGGCCCACGCGGCAGGGTTCGACGCCTTCAAGTCGGCCTGCTTGGTCCAGACGTTGGCTTGCCGCACGAAGACGTAGGCCGCGCCGCTGTAACCCGGTTCGGTGCCGTCTGGCGAGATTGCGTAGGTGCCGACGACGATGGTGTCACCGGAAATGGCCACGACGTTACTGAATTGTTGCCACTTCGCTGCGGCATTAGGTGCCAGCGACGCCTGCTGCGTCCAGAGAACGCCTTGCCGCACGAAGACATCGGCCGCTCCTGCCGCGTCGGAAACCTGCGCGTCGCCTACCACGATGGTATCGCCGGAGATGGCGACGCTCGTGCCGAAATAGCCGTTCGAGAGCGACTTCGGTGGCTTCAAGGTGGCCTGTTGCGCCCACACATCGCCCTTCTGCACGAAGACATACGCCGCCCCGCCATAGCTGCCCCCGACCATCGTGTCGCCGTCCATCGCGAGAAAGGCGCCGAAATGCCCCGGCTTGTCGACGCTCGACGCCTTGATGTACGTCTCCGTCGCGCTCACCGGTAACCCGCAGCTGCACTCGCCCGGCTTGCCCACGCACATGCCGCCCGCGCACACGTCGCCCGGGCAGCCGTCGCCGTCGTCGCAGGGCAAGGTGTTCTGGGTGTGCAGGCACTTGCCCGCGACGCAAGCGTCGTTCGTGCATGGGTTCTTGTCGTCGCAGGAAGCATCCAGGGCAAAGACGTACACTGCCCCGCTATCCTTGGCGCTGTTGTCGGCTTGGTTGCCGTTCACGCCGGTGGCGTTGCTGTCCTCGCCCTGCGCCGACGCAATGACCAGGTCATTGCCCGAGAGCGCGATGGGCCACCCGAAGCCGTCGCCCGCGTCGGTGTTCGAAGCCTTGATGTAGGCCGTCTGCGTCCACGCCCCGCCTTGCCGCTTGAACAAGTACGCCGCGCCGCTGTTCTTTCCGCTGTTGTCGAGCTGGTTGCCGTCGATGCCGGTCGCGGCGCTGGACTCCATACTTGCGCCAACGACGATGGTGTCACCGTCGGCGGCCACCGCACTGCCGAAGATGCCGCCACCGTTCGAGGCCTTCAAGGACGCTTGCTGCTTCCACACGCCGGCTTCGCGCAAGAAGACGTAGGCGGCGCCGCCGTCCTTGGCGCCCTCTGCGCCGATCACTGCCGTGTCGCCAGAAAGCGCGACGAAGTCGCCAAAGCCCGCAGCCGCGCTGGTGTTCGACGCCTTCAAGTACGCCTGCTGCTTCCAGATGCCGGCTTCGCGCCCGAAGACATACGCCGCACCGCTGTCCTTGGCGCTGTCGTCCGCTTGATTGCCGTTCACGCCGGTGGCGCTACTGTCCTCGTTCAGCGCGCTGACGAGGATGGTCTCGCCGGAGATGGCCAATCCCCAGCCGAAGTAGTCGCCCTTACCGGTGTTCGACGCCTTCAAGTACGCCTGCTGCGTCCAGATTCCGTCTTGTCGCTCGAAGACATAGACGGCGCCACTGGCGCCCGCGCTCTTGTCCGTCTGGTCGCCGTTCACGCCTGTCGCGCTGCTCTCCTCGTAGAACGCCGAAACGGCCAACGTGTCCCCGTCGATGGCGACGTTGGAGCCGAAAAGGGCCATGAATTCAATATTTGATGCCTTCAGGTACGCCTGCTGGGTCCACACGTCGTTCTTGCGCACGAAGACGTAAACTGCTCCGCTCTGCATCGTCGTGTAATCGCCCGGCTTGCCAGGAACGCCGTTCGCGTTGCCCGCCTCCTCTTCGGCGCTGACCACGATGGTGTCGCCGGAGATGGCCACGAACTGTCCGAAGAACAAGGCGCCGGAGCCATTCGTCTTCGCGTTCACGTTGGAGGCCTTCAAGTACGCCTGCTGCTTCCACACTCCGCCCTTGCGCACGAACACATAGGCTGCGCCGGTCAGGGGCGAGCTGTTGTCCGCCTGATCGCCGTCGACGCCCAGCGCGCCGCTTGCCTCGTTGGGCGCGCCGATGACCATCGTGTCGCCGTCGATGGCAACCGAAGTGCCGAAGAAATCGGTCTTGTCGGTGTTCGACGCCTTCAAGTACGCCTGCTGCGTCCAGATTCCGTCTTGTCGCTCGAAG
>CAINLT010000173.1 GCA_903850505.1 uncultured Myxococcales bacterium | reverse complement strand
CCTCGACCATGACGACCGCGCCGTCGACAAGCAGGCCAAAATCGATGGCGCCAAGGCTCATCAGGTTGCCGGCGATGTCGCCCCAGACCATGCCGGCGGCGGCGCAGACCATGCTCAGCGGGATGCACAGCGCCACAAGCAGCCCCGCGCGCAGGCTGCCGAGCAGCAGCAGCAGCACCGCGACAACGAGCAGTCCGCCTTCCAGCAGGTTCTTGCCAACCGTCTCCAGCGTCTTGCCAACCAGCTCAGCGCGGTCGTAGATGATGTCCAACCGCACGTCGGGCGGCAGGATCGCCCGCACTTTGGGCATCTGCGCGCGTACGCCGTGCGTCACTTCCAGGGCGTTGGCGTCGCGCAGCATTTGCACCATGACGTAGACCGTCTCGCCCTTGCCGTTGGCGGTCGCGGAACCAATGCGCGGCAGCGCCCCTTCCACCACGTCCGCCACGTCGCTCACGCGGATCGACGTCGGATCGCCCGGCTGCGGCGCGCGCACGATCGCCGCGGCAAGTTGCTCCGGGCGATTGGGCCACGACACGGCGCGCAGCAGCACCTGGCCGCCGCCCGCCGCCACGGACGCTCCCGGCGCCGCGCCGATCGCCTTGTGCATCGCGTTGATCAGGTCCGCGATGGTCAAGTGCAGCCGCGCCAGATCCGCCGGTCGCGCCAGCACGTCCAGACTGCGCCGCTCGCCGCCCCACCAGTTCACTTCCACCACGCCGGGCACCTGTCGCAGCAGCGGCGCGATGCGCAATTGCACCAACTCCAGCAGTTCGGCCTTGGTCCGCTCCGGCGAGCGCACGGCAAAATGGTAGATCTCGCCCAGACCGCCCGTGAGCGGCCCCAGCTCGGGCGGCTCGACGCCGACGGGCAGGTCGGCAACGACGAGATTCAGCCGCTCCTGCACGACCTGCCGGGCGCGGTAACCGTCGACGTCGTCGGCAAACACAGCTGTCACCGATGACAGGCCATAACGCGACAGGCTCCGCTGCGCCACCATCCCAGGCACGCCACCCAGCGCAGTTTCAATCGGCCGGGTCACGAGGCGTTCAACTTCTACCGGCACAAGACCCGGCGCGCGCGTCAGCACCAGCACCTGATTGGACGTCGTGTCCGGGAGCGCGTCCAGCCGCAGCCGCGAGCCGTAGAAACCGGCGAGGCCGACAACCATCGCCGTCAGCACCAGCACGAAGCCGCGGTGATGCAGGGACCAGCGGGTGATGGCCTCAATCATGTTATTGGCCTGCTTCCGGCGGCCGGGCCAAGGGGGAACGATCGGCTTCGGCGGCGATCACGTCGGCCTTTTGGACGCCGCGGACGATGGCCGAAGTTCCGGACACCGCCAGCACTTCAACGCGACGAAACACGGCGCCGCTGCCCTGTTTCAACACGACAGCCGCGCCATCAGGCCGCTGCACCAGCGCCCGCGCCGGCACCTGGAAAGCGCCTTCGGGCAGCGCGGCGACAACGAGACGACCGCGCAGATTGCTCGGCAAGTCGGTCGGCGCGGCCGGCTCAAACCAGCGGATGAGGCTGCCGTCTTGCGGGTCGATCGCCGTCGCCGTCGCCGCATCCTGCAGGTCGACGGACGGCCCGAGCGTCGGCTCAAAGCGCACGCGGACGCCCGCGGGCAACACCTGATGCAAGTGCGCCTCCACGCGCGCCGCACGGTCGCCGACCAATTGCACGAGCGGCGGTGCACCCGGCTCAGCCAAGCCGCCCATCTCTGCCGTCACCGCGCGCACCACGCCGTCGATCGGCGCACGCAGGGTCCAGAGGCCCGTCTGCTGCACTTCCAGCGCCGCGCGATCGTCCAGCCCTGCGCCGCGCAGGATCGCGTCAGCCGCCGATTTTTCCGCTTGAATGTCAGCCAGTTGCGCTTCCACCTGGAACAGGTCCGCCGCACGCAGCAGGCCGTCCTTGCGCAAAGACGTCAGCTCGCGCACGTGCTTCTCATAGGCGGTGATCCGCTTCTGCGCCGACGCGCGCGCGGCCACCGCCGACACCAGCTCCGGCGCGCGCAGCACCACCAACGCATCGCCCGCGTGCACGCGATCGCCCGCCCGGGTCAGCACGCGCTCGATGCGGCCGCGCACCGTTGTCGTCAGTAGCGCGGCACCACCCGGTGCCGCAACGGTCCACGCCGTCGCTTCCAGAATCGCCTGATCGGTCGCGGGCGTCACGGTCAGCCAGCGTGTCTCCACGCTCGACGCGGCGTTGTCAGCGGGCTGGGTGGGCGGCACGGGCGGCGGCTGGGTACAGCCGGCGAGCACTGCCAAAGCAACAACGCGTTTCACGGCTGGCCTCCTGTGCTGGATTCGGCGCGTTCATTCAGCGCCGCGTGCAACAGCCACGCCTTGATTTCCGCCCACAGGCGCTCGGTCTCGGCTTCAGTCAGCCGTCGGTTGGCTTCGCTGCGATCGCGTCGCGCCCGCAGCACCTCGAACACCGTGGCGGCGCCGCGGCTGAACGCCTGCTCGCGCAGTCGCACCAGGTCCTCAACGGCCGGCATGATCTTCTGCCGCAGCACGGCCTCACGCTCGCGGCTGTGCTCCACTTCGTGCCATGCCATCGCCAGCAGGTGCGCGCCATCGTGGTTGGCCTGCGCCGCTTCGCCCTCAGCGCGCGCTGTCTGTTCGGCGGCAACAGCGGTCGCGCGCTGGCCATGGTCAAACGCTGCCCACCGAATCCCCACGGTCGCCAGCGCCTGCATGTCGCCGGCCGCGTCGCGCTGGAAGAGACCGCCGATTTGCAGCGTGGAAGCGTGCATCGCCCGCATCTCCGCCATCCGCGCGCGCTCCGCGTCGGCCTGCAATTGCCGCGTCCGCGCTTCCGGCATCTCCGCCGCGCGCGCCACGATCTGCAGCCACTGCGCCTCGTCCGGCAGCGTCACGGCCGGCGGCTGTCCCGTCGCCTCGGGCAGCGGCGTCGGCGGCAGCGCGCATTGCCGCGCCAACTCGGCGGCGCGGTCATGCACTTCCCCTTCATAGAACACGGCGCGCAGCTCCGCTTCCCCGGTAAACGCCCGCGCCTCCGCGGCATCCGCCATCGTCAGCGCGCCGCGTTGCGCCGCCTTCTGGGTCATTTGCTGCAGTTCCGCCGCGAGCACCTGTTCCGCCAGCGCCGCTTGCAGGAGCTTCTGCGCTTCCGCCAGCTGCAGCCAAGCCCGGGCGGCGTCCAGCTTCAGGCGCAACTGCCGCGCACGCACGTCCGCCGTCAGCGCCGCGCGTTCAGTCCGCGCCGCATCCTCGCGCGTCTGCCGCAGGTCGCCGAGGTTCCACGACTGGACGAGCGCCAACTGCAGCGCCGGCCCGGTGCCGCTGGGACCAAAGCCAATGCCCGGACTCAACGTCGCCTCTGGATTGCCTGACACCGACGGCAGCGAGCGGTCCAGATCGACCCGAATCTTCAAGGCATTTTGCGCGGCTTGGAACTGCGGCAGGCTGGGCGTCAGGCCGATGGCGCCAGCAAAATCCAGCGCGTGCGCCGTGGGCAGCAGGAGCAAGAAAGTGGCTAGAATAGGCGGGAGTGCGCGCATCGTTCCGGTAGCATGGCGCAAATGCCAGCGGCGGTCTTGTGAGGAGCATAAGAACTTTCTCAGAATAGTCGATTCTTCGCCCGGCGCCAGCGCGGTTTGGACAGTCGGTGAATGTGCTGCACGTTGGCCTCACCGCGGGGCAAGTGTCGGGTCTCTAGACCCGCACAGCGTAGCGCCGCAGCGTTTCTTCCAGCAGCGGCGCGACCTGATCCGGTGCGCTCACCGTCGCACCGAGATCGCGGAGGCCGCCATCTTCCAGCCCGTAGATCCAACTGTGGACGGTCAGTTCCTGGCCGCGCTCCCAGGCGTCGCGGACAATCGTCGTCTGGCACACGTTGCTCACCTGCTCGATGACGTTCAGTTCGCACAGCCGATCGTGGCGCTCGCGATCAGACCGCGATGCATCCAGCGCGCCGGCATGCTTGGTCGCCACGTCCTGCACATGCCGCAGCCAGTTGTCCGCCAAGCCCACGCGCCGTTTGGTCAGCGCCGCGTGCACGCCCGAGCAGCCGTAGTGGCCGCAGACGATGACGTGCTTGATGCCGAGCAGATCGATGGCGAACTGCAGCACGGATAGGCAGTTGAGATCCGTGTGCACCACGACGTTGGCGATGTTGCGGTGCACAAACAGCTCACCGGGATGGAGGCCGACGATTTCGTTGGCGGGCACGCGACTGTCTGAACAGCCGATCCACAGGAATTCGGGCGCCTGCTGCGCGACAAGCTTGCGGAAGAAATCCGCGTCTTCCGCGATTCGGTTTGCCGCCCACGTGCGGTTGTTGGCGAACAACTGCTCCAGAACGCGCGGGCTTGTGTGCTGGGACATGCATCCTCCCGGCCACGGTACGGCCAATTTCAGAGGGTGTAGCGCTCTCCTCGGCCCGCGGCAACAACTACGGCGTTTCTCGCTGTTGCGGCGTGCGGTTCAAGCGTGCGACTTCGTAGCCCTGATCCTGCAGGCGCTCGAGGATGCCGGCGTACACCGTCGGGTCGATCGTCGGCGTGCGGCTGAGGATCCACAGGTAGTCGCGGCCAGGATGGCCGACAACGGCGTACTCGTAGTTGGCGCCCAGGTCGATGATCCAGTAGTCGCCCCAAAAAGGCCGGAAGAAGCTGACTTCCAGTTTGGCGTTGGTGGCGGTGTCGACCACGCGCGCGCGCCCCTTGGCCGTGTCCAATTCGCCGTCGAGCGAGCCTTTGCGGCAGCGGTTGAGCACGTCGATGTCGCCGTCGTCCCGCAACGTGTAGACCGCGGTGGTGCCGGTGCAGCCGCGCTGGAAGGACTGCGGAAAGCTGGCGACGTCGTACCACGTGCCGAGGTAGCGGCCCAGGTCGACGTGCGCCACGGTCCGCAACTCGGGCAGCTTGAGGCGCGCGGTCGTACTTGCGCCGCAGCCGGTCAGCGCGAATGGCGCGAGCAAGAGTGCCAAGAATCGGTTCATGTTGCGTGCCCCAATGCGTTACGGTGTGACGATCCGGATGCCCGGCCAGCCGGTCGGTAGCCAGAGGCCGCTCGCCATTTCCAGGACATCATACGTCTGTCCCTGCACAGAAGTGAACGCCTTGAACTGCGGCGCCAGCGGATCGGTGATTTGCCAAGTCTGCACGCCCGCGCCCCAGCCAATGCTCGCCAACAGCGTCGTGCCGTGGACGCTCAGCGCGCCGATCGGCGCCCCTGGATTGAGCGTCTGCGCCAGTTTGGGCGCATCGGCTTGGGCGACGTCCACGACAAAGAGCTGCGTCTGCGGCACCGTCGCCGTGTCCGCACCGGTCTTGGCCAGCCACGGATACTGCCACGCCATCACGTACAGCGCCGTGCCGTTCACGAGCGCTGTGCCCGCCGAACCCGGCAGCGTCATCTGACCCGCGAGGTAGGCCTTGTCGCCTTCCAGGCTCAGCACGTCCAACAGGCTCTCGATCTGGCCATCCTGCGGCTGCGTGCCGGCTTTGGGCTGCCAATCCAGTGCGTAGGCGTGACTGCCGTCCGCGGCAAAACCGACAATCCAGCCCGGCACGTTGACTTTGGCAACCAATGCGGGGGCTTGCGCATCGGCGACATTGACGCGATCCAGATAGTATTTGCCGTACCACGTGCCATCGGCGCCCTGCGCAGACTCGTAGTGCGTCATCCACAGCGTGTCGCCATTGACCTGCGCGCCCCACGCCCACGCCGCGTCCGGCAGGTTGACGGCGCCTTGCAATACCGGCTGATCCGGGTTGCTCAGGTCCAGCGCCGTCACGCTCGTCGTGTATTGCCATGACACGATGCACTTCTGTTCCGGATACCCGGCATCCGCGTCCGTCTTGCTGTCGCCGTCGACGCTGGCGTACGCGTCGGCATCCGTCTTGCTCGCCGCGTCCGCAGTCGGATCGCTGGCGTCCGTCCCCGGCTGGCCCGGCTCGCTGGAACCGTCAACGGAAGTCCACGAGCACGCATCCGCATCGCCGTAGGTCGCGGTCGACTGGTGGCCCACAAGCCACAGCACGCTGCCTTTTTGCACCGCACCGCTCAAGTCGTACCACAAGTTGCTCGTGCCGTTCGTCGTCCACGTGCCGCGCGCCTTGGGCTGCAGCGGATCGGTGTAGTCAAACGCCCGGACGGTCTGGTTGCCGATGAACCAGACGATGTTGCCCACGACCACCAGCCGTCCCCAGCCTTCGGGCACCGTCAGCTTGGCGTCGACGTGCTGTTCGTCGATCGCGTCCTTCTGCAACGTCCGCAGTTGCGCGGTGTTGGTCTGCCAATCCGTGACGAGCGCCACCACGCGCCCGGACACGCTCGCGAGCGCGCTCACCTGCGCGGCCAGCTCCAGCGTTCCCAGCGGCTTGGGCTGATCGAGGTTGGCGATGTCCACGCTCTCCAGCGCCTGATTGCCCACGCGCCACAGCTTGGTCCCCGCCGCGAGGCTGCGCAGCTGCCACCACGAGACGAGATTCGAGCCAAACGCGCCGTGCAGCGTCAGCGCGCCCGCGCCATCAAAACTGACGATCTTCAGCGTATTCGGCGTCTTGCCGTCAGCGCTCTGGGTCGCCGCAAGGATCACGCCCGCGCCCTCCAGCACTTCCGTACCCGTGCCCCACCACGCATAGCCGCCATTCACCGTCGCCTGGCCCAGCAGTTTGGGCTTCTTGATGTCCGCCAAGGACAGCGTCCGCAGCGTCGTTTGCCCCGCACCCGTCTGGTCGGCCAACACGCCGCTCAGCAGCCACAGGCCCGGGGCGGTCTGCGCGAGCGAGGTGGCCAGCACCGGCTGGCTGCTCCCCGGCAACGCGAGTTGTGCCGTCTCCGTCGGCGCCGCGGCCAGATCCAGGACATGCAGCGTCGTCGACGTCACGCCGTTGGTCTTGCTCTCCCAGCCGCCTTCGCTGACAAGCGCGACCTTGCCGTCAAAACGCACGTCCCACCAGCCCTGCGGCGTGCTCGCTTGCCACGTGCCCAAATCGGTCCACTTGCCGTCGGCGACCTTGCGGTGCTGCACTTGCACGCCCACGGTCGGCTGCGTGCCGTTCTGGTAGGTGGATGAAGTCACGGCCAATTCACCCGCGCCAAGCGCCGCAGCGCTCCGCAGTCCGGCATACCAGACATCATTGCCGGTCAGCGTCTGTGTATCCGTCGCCGCGATTTTGGCCGAACCATCCGCGGCAATGGCGATCTGCTGCGTGCGATCGATGCGCTGCGAGGCGTTGTTGACGGTCTGCCACTGCGAGCCGAGGACCAGCACTTCCCCGGGCTGGATCACCGCAAGCGCGACGCCGCCGTCAAACTGCACGCTGCCCAGCAGCTTGGAATTCTTGGGGTCCTGCTGGTCGATGATGCTGACGCGGCCGCTGGCTGCCCACGCGCCGTAGCTGTAGCCGCCCCAAGGCCACCACATGCTGGCGGGGCTGGATGCGGTCGATGTGGCGGAGCCGCCGCCGGTTGCCACATCGCTCGTTGCGCTGGACATGCAGGCGTATGGCCCCCAGCACCAGCCCCACCATGGCGTTTGGCCGACGTCTGCAGTGACGACGATCAGGCGGTTGTCGATGCGGCGGCTGGCGACGACCCAGCCGGGCAAGTCGATCGACACGGCGGTTTTCATCGCGGCGGGGTTGGCGAGGTCGATGACCTGGACTTGGCTGCCGACTGTCGACTGCAACTGGCCCGGGCTGGTGCTGGCGAAGCTGTAGTGTTCGCTCAGCAATACGGTCGCGAGGCCATCGGCGACGTACATTTCCCGCGGCGTGCCCTGAGCGGGCACGTGGCCCAGTAGCTTGGGCGCGAGCGGATCACCGGCATCGACCGCCTGCAGTCCGCGGAATGCGTTCAGGATGTAGAGTTTGTCGCCGACCATGCGCACGACGTCGCTGTCCTCGATCTTGACGGCGTTGGTCCCGCTGTCGGCCGCAGCGGACGTGTCCGCGCTGCCGGCTTTCTGGTTGCCGCTGGTACCGGGCTTGAGCGAGGTGAAATCGGACTGACGCGAATCCGTAGACGCCTTGGTGCCGCAAGCGGACAACAGGAGCAGTGCGAAAAGCGCGACGGCGCGGTTGGCAGAAATCGTGTGCATGGCTCTCCTCCGGGCACCCCTCACGGCTGCCCCCTCCAGCCAAGCAGTGCGCCGAGCCCTGTCAACGCAAACCGCGGGTGCTCTGTCATCGGATTGCCATACAATCCACATTATTGCGTAGGGCAGGCGCCCGGACGGGTTCTTTGCTACCCTCCGCGCGCCAAACGATCCCCACGACGGCGATCGGGCGAGGAGAACCGGATGCAACTGGCCGATCTGAAAATTATTGTCACGGGTGCCGGCAACGGCATGGGCGCGCACTTTGCCACGCGGCTGTTTGAAGCCGGGGCGCAGGTGTGCGCGGGCGACATCAATGACGCGGCGATGACGCAGAACTTGCCGGCGGGCGTGCACAAGCGCCGGCTGGACGTGAGCGTGGAGTCTGAAGTCGCGGATTTTGTCCAGTGGGCGCACGGCGAGATGGGCGGCTTGAATGGGCTGGTCAACAATGCCGGCATCATCGCCGACGGGCTGCTGGTCAAGAAGGACCGCGCGACGGGCGAGATCGTGCGGTTTCCGACGGCCAAGTGGCAGGCGCTGCTCGGCATCAACCTGACCGGCGCGATGTGGATGGTGCGCGAAGTCGTCGCGAAGATGGCGGAGACCGATCAGAAGCCGGGCGTCATCGTCAACATGAGCTCGATCGCGCGGCACGGGAACCGCGGCCAGTCCAACTACGTCGCGAGCAAGGCCGCGATGGCCGCCAATACCGTGACGTGGAGCCGTGAATTCGCGCCGTTTGGCGTCCGCGTCTGCTGCGTGGCGCCGGGCATGGTCCAGACGCCGATGACGGCGGGCATGAACCAGAAAGCGCTGGAGGCCTTTGTCGCGACGATTCCCGTCGGCCGCGTGGGCCAGCCTGAGGACCTGTGGCTGGCGGTGAAATTCTGCCTGGAGTGCGACTATTTCAACGGCCGCACGATCGACGTCGACGGCGGGATCGCGTTTTAGCCGACCCAGCAGATCCCGCTGTACACTGAACATGCGTTCAGTATACTGGCGGGGATGAAACCGCTGCCGCACAACCTGACCGCCCAGCAAACCCTCCAGACATTCCAGACGTTGGCGGATCTCGATCGCGCGCGGCGACCGGGACAGCAGCGGCTCGACTGGCCCGATCTGGTCGGTCGTCTCGTGGAGGTCGTGGGGGGCGCGCGCTCGCTGCGGCTGGCGTGGCTGGCGCAGTTGACGACGCAAGTGCAGGCGGCGGGGGACGTCGCGATCTGGCTGCACACGCTTGAAAGCACGCCATTTCCGCCGGACTTGCAGCGCGCGGGCGTGACCCTCGATCGCCTGCCCATGTTGCGGCTGCCGGACCTTCAGGCGCAATTGCGCGCGGCCGATGTGCTGCTGCGGTCGGGCGCTTTTGGCCTGTGCGCGATCGATGCCACGGCGGCGAGCCAACGGGCGCTGGATGCCTCGCGATCGCTGGACAATGCCCTGGGCCGGCTGCTCGGACTGTGCCAGAAGCACGCGGCCGCGCTCGTGTTCTTGACGCCGGAGCCCGCAGAACACGGCACGCAGCAAGAAAATCAAGGTTTTCTGCAGACTTCTCTGGTGTCGCTGCGTTTGACGGTGGCGCGCGATCGCGAGGATCCGCGGCGGCTGCGGCTGGACGTCAAGAAAGACAAGCGGCGTGGCCCGGCGACGTTGCGCGCAGAAGTCAGCGGAGGGCCGGATGGTCTGGAACTCTGACGCCAAGCGCCTGGCGTGCGTTGACGTGCCGGCGCTGCCGCTGCAATGCCTGGTGCGGCGCGAGCCCGAGCTGGCGAACTTGCCCGCGGTGATTGTCGATGAACTCCATCCGCAAGGCGTGGTGCTGTGGAGCAACCGGGCGGCGCGCGCGGCGGGAGTGCGGACGGGCGCGCGTTACGGCCACGCCCTGAGCCTGTGTGCGCAGTTGCGCGCCGGGCTGGTGCCGGATGCGGAACAACAGGCGGCGATCTCCGCGATCGCCGAGCTGCTGCGGACGTTCACGCCGCTGGTGGAGCCGGCGCGGCAGGAGCCCGGCGTTTTCTGGCTGGACGCCAATGGCCTCTCGCGCTTCTATCCGGACCTGCCGCTGGCGGCGATCCACGCGCAGTGGAGCGAGGCCATTCGCGTCAAACTGCGCGAAGCAGGCTGGTACGCCGCCGTTGTGCTGGGTTTTGACCGGTTGGCTACCTACGCGATCGCCCGGCATTTTCACGGCGTGCGCGTGCTCATCGACCCGCAGCAGGAGATGCAGACGTGCGCGCAGGTGCAGCTCGCGAGCCTGGGCGCGACCTGGGGCATCGCCCCCAAGCTGCGCGATGAGCTGGAGCGGCTGGGCGTGGCGACCCTGGGCGATTTGGCCAAGCTGCCGGAGACCGCGCTGCGTGAGCGCATGGGGCTGCAGGTGGCGATGCTGCGGCGGCGCCTGGCGCATGACGTGCCGATGCCGCTCGCCGCGGAACTGCCAACGCCTGAACCGGTGGCGGCGCGCGACTTTGAGCCGGCTGACAACAACGCCGAGCGCCTGCTGTTTGCCGCCAAGGGGCTGCTGGCCCAGCTGTTGCCGCTGCTTGTGGCGCGGCGGCAAGCCGTGGCGCGGCTGGAGGTGCTGCTGGTGCTGGACGAGGCCGCGCTGGCCGATGTTCCGCTGCACCTGCAACCCGCTGAACCGACGCTGCAGGAGCTGCAACTGCTCGATCTGGTGCGACTGGCGCTGGATCGCACGCCCTTGGCAGCCGCGGTCAAGACGCTGCGGCTGGCGCTGCACGGTGTGCCCGCGACGGCAGAGCAGTTGGCGCTGTGGCAGTTGCAGGGCCAGCGGGATCCGCATGCCGCGGCGCTGGCGCTGGCCCGGCTGCGCGCGCTGTTTGGCGAAGACGCGGTGGTGGCGGCGACGGTGCGGTCGGCGTGGCTGCCCGAGGGCCAGTTCGCTTGGCTGCCGCTGCGCAAGCTGCGGATCCAGACGGCGCGCGCGCCGCAGCAGCCGGACAACGTGATCCGCCTGCCACAGCAACCGCCGCTGCAGCTCGTCCGCCGCCTGCTGAGCCAGCCCGCCCGCCTGCCGCCCAAGCCGCCGGGCAATCGACCGTGGCGGCTCGCGCCGTTCAGGCCCGAGACGGTTGTGCACTTTGACGGTCCGTATCGCCTGGCCGGCGGCTGGTGGCGCTCGATCAGCCAGACCGATCGCTGCCGCGACTACGGCTACGCCACAACGGACCGCGGCACGGTGCTCTGGGTGTTCCATGAGCCCGCACGGGACGCATGGTTTTGCCACGGTTTTTTGGAATGACAACGCCGTACGTACCGCTGTGGGTCAAAACCCACTTCAGCTTTCTGGAAGGCGCCTCGCGGCCCGACGAACTTGTCGAACGCGCGCATGCGCTGGGCCTGCCGGCGCTGGCGGTGACGGATCGCGATGGCGTCCCGGGGATCGTGCGGGCGCACGAGGCGGCAAAAGATCTGGGCCTGAAGCTGCTGTTTGGCTCGCAGCTGACGGTCGCGGACACGCTGCCGGAGGTTCCGCTGCTGCTGCCCGAGCACATCGCCGCCGCGCAGCCGCAGACGCCGGTGCTGCTGGCGATGAACCGCGCGGGCTATGGCAACCTGTGCCGCTTGGCGACGCTGGGCCGACGGCGAAGCCAGAAAGGCGGCGCGCTGAACAGTTGGCAGGAGCTCGCGACCCACGCCGAGGGCCTGCTGCTGCTGATGCACCAACCGCCCGACGATCTGCGCGCGCCGTGGCTGCAGGACATCGCGGCGGCTTTTGGCGATCGCGCGTACGGCATGTGCGCGCGCCATGGCGAGGAAGTGGACAAGCCGCGCGAACGGCAGATGCGGCGGCTTTTGGCGCACTGCGGGTGGCAAGGCGTCGCGGGGCGCGAAGTGCTGTACCACGACGCCGCGCGCCGGCGGCTGCAGGACGTGCTGACGTGCATTCGCCTCGGTCTGACGCTGGACAGCGCCGGCCAGCACCTCAAGCCCAACGCGGCACACGATCTGCTGGCACCGGACGCGTTTGCCCAGCTGTTCCGCGACGAGCCGGCTTGGCTGCACCAGACGCTCGCGGTGGCGGAGCGCTGCGACTTTTCGCTCAAGGAGCTGCGCTACGTCTACCCGTTGGCGCGGCTGCCCGATGGCACGACGACCGCGGAGCACTTTGAGCGGCTGAGTTGGCAAGGCGCGGCGTGGCGCTATCCGCAGGGCGTGCCGGACGACGTGCGCGCGCAGCTGAGCAAGGAGCTCGGGCTCATCCACCAGCTCGACTACGCGGGCTATTTCCTGACGATGTGGGAGATCGTGCAGTTCTGCAACCAGCAGGGGATCCTGTGCCAAGGACGCGGATCGGCGGCCAATTCTGTCGTCTGCTACGTCCTGGGCATCACCGCGATTGACCCGGTGCGCATGGGGCTGCTGTTTGAGCGGTTCCTGTCGCTTGAGCGTGCGGAGCCGCCGGACATCGATCTGGACATCGAGCACGAGCGGCGCGAGGAGGTGATCCAGCACGTCTATGGCCGCTACGATCCGCTGCATCCGGCGGCCAAAAATGCCGACAATCCGGCGGCGTGCGTGCAAACAGGGCGATCGCACGCGGCGATGGTCTGCAACGTCATCCGGTTTCGCGGCAAGTCGGCGATCCGCGAGGTGGGCAAGGTGCTGGGCATTCCGGAGACGGACCTGGACCGCGCGTCGCGCTTTGTCTCGTCGTGGGGCGAGGACATCGACGCGGCGCAACTCAAGACCGCGGGGTTTGCCCTGGAGTCGCAGTCGCACCGGCTGCTGCTGGAACTGGCCAACGAGATCCAGGATTTCCCGCGGCATCTGGGCATCCATCCCGGCGGCTTCCTTCTGGGCCACGAGCCGATCGACACGCTGGTGCCGATTGAGAACGCGACGATGGAAGCGCGCACCGTCATCCAGTGGGACAAGAACGACGTGGAGGCGCTGGGGCTGTTCAAGGTGGATCTGCTGGGCCTCGGCATGCTGGCGCAGGTGCACCGCTGTCTGGATTTGCTCAAGGAAAGCAAGAAGCTCGAGCTGACGATGGCGACCATTCCGGCGGAGGATCCGGCGACGTACGCGATGATCAGCCGCGGCGACACGGTGGGCGTGTTCCAGATCGAGAGCCGCGCGCAGATGGCGATGCTGCCGCGCCTGCAGCCGCGGACGTTCTACGATCTGGTGGTGGAGGTGGCGATCGTGCGCCCGGGGCCGATTACCGGCGGCATGGTGCACCCTTACCTGCGGCGGCGGCAGGGGAAGGAAAAAGTCGAGTACCCGCACGTGTGCCTGGAGCCGGTGCTGGCGAAGACGCTGGGCGTGCCGCTGTTCCAGGAGCAGGTGATGCGGCTGGCGATGGTGGCGGCGGACTACACGCCGGGCGAGGCAGACCAACTGCGGCGGGACATGGCGGCGTGGCGGCGCTCCGGCGCGATCGAAAAGCACCACGAGAAGCTGACAACGCGCATGGTGCAGAAGGGGATCGCGGCGGAGTTCGCCGAGCGGGTTTTTCAGCAAATCCGCGGCTTTGGCGAGTACGGCTTTCCGGAGAGCCACGCAGCGTCCTTCGCGTTGATTTCCTACGTGACGGCGTGGCTGAAGTGCCACCATCCGGCGGAGTTTACCTGCGCGCTGCTGAACGCGTGGCCGATGGGCTTCTACACGCCGGCGACGCTGGTCGAGGACGCCAAGCGCCACGGACTGACGATCCTGCCGATCGACGTCCAGCGCTCGGCTTGGGATTGCACGCTGGAGAGCGGCGCGGTGCGCATGGGCCTGAAATTCGTCCATGGCTTGACTGTGCTGCACCGCGCGCGGCTGGAGATGGCGCCGGCGCCGTATGCGGAGCTGGACGATTTTGTTCGGCAAACCCGCCTGGACAAACGGGCGCTGGACGCGCTGGCGGAAGTGGGCGCGCTGGACAGCTTGGGCGTCGATCGCCGACAAGCGCTGTGGCAGGTGCGGGCGCTGGCGCATCGGACGCGCGAGCCCCTGCTGCTGGCCCAGGACGAGACGCTGCCGCTCTTTGCGCCGCTGGGCTTGAGCGGCGCGATCGGCTGGGACTACCGGCGCAGCGGCCTCTCCACCCGCGGCCATCCGCTCCAGCCGCTGCGCGAGGCCCTGGCTGAGCGCCGCCTGCCCACGGCGCACGACCTCAACCGGATGCGCACGGGCAAGCGCGTGCGGTTCGTCGGCCTGGTGATCTGCCGGCAGAGCCCGGGAACCGCGAGCGGCGTGACGTTTTTTACGCTGGAGGATGAGACGGGTTTCTGCAACCTCGTCGTCTGGAAGGACATCATGGCGCGCTTTCGCGTCGTCGCCCGCACGGCCAGCCTGCTGGGCGTAACTGGCCACATCCAGACAGAAGACGGCGTGGTGCACCTGATCGCGGACACCCTGTGGACGCCAGAAATCGCCCAAACCGTCAGCGCGCCGCGAAGCCGGGATTTCCACTGAAAAGGCGAAGTCCGCCGCCGCACACAAGAATCGATTTTTGGTCGGGGAGACAGGATTCGAACCTGCGACATCCTGCTCCCAAAGCAGGCGCGCTACCGGACTGCGCTACTCCCCGTTACTTGAACAGACACCTTCGGTCAGGCCCCCTTACCCTTCCGGGGAAGGGGGTGCGGGGGATGGGGTACGCCAAGACTGCGCTCCCAAAGCAGGCGCGCTACCGGACTGCGCTACTCCCCGTTACTTGAACAGACACCGTTGAACACACCCACTCCAGTCACGGTGCGGGGCGCGGAGCATCGCCGAGTGTGGAGGGGGACGTCAAGCGAAACTGCCGCTCCTGGACCGCAAAGCGCGCGGGCCAGGAGCGGCGTCGCTTTCTCTTACCAGCCGCTGCGGCCCTGATCGTTGCGCTGGGCAGGATACAGACCGTTGGACACTTCCAAGCTGTACGGCGCGCAGACGGCCGCATCCGTACCGGTCGGGCGGTAGATGTGAATCGCGTACCACGCGCTGTCATCCGCGCAGCGGCGCAAATCGTAGCCGTACGGGAACGCGCCGTGGCCCGTGTAGGCGTTGGGCGCGATGTACGAGGCGTTGGCGTACCAGTACGCGGCGTAACCGGTCGTCGGCGCGTTGTAGCAGTTGCTGCCGTTGTTCGGATAAGCCTGGCAGTTGCCGACGTCATACGAGTCGCCGCTCCAGCACGGGAACTCGCCGTACTCCGACAAGGCGTTCGAGAACTGGTAGCTACCGCCGCGGTAGGTGTTGCCAGAGGTGTACCACCAGAAGTCGGTGTCACCGCAGCAGACCTGGTTCCAGCCAGCCGGCGTCGACGAGCTCGGCGCAGCGTAACCGGACGGAGTCGGCGTGAACCACGCAGGCTTGCCCGCACCGTTCTGGAACTGCACCGCGTTGGCGCCAGCGCTGCCGGGGCAGAGCTGAGCCGTGGAGGAGCCGCGGTAAACTTCCATGACCGCGCTCGTCGGGTTGGACGGGAACCACGCGCGGACCGTGTACAAATCGTACTGCAGGTTCACGCCATAGTCCGCCGCGTCAGCCGCGTAGAAGTAGTACCAGTCGTTGTCGGTGCCCAGGATCAGCGAGCCCGAGATCGTCGCCTTCTGACCGTAGTTGCCGCCGCCCATGTTCAGGTTGCCAAGGTCCGACAACGTGTTGCCCAGAGCCGGCGCAAGCTGGACGCCCGGGCAGGTATTGTTGGCCGGTTCAAAGGCGTCGTTGACGTTGCACTCGCAGCCGTCGGCGCAGCCAGCCTGCGCGGCGTTGCAGGGCAGCGCCGTGCCGTTGGTGTTGGCGAAGCCGGTCGCGCACGCCGTCACTTGGCAGACGCCGGCGGTGCACGCCACCGTGGCGTTGTTCGCCGCGTTGGAGAGGGGACCCGCGCCGGACGTGCACCAGTTGGCCGCATTGTCGTCGATGACGCCGTTGCAGTTCTGGTCCACGTTGTCGCAGCTTTCCGTCGCGCCCGGGTTGACCGAAGCCACCGAGTCGTTGCAGTCACCGCCACCACTCGTGCACACCGTGGGCAGGCCCTTGGTGACCTTGGCCGAGTCGCAGTAATGGTCGCCGTCCTTGTCGCAGAGCTCGTCGACGCCGCTCACGCAGTTGTTGTCCAAGCCGTCGCACCATTCCGCGTGCGTCGGGAAGGCATCCGCGCCGCCAGCAGCCGGGTTGTCGTTGCAGTCCAGCGTCGTGCCCGTCGTGGGCGTACCGCCCAACAAGAGCGAGCCGTTCTGCGCAACCGTGTAGAGCAGGTTCTGCAGGTTGTTGGCGCACATGCACTGGAACGAATTGATCGGATAGCCGTCCTGGTCACCGTCAAAGTAGTAATTGACGCAACCGCTGGCGTTCTGCTCGTCCGTCGCACCGTTGCAGTTGTTGTCCAAGTTGTCGCCGCAAAGCTCGACCTTGCCCGGATTGATGCTCAGGCCCGTCGCGCCGACCGTGTCATTGCAGTCGCCGCCGCCGAGGTTGCAAGCAGCCGGCGTGCCAACCGTGACAAGGTTCTTGTCGCAGTAGTGATCGCCGTCCTTGTCGCAGTTCTCGTCGATCGACGCGTTGCAGTTGTTGTCGAGGCCGTCGCACATTTCAGTCATGCCCGGGTTGACGTTCTTGGTCGTGTCGTCGCAGTCGTTGCCGACCAAGGACGCGGCCGGCGTCAACGCGCACGCCGTGACGGTGACCGCAGTCTTCGCCATCGTCGCGTCGCAGTAGCCGTCCTTGTCGTCGTCGCAACCTTCGTCCGTCACGCCGTTGCAGTTATTGTCCTTGTTGTCGCAGACTTCCGTCACGCCGCCGCCCTTGATGGCCGGATTCGTGTCGTCGCAGTCGTTGATCGTCTGCGAGCTGTACGTGCCCGTCGCGCGGCACCAGCACTGCGGCTGCGCAGCAACGCCCCAGCCGTCGCCGTCCGTGTCGTTGTAGAACGTCAGGCAGTTCTTGCCGTTCTGGTTGTTGTCGGTGCCGTCGCAGTTCTCGTCCACGCCCGGCGTCGAGCAGTCTTCAACGCTCGCCGGACCCGGGTGGATGTTGGCCGCGCCGTCGTTGCAGTCATTGCCGACCGCGCCCGTACCAGTACCCGACGAGATGCACGTCGAGACGACCACGCCGCTGGCCATGATGGCCGTGTTCGCGCAGTAGTCGTCGTTGTCGACGTCGCAGATTTCATCGATGCCGCCGACGCAGTTGTTGTCGACGTTGTCGCAGACTTCAACCGCACCCGTGTAGACCGCGGCGTTGTTGTCGTTGCAGTCGTCGCCGGTCGCCGTGGTCGAACCAGTCGGGAACGGGCTGTTGCTGGTGCAAAGCGCCGTCGAGGTCATCAGCTTGCCGGCGGCGCAGTGCTTGTCACCGTCCGCGTCGCAGCCTTCGTCGATGCCGGTGCCCGTGGACACCTTGGTCGTGAACGCGACGTCATTCGCCGCGACCGCGGTGTAGAGGCCCAGGAGCGTAGCCGCCGTGAACTCGGTGCCATTGGCGTACGGATTCGCCGTGCTGATCTGGAGGGTCGCCGTCGCCGGAACCTTGACCACGAACGCGTACGTCGTACCCGCCGTCATGGCCACCTGCGTGCCGATGGCGTAGGTCACCGTCGAAGCGCCCGTCGGCACCGTCGCGCTCGACTTGCCGAGCAACGTGCCGGGAGCCGCGCCATTGGTGAGCGTCGAGTAGATGTACAAATCCGAAGCCGTGGCGACCGTATTGGCCGTGAAGTTCAGCGACAGCGTGACGAGGTTACCCGCCGCGACAGCCTTGAACGTCTGGCCGACAAAGAGCGTACCGGTCAGCGTCTGAGCGCCCGCAACCGTGACGTCCGCCGCGCTCGGACCCTGGCAGTTGTTGTCCAAGCCGTCGCAGATTTCCGTCGCGCCCGGGTTGACCGCGGCCTTGGTGTCATCGCAGTCGCCACCGATCGCCGCCGAGTAGTTCGGCGAAGCGCCAACGGCCGACTGCTGGCACATGCACACCGGCAGCGTCGGGTAGCTGCCATAGCCGTCCTGGTCCGCATCGACGAACCAGTAGTTGCAGTTCGCCGCGTTGACTTCGTTGGTCAGGCCATTGCAGTTGTCGTCGTACGAGGTGCTGCAGTCTTCGGACTTGCCGGGGTTGACCAGCGCGTTCGAGTCATTGCAGTCGCCGCCGCCATTGGGGCACTTGCCGCCCGGGGTCTGGACGCCGTTGCAGTAACCGTCGCCGTCCAGATCGTTGCAGCCTTCGTCCGTGCCACCGATGCAGTTGTTGTCGACGCCGTCGCACAGTTCGACCGCGCCCGGGTTGATTGTCGCGCTGGCGTCGTTGCAGTCGCCGCCGCCGAGCACGCACGCCGCCGGGTTGCCCACGGTGGTCATGGCGGCGTCGCAGTACTTGTCGCCGTCCTTGTCGCAGAGCTCGTCCGTCGTGCTGTTGCAGTTGTTGTCGATGCCGTCGCAGATTTCAGTCTTGCCCGGGTACACCGACGAGTTCGCGTCGTTGCAGTCCGTGCCAACGCCAGCCGAGGCCTGGTTGAAGCAAGCCGTGCCCGCGCCGAAGCCGCCCGCGACGACCGTCTTGGTCGTGGCGCAGTAGCCGTCCTTGTCCGCGTCGCAACCGTCGTCCGTCACGCCATCGCAGTTGTTGTCGATGCCGTCGCAGATTTCCGTGCCGCCCGGATTCGCCGACGCCGCGTTGTCGTTGCAGTCGTCGCCGAGCTTCGTGCTGCCCACGGCGGGCTTGCTGGACTTCGTGCACGTCGCCGCCGAGGTGATGTACATCGTCGCGTCGCAGTACAGATCCGCGTCGTCATCGCAGCCTTCGTCAACCGTCGTACCGGCGCTCGTGACCCCGACGTTGATGTTGATCTGCAAGTCCGCCGGACCGGCGTACGCCGTGTAGGCGCCCGTCAGCGTGCTCGCGTACGACTCCGTACCACTGGCATACGGATTGGTGTTGTTGTCCGAGATCAGCTGACCCGTCGCGGTGGTCGTGTGGAACATCAACCCGTACGTCGCGCCCGCCGTCACGTTGATCGTGCCGGAGATGGTGAACGTCACCTTGGTCGCCGAAGCATACGTCGGCACCGAGATGGTCTGGGTCGTGCCAAGCTGCACGCCGCCCGCGGTCGGGAGACCGAGGGTGTAGACGAACATGTCCAGGTTGATGGTCTGCGTCGTCTTCACGTACACGTCCACGCTGCTCAGCTGACCGGTGTGCTGCGCGACGAACGTCTGACCGACGAAGTTGGTCAGCGAGTGGGTGATCGTCGTCGAGACCGGCTGCGTCACGTCAGCGTAGTACGTCGTACCGCCGGCAACGTTGCAGTTGTTGTCGATTCCGTCGCAGATTTCCGTGGCGCCGGGGTTGATCGACGCCTTGGTGTCGTCGCAGTCGCCCGCCGCCGAAGCGACGTATTGGCCCTGCGCCGTGCACTGGCACTGATTCGCCGCGCTGTTGGCGCCATAGCCGTCCAGGTCCGCGTCCTTGTAGAAAGGAATGCAGTTGGTGGCGTTGACGTCATTGGTCGAGCCGTTGCAGTTGTCGTCATACGCGGTCGCGCAGTTCTCGGTCTTCAGCGGGCTGATGTTGGCGTTGGTGTCGTCGCAGTCCGTGTTGAGGAGCGAGGTGTACTTGCCGGTCGCCACGCAGACGCACTGCGAAACATTGACGCCGACGCCATCGGAGTCGCCGTCCCAGTAGTAGTTGATGCAGCCGCTGCCGCCGACGCTGCCGGCGACGCCGTCGCAGTTGAAGTCCGTGGCGTTGCCACAGATATCGGTCGCGTTCGGGTGAATGGCGCTGTTGGTGTCGTTGCAGTCGCCGCCGCCGTTGGGGCAGATGCTCGGCGAGCCAATGGTCGTCATGGTCGAATCGCAGTAGCCGTCGCCGTCGTCGTCGCAACCTTCATCGGCGATGCCGTTGCAGTTGTTGTCGATGCCGTCGCAGAGTTCCGGCAGACCGGGGCTCGCCAGGTAGTTGCCGTCGTCGCAGTCGCCGCCCTTGTTGGTGGTGTACGGCGCCACGCCGGTGCACAGGCACTGACCCGCGCCGCTGAGCGACAGCGTGCGCAGGAACGTGATGAACGAAGTGTTCTTGCCGCCGTTCGGCTGGCCGGGTGTGCCCGCGCCGCTGGCCACGTAGTTGGTCGCCACGTCGACGCCTGAAATATCGCCAGTGAACTGGACGTACGGCACAGCCACGGTCGGGGCAGTGTTGATCTGCGCCTTGGCGAAGCCGG
Source organism: uncultured Myxococcales bacterium (assembly GCA_903850505.1). GTDB lineage: Bacteria > Myxococcota_A > UBA9042 > UBA9042 > UBA9042 > CAIYBN01. Next base: position 56,875 of record CAINLT010000173.1, on the reverse strand, counting down.
GCTTGGCAGTCGACCACGCCCATGAGTCGATGGACGTCGTGCCGCTGAAGCTCGTGTCGACCCACGCCACGTCCGCGCCAGCGAAGTCGCCGCCGCTCGCGTCGGTGAGCACATAGGCGCCGTCGGTGTAGAGCTGCAAGTTCCAGTCGCCGGTCGCCGGGTTGTACGCCGTGTCTTCTGTGCCGATGATGCCCTTGCCGCCGACGTTGATGATCGTGCCGGCCTTGAGGGTCGTGATGCCGAGCGAACCCAGGTTCAGGTGGAAAGCACCAACCTTGGACGCGCCGGTGGACGACGAATCGCCGAAGTAGATCGTCGCCAGGTCGGTGATGGTCCAGTCAGCCGTGACGAGGATTTCCATGGAATCCTGAGCCGTCGAGCCAGCGAACGTCGTCGTCGAGTAGTGGATCTCGTTGATGACGGCCTTCTGGAACGAGCTCGAGCCCTTGCCGTAGGTGTCACCGTCGTAGTCCGCGAAGAACTGCGTGCAGCCCTGGGCGTTGACGTCGTTGTAGCCGCCGGAGCAGTTCTCATCGACCGTGTTGCCGCAAACTTCCGGCGCGCCGGGGTTGATCGCCGCGTTGGTGTCGTTGCAGTCGCCGCCGCCCTTCGGGCAGACCGCGGGCGTGCCGACGGTCGTCATGTTGGCGTCGCAGTACAGATCCGCGTCGTCGTCACAGCCTTCATCGATGCCGGTGCCGGCGGAGACGTTCGACGTCATGTGCAAGTCAGTGTTGCCGCTGCCCAGCAGCGTGTAGGCGCCCGTGAGCGTGCCGGCGTACCAGGACTGGCCGCTGGCGTACGGGTTGGTCGTGGCTCCGGACGTCGGCGAATCTTCAACGGTCGGGCTGCCGATCGGCGCCGGGCAGTTGAAGACGACGTAGTACGTCGCGCCCTGGACGATGTTGGTGCCGGCCGAGGCGGTGAACGTGAACTTGCTGAACGCACCCGATGTGTTGGCCAGCGAGATGGTCACCTTGGAACCGAGCAGCGTGCCGCCCGCACCCGGCAAGCCGCCGGTGTAGACGTACATGTCGATAGCCTGAACGACCGTGCTCTTCACGTAGAGGTCCACCGTGCCAAGCGCGCCGCTGTGGGTCGCGACGAGGGACTGGACCACGAAGTTCGACAGGGCGTTGCTGTTGCCGGTGGTCGAAATCGCCACGTCAACCGCCGGGCCGCTGCCCGCGCTGCAGTTGTTGTCCTTGCCGTCGCAGATTTCATTGCCGCCGGGGTTGGTGTTCGGATCGGTGTCGTCGCAGTCGCCGCCGCCGAGGATGCACACGTTGGGCGTGCCCACGACGGTCATCGCGATGTCGCAGAACTTGTCGCCGTCCTTGTTGCAGCCTTCATCGACCTTGCTGTTGCAGTTGTTGTCGATGTTGTCGCACTTCTCGGGCTTGCCCGGGTTCATGTTGGCGTTGGTGTCATCGCAGTCGCCGGTCTGGCTGGCGGTGTACGGCGCGTTCGAGGCGCAGGTGCACGCGCTCAGGCTGATGCCGTAGCCGTCGTTGTCGCCGTCGTAGTAACGCACCGTGCAGCCCGTCGCGCCGTTCTCGTCGATCGTGCCGTCGCAGTTGTTGTCCTTGCCGTCGCAGATCTCCGTCGCGGCCGGATTGATCGCCGCGCTGGTCTCGTCGCAGTCGCCCAGCTTGGTCGCTTTGTACGAACCGGACACCGTGCACAGGCACTTGCCGGTCGAACCGCTGAGACCATAGGTGTCACTGTCGCCGTCGAAGTAGTACGTCGTGCAACCGGCCGCGTTCAGGTCGTTCTGGCTGCCGTTGCAGTTGTCGTCGATGTTGTTGCCGCAGACTTCCGTCGCGCCGGGGTTCTGGTCGCTGTTGAGGTCGTCGCAGTCGCCGGCGCCCTTCGGGCAGATGGTCGGCAGCGGCGTGATGACGGTGTAGGCGGCATCGCAGTAGCCGTCCTTGTCGTCATCGCAGCCGTCGTCGGTCTTGCCGTTGCAGTTGTCGTCGATGTTGTCGCAGATTTCCTGACTCTTGCCCTTGAAGACCGCCGGGTTGGTGTCGTCGCAGTCGCCGCTGCCGTTCGGGCAAATGGCGACCGGACCGCTGAACTTCATGTTGGCGTCGCATTGGCCGTCCAGGTCGTCGTCGCAACCTTCATCGGTCGTGCCGTTGCAGTTGTTGTCGAGGTTGTCGCAGATCTCCGTCGCGGCCGGATTGACGGCCTTCTTGGAGTCGTCGCAATCCGCGCTGTTGGTCGCGGTGTACGTGCCGCTCGGCGAGCAGAACTTGGCCGAGAACGTGGAACCGTACGTGTCGCCGTCCAGATCCTGATAGAACGGCACGCTGCCGAGCGCGTCCTGGTCGTTCTGGCTGCCGTAGCAGTTGTCATCCTTGCCGTTGCCGCAGATCTCGGCCTTGCCGGGATTCACGTTCGGGTTGGTGTCGTCGCAATCGTTGATGCCGTTCTTGCAGACCGTCGGGTTGCCCACGACCGTCGCGCCCGTGTGGCAGTAGCCGTCGCCGTCGACATCGCAGCCTTCGTCAATCACCTTGTCGCAGTTGTTGTCGATGCCGTCGCAGATTTCCGCCGCACCCGGGTTGATCGCCGGATCGCTCTCGTTGCAGTCACCCGGATTGATGGCCTTGTACTGGTTCAACGGAACGCACAGGCACTTGCTGGAGTTGGTGCCCCACTTGTCGCTGTCCGCATCGAAGAAGAAGGGCTGGCAGTCCTTGGCGTTCTGGTCGTTGTTCGAGCCGTTGCAGTTGTCGTCATACGGCGTGCCGCAATCTTCCTGCATGCCCGGATTGATGCTGGGCGCGGTGTCGTCGCAGTCGTTGCCGCCGCTCGGGCACACCGGCGGCTTGCCGATCGTGTACATGTTGGCGTCGCAGTAACCGTCGCCATCATCGTCGCAGCCTTCGTCGACCTGGGCGTTGGAGTTGTTGTCCTTGCCGTCGCAGATTTCCTGACCAGCGGGGTTGATCGACGGGTCGGTGTCATCGGTGTCGCCGGGGCCCGACGGGCAGACGAGGATCGGCGCCTTGGTCGAGTCGTACGCCATGCTGGCATCGCAGTACTTGTCGCCGTCGTCGTCGCAGCCCTCGTCCGTCTGGCCGTTGCAGTTGTCGTCGAGGTTGTTGCACTTCTCCGGGCTGCCCGGGTTGACGTTGGCGTCAGCGTCCTGGCAATCGCCGGGCTTGGTCGCCGTCAGCAGACCGGAAGGCAAGCACTGGCAGGTGAACGGCGAGGTGCCGTAGCCGTCCGAGTCGATGTCCGTGTAGAAGTTGCTGCAACCGAGCGCGCCCTGATCGTTGGCGTTGCCATCGCAGTTGTCGTCGTAGGTCGTCGCGCAGGTTTCAGCGACGCTCGGGTTCACGTCGACGTTGGCGTCATTGCAGTCGCCGGACTTCGTCGCCTTGTACTGACCATTCGGCGCGCACAGGCACTTCGCCGTGCCCGCGCCAAACGTATCCGAGTCGACGTCGCGGTAGTACTGCACGCAGCCGCTGGCGTTTTCTTCGTCCTGGCCGTTGATGCAGTTGTCGTCTTTGCCGTTGCCGCAGATTTCCGGCATGCCGGGATTCACGGTCGAGTCGTTGTCATTGCAGTCGCCAACGCCCGCGAAGCACACCGCCGGCGTGCCCTTGACGATGTACGCCGCGTCGCAGTAGCCGTCGCCGTCATCGTCGCAACCTTCATCGACCGTGCCGTTGCAGTTGTTGTCGATGCCGTCGCAGATTTCCTTGGCGCAAGCCGGGTCGCCGCAGCACGAGGCCGGGTCCGCGCAGTCCGTCAGGTTGTTGCCGTTGTCGTCCAAGGCGTTCGTGCAGTTCTCGCCGGCGTCGCAGCTGACCACGATGTCGAACGTCGCCGCAGCGCTTTCGCCCGCGACGTCGACGACGAAGTAGTAGAGCTGGTCCTTGCCCGCGGCGAACGTCACGGTGTTGCTGACGCCGCCAAAGCCCACGCAGCCGTCCGGGTCGCAGCCCTTGCTGGTCGCTTTGATAATGAACAGGCGCGCGGTCGGATCCGAGACGTTGTTGAGCGTGACCGTGACCGGCCGCGACTGCGCGCTCTTGTACGTGAACGCCACTTCATGGCCGAGGTAGGTGTTGGTCGGATCGCAGGTGTAGGTCGTCACCGCGTTGGTCGACGCGCCGCCGTTGGTCACGATCTTGGCAGCGCTTTCGCCGCAGCCCAGGGCCGTGTCACCGCCGCAGAGGCAGGTGTTGGAGTTGCTGCATTCGCCAGCCGTGCAGGTGTCCGCGGTGCAGCTGTTGCCGTCGTTGCAGTCCGAGTTCTTGACGCAGGTGCCGAAGCCGTTGGCGAAGAAGGCGAGGATCGCCTTCATCATCGTGTCCGGCGTGTCGGTGTTGGCCATGATGCCGGCGAACGGAACGGACGACGCGATGGTGCGGTACTTCGACGTCAGGTCATCGTGACCCACCATGACGGTGAACTTCTCGATGCCCGTGTTGACCAACAGGTCGCGGGTGCGCTGGACGGAGGTGTCCGAGGCGATCTGGTCGTTCAAGTTGTCGTAGGTCGAGTCCTGATTGAAATTCCACTGCATGTTCGTCGACGGATTGACCGTGTTGTTGGCGAACGCAGCGTAGCCGGTCAGCGGACCCGTCACGCCATTGGGCGCTTCATCGAGCACGCCCTTGGCTTTGAAGAACGGATGCAGCGTCGTCTTCGGGTCGTACATGAAGGTGTCGCCGCCTTCCATGTACACCTTGCCACCCTGGGCGAGGTACAGCTTGAGGCTCGTGGTCTCCGACTCCGACAGCACGTGGTTGTCCGGATAGTTGCCCAGCAGGACAAACACGGACGCGAACTTGTTCAGGGACGGGTACAGCGCGAGGTCGCTGATCACCTGATTGATCTGGCCCTGCTTGACGAGCGCGGCCTTGACCGGGTCGCTCATCGCGATCGGGACTTCAGTCGGCCGCCAAATGAGGACGCCGCCCTGATAGGTCACGGTCACCTTGAAGGTGCACGTGTGGTACAGGTAGCCGTCCGAGACCTTGAGGCCCAGCGTGTACTCGCCCACGTCCTGCACGCCGGTCGGCGCGATCGTTATCGTGCCGTTCCAGCTCTTGTCGACAAAGTAGTAGTTCATCTGCGAACCGACGATGAACGACGGCGCGCCAGTGAGCGTCGCGGTGACAACGTCGCCCGCATCCGGATCCTTGACCTTGATCGGCAGGATGATCTTGGTACCGGTCGGCACGACCTGGTTGGCCGGGCACGCGGTGATGACGGGCGCGCCGCCCTTGACGACGCAGACGTTGTCGATGGCGTACGAGGACAGGTTGAACGTCGAGGTGCCCGAGACGCAGAACGCGAGGCGCAGGCCGTTGGAGCCGACGAGCGAGGCGGGCAACTTCAGGTCGACGGTTTCCGGGCCCACGCCGCTGGTCGTCGTGAACGAATCGATGACCGTCGCGGTCTGCCAGTCGGCGTACGTGCCGTCGAGCGAGCCGAGGATGCGGATACCGGTTTCGCCGACGTTCGGGATGAACTCGCGATCGTACTGGATGGTGATGGCGCTGGTGCCCGAGCCGAGGAAGACCGGCGACTGGAGGCACGTGTCATAGCCAACCTTGGTCGGCGTCCAGTTGAACTGGGCGAAGCGGTCGGGACCGAGGTTGCCGGTCGTGGCGGTGTTCCAGTTGCTCGCAGCCGTGCCGCTGACGTTGGTCGGATCCCAGCCGAGGGTCGAAAGGTCGCTGCTCTGGCTGAAGTCCTGGCAGTAGCTGAGGTTCACAGTGCAGGCGGCCTTCTTGGTGGCCTGGCAGGCGAGGGTGCCGTCGGTCTGCTGGAGGCACTTGCCCTGCGTGCAGTCGCTGTTGAAGGACGCGCACTCGGTCGCTTCATTGAGCGGATTGCAGCACACGGAGACGCCGGCGACGGTGTCGGTGTGGTAGCAGGTGTTGGCGATGCACGCGTCCGCAGTGCAGGCCTTGCCGTCGTCGCAGTCGGTCTTGTCCAGGCAGCAGCCCGCGATCGGCGTGTGCGTTGGGACGCCGTTGACGCACGTGTCGGCCGTGCACTTGTTGGCGTCGTCGAACGAAGCCAGGTTGGTCGGCGTGCAGATCGCGCACGGCGGCGTCAGCACGTACTGGCAGGTGCCGGTCGGCTGGCCGGCGGTGATGTTGCACTTGTCGGCGGAGCAGGAAACGCCGTCGTCGCAAGCCGCGTCGTTGGTGCAGCAACCGGTGGCCGGCGTGCTGTGGCGGCACTGGTTGTTCTGGCAGTATTCCACGGTGCACGGGTTGGAGTCGTCGCACTTGGTCAGCGCGTCCTTGTCGCTCAGGCAGCAATCCGCCTTGACGCCAAACGCGCAGAAGTGGGTCGACGGGTCGCACGTCGCCGTATGGCACGTCGCGAGGTACGGGTTGATCGCCTTGTCAGCCGCGGCGCAATACGCGTCCGTCGTGCAGCAGTTCTCAATCAGCGGGTGCGTGCATGCGCCGCAGCCATCGGCGTTCAGGTTGCAGACGTCCTGCGTGCAGGGCGCGCCGTCGTCGCAGTCGAGGTCCACTTTGCACGCGTACGGGTTGGCCTTGTGCGTGCAGTGGTTGGTCGAGTCGCATGCGTCGTTTGTCGAGCAGTCGCCATCGTCACAGGCAGCGCCGGAGTCACAGCAGGTGCTGTCGCCGTTCGGCACGTTGACGCAGGTGTGCTGGGTCAGGTCGCAGCTGTCGATCGTGCAGAACAGCTTGTCGTTGCAGGCCGAAGCCGCATTGTTGGAGTCGCAGCAGCCCGTGATGGGCAAGCCCAGGCACTGGTGGTTCACGCACACGTCGGCGGTGCAGTACTTGCCGTCGTTGCAGTCCGTGTCGATGTCGCAGCAGCCGTTGAACAAGCCAACGTGTTTGCAGGTGTTGATCGGCGCGTCGCAGTAGTCGCTCGTGCAGTACAAGCCGTCATCGCACTCTTTGTTGATGTTGCAGCAGCCGGCGACGGCATCGTGATGGCAGAACTGGTTCGGCACGTCGCAGGAGTCGTTGGTGCACAGGTTGTTGTCGTCGCACATCGCGTTGTTCTGGCAGCACTCCGTGTTCTTGGTGTGCGTGCACTGGTTGTTGACGCACTTGTCCAACGTGCAGGGCTGGCCGTCGTCGCACAGGTCGACCAGCGGGTCGCAGCAATTCGGGTCGGTCTTGCTGTGCGTGCACTGCGTCCAGCCGCCGGGCATGGCGGTGGCGCAAGCGTCTTTGGTGCAAGCGTTTTTGTCGTCGCAAGTGGTGTTGCTCGTCGCGGAGCAGCAGTCCGGCTTGAAGTAGCTGTCCGCGGTGTAGCGGCACTGGAACGCGATGCAGCCACCGACTTTGCAGACGTCGTCAGACGCGCACTCGCTGTCGGCGCAGCAGGCGCCGGCCGGCTGGACGTGATTGCAGGTACCGATGCCGCCGCCGCTGGGCAGGACGCACGCGTCCGTGGTGCAGGGCTTGCCGTCGGAGCAAGCGTCCGTCGCCTTGGTGCAGCAGTTCGGGTCGCTCTTGTTGTGCGTGCAGACGCCCTTGACGCCGCTCAGGTCGCACTTGTCGGTGGAGCAGGCGTCGCCGTCGTCGCAGTTCGCGTCGGTCAAGCACGCCGAGCACTGGGAATTCTGGGTGTTCGGATTGATGCAGTTGCTGCCCGCGGAGCAGTCGAAGTTGGACGTGCAGCAGTTCGGCACGATTTGGACGACGCAGGTGCCAGCCTGGCAGTACTCGCCGGTGCAGGCATCGCCGTCATCGCAGTCGAGGTCCTTGCCGCAGGGCGCCGTGATCTTGACCTGACGCACGCCTTGCGCGGCGCCGGTGGCGTCAAACAGGTCCTGACCCGTCGCGTCCAGCAGCACGCAAGCCAGCGTGTGGCCGCCCTTCTTCAGGCCGGTAAACGTGACCGGCGAGCCCACCGTGAAGGTGCCAAAGAGGATGCCGTCGACGTAGCAATGCACCTCGTTGCCGGTGTAGTTCGTCGTCGAGTACGTGTAGTCCACGTTGGTCGTGCCAGCGTTCGTGGACACGGGAAACGCGGCCTGGTTGGCCGGCGCAGTCACCGCAATCGTCGGCGTTGTCAGTGCGAAGGTCTCGACACCGAACTCAGCGTCCACGCCAATCGCGACGTCCGGCGTTGCCGGCTTCTCCGTCGAAGGCGTTTGACCAGCGCAGCCGGCTAGACCCGCAGTCAGGAGCGACAACGCCAAAAACGCGCCAAACTTGGCAAAGCCAAGTCCGAAGCGTTTTGACGACCGTTCGTCCTGTGTGCGGTGGGCAGTAGAGAGCCCCGGGCTACACATGCGCGCAATGTGCTGGTTCCGCATCGCATTCCTCTTGACGACAGATTCCGGCAAAGGGAGGGCGCATTCAGCAGTGGCATGGCGGGGAGATGTGTGCGGGTTCGGCTCGTGCGGCATCGCGTGATGCTGCCGGTTCGATTCCCACTGGCTTCGTCTACCTGTGTCAGCAAGCGTCGCCGCTTGTCGTTGTCGCCGCGCATCTTCAGCGCAGCTCAGGTGTCAGAAACCACTCCCTGCTCTCGGCTGGCAGCCATCGCAACCGCAGGTTGGCCTTTCCTGCGGAGGTGTATTCGATGGGCGTCCAGTCGCACTTGCCGTCGGTCTTCGCCGGCCTCCGATATGGAGACGTCTTGAAGACTTTTTGCACCCTAACTCGTTGGAATGTCCTGTCGTATCGGCACTGTTGCAGGGGGATCGCAACCGTAACTTGTTCCGTCGCACGATGCGGGCTGTTTCGGGCCTGGCAGCCATCCACAGATTCATCGTCGGCAGCGAATTCTCAAGCGCCCGTTGGGGAAGCGCGGGACGATTTGCACCGTCTCGCGCCGTCGGAGCGCCACTTGCAGTCGTCGTTGAAACCCCGTCCAACGGTCGACTACACGGAATTCGGTATTCGGAGGCTCGCCTGCGTCAACCTGGGGAGGTTGAGCGGTCAAACCCGTCGCTGTTGCGGATCAGGCAGTTGCGACGGCGACCGGTAACGGGGCGCTCTCGACGCCAAGTACCGGTCCTCCATCGTTGACGTTAGCAAAGCAACTACCGGAACGCAAGCAGAAGCAACGTGTCCATGGGCTTTGCCTGATCGCCCACGTGTTTTGTCGCGTCGCCGCGCGCGTTCAGCGGATTTTCGGCGGATCGCCGGACGGCGGACGGAGTCGCCACTGTGCGGCAATTCTTTCGCTCCAACGGGCCAGATCGGCGACAGGCGTCTGCTCCGCATCCGTGAGATTGGCGAACGCGATCCATGGTTTACCGCAGAGAACGAGACCATCTGCCAGACGCCGATCGACCGCGATATTGATCGCCACCCCGTGTTGCGCCACGTCGTCGCGCAGGCGCAAACCGAGGCTCGCCAGCTTGCCGTCGGCGCACCACACGCCCACGTCGTCGGCCAGATCGCGGCGCGCGTCCACACCGCATGCGCCCGCCAACTCGTTAATTCCATGAAGAAGCTCGTCGCAAAGTTGCCGCGCCTGCCACCGCGAACAGGGCACGGCGAGAAACGCGACGATCTGCCCCGGCGCGTGCAACGTGCCCAAACCGCCGCGATCGACGGGGACGATCGCGATCTGACGAAGCGCGCACGCGGCCAGGGAAGCCGCGATCGCCGCCTGCCCTGCCGCCTCCTGCGCGCGGCGACCCAGCGCGTACACCGGCTCGGCGGGCTCGAAAAAAGCGATTTCGCCTGGCGCACCCGCGGCAACGGCATCCGCGGTCTGGCGATTGCGGGCGACCATCTCGGCAAAGGGCTGGCGACCCAGCCAGCGCCACTGGAGATCGGCGAGCAGCGACGGCGGCGGCGCTGGCGGGCTCAGTGAAACAGCATCCACGCGAGCATCACCGGCGCGGCAAACAGCACGCCGTCCAGCCGGTCGAGGATGCCGCCATGACCCGGCAGCAGACCGCCGGAATCCTTGGTGCCCGTCGCCCGCTTGAACAGCGACTCCGCGAGATCGCCGATCTGGCCGACCGTGCCGCCCGTCGCGCCCATCAGCAGGCCCTGAACGACGGTCAGTTGCGGCACCAGCAGCTGCTGCGCGACAAAGCCGCCGAGGATCGAGGCTGCGAGACCGCCGATCGCGCCCTCCATCGTCTTTTTTGGGCTGATCAGTTCGTAGAGCTTGTGGCGGCCAAAGGATCGTCCGGCAAAGTACGCGCCGGTGTCGCCGGCGAAGACGACGATCAGGAGCGAGAGCACCGCACCGCGGCCGGTGTCAAAACGCCCCCCAGCGGGCACCTGAGCGAGCGCGAACGTCTGCACGATCACGCCAAACAGCGTGGCGACGTACGCGAGGCCGAGCAGGCCGATCGCCGCGCGCTTGCCCGCCGCCTCAACCGATCCCGGGCGCACGAGACACCAGCACAGCCACGCGACCGGCAGGACGCTGGGAATCAGCCACATCTCGCGCACGCCGACGACAAACGCCGTCAGCATCGCCAGCGGCGCGAGGACGAGGCGGTCCTGCGCGCGAATTTCCGGGTACATGCGGACCAATTCGTCGACGCCCTGCGCCGCAGCCATCGCCAGCACGGCAAAGAACACGAATTTGGGCGCGTAGAGCACGATCAGGATCAGAATCGGCGCCAGAATGAGACCTGTGATGACCCGCTGTGCCATGCCAACCTCCGCGTGCCGCGCTCTAGTCTTCGTCCCTGGCGTTGCCAAGCCCGCCAAAACGGCGATCGCGGTGCGAGTAGTCGCAGAGCGCGGCCGCAAAGGCAAGCTCGCGAAATTCCGGCCACGGCGTCTGGACAAAAGCCAGCTCCGCGTATGCGCTTTGCCACAAGAGAAAGTTGGAGAGCCGCTGTTCGCCTGACGTGCGAATCAGCAGATCCAGCGGACCGCCCAACGGCGCTGTCCACAATTCCGCCTCGATCGCCGCCTCATCGATCTGCTCTGGCCGCAACTGGCCCTTGGCCACACGCACTGCCAACCGCTGCATCGCCTGGACGATCTCCTCGCGGCCGCCATAGCTCAGGCACAGCCCCAGCTTCATCGTCTTGTGGTTGGCTGTCGCCGCCAGCGTCGTTTCCAGCACCATGCGCACGGAAAGCGGGAGGCGCTGGAGGTTGCCAAACGCCAGCAGCTTGATGTCGCTGCGCTTGAGTTCCTCGATTTCTGACGCCAGGTACTCCACCAGCAGGCCGAGGAGCACGTCTACTTCCGCGCGCGGCCGCTGCCAGTTCTGCTCGGAAAATGCGTACAGCGTCAGCGACTTCAGGCCGACTTCCCGCGCCAGTCGCGTCACGGCACGCACGGAGTCCGCGCCCGCACGATGGCCAACGGTGCGCGCTTCACCGCGGCGCTGCGCCCAGCGACCATTGCCGTCCATGATAATGGCGACGTGCTCCGGCAGTCGGCCCGCAGCGCCGAGCGTCTGCAGCGCGTCGCGCATGTCGGCTGGCAAGGACGCCAGCCCGGACGGAGCCGGGGTCTGCGGAGACTGATTCTGGAGCAACGGCTGCACGTTCATCTTTTACGCTCCTGCCGCGGCAGGCAATACGGGTTCACTCGGCCAAGCCCGACCGCGCACCAGCACCCAGCCCGACCACACGAGCAGCGGCAGGCTGATGAGCTGGGACGTCGAGAGCAGACCGAACCACTCGCCGCGGTCGTCGGCGCGCAGGAACTCCACGCTGAAACGAAACAGGGCGTAGAGCAACATGAACAGGAAGAAAATCTGCCCATCAAAGCGCGGACCCTTGCGGTAGCGCCAGAGGCAGATGAGGAAAATCACCGCACAAGCCAGCGCCTCGTACAGTTGGGTCGGGTGGACCGGCAGCGATTGCGCCGCGCTCGTGGTGATCTGATGCAGGTGCACCTGCTTGTCCCACGCCGGTGAATACTTGGGAAACGCGAGCGCGGTCGCGGCTTGGCTCGTCGCGCCAAAGCAGCAGCCGGCAAGGAGGCAGCCGATGCGACCGAAGACGAGGCCGAGCGCGATGGCCCAGCCGGCGAGGTCGGCGACCTTCCACATGGACACGCGGCGGCGGCGCAGGAACCACAGGCCGGTCGGGACGGCCGCGAGGAAGCCGCCATAGTAAGCGTAGCCGCCGTACCAGATCTTGAGGACGCGCAGGCAGTCCTGCTGCTGGCGACACAGGCCGCTCGACGCCTCGCACAGGTCGCCGAGCCCCGCGCGCACGCACTGGTCCGCGTCTGCGCAGTGCACGCCCGGGCCAAGCGCGAGGCCCGGCACTTGGCTGGGATCGGTGCAGAGGTGCACGTAGTCCATGAACTGGCCGTCGGCGATCACGTGCAGCACACGCGCGCCGACGAGGCCCATGACCAGCATCAGCAGGCCGAGATCCAAAATCGTGTTGCCGTCCAAGCCCTTGCGCATACCTTCGGCGTGCGCCAACAGGATCGCCAGCGTGAACCCGACCATCAGCAGCGTAAAATACGCCGGCAGCTGGATGAAACCGAGGTCAAAGCTAGGGTGCACCGCAGACCTCGATCACGCCTTTGGCGCGGGCGGCGGCGTCTTCGGCTGACGCAGGGAATCGAGCGCGATCAGGATGACACCCACCGTGATGCCGGCATCGGCAATGTTCCAGACGGGCCAGCCGTGCAAGCCCGGGCCAAAAGTCCGGCCCCAGAAGCTGGTGTCGTCGAACACGACGTAGTTGAAGATGAAGTCGACGACCGCGCGGTAGTGGATGCGGTCGATCAGGTTGCCGACCGCGCCGCCGAGGATGCCTGCGAGCGCCCAAGTGGAAAGCACGCTCGCCATCTTGCGCTTCCACAGCACCCACGCCATGACCAGCGATGCGATCGTCGAAATGCTCACGAACAGCACGAAGCGCACGATCGGCGGAGACGTGGCGAGGAACGACCAAGCCGCGCCAAAGTTCTCCGCGTAGACCAGCGAGAAGCTGTCACAGATGCGGATCGAGTGGTCGCGCACGGCGACAAGTTCATCCGCCGCGATAGATGTTGCCGGCTCGTCGATGCGCGCGTTGTTGCGCCACGCGTGCTGCAGCAGCCCCGGCACGTCCGCCGGATCCACGCGCCACGCCGTCGCGAGCAGGTCGTCCAGCGGCTGCCCGAGGTCCTGCGGCATCGGCCGCCAACGCCGCGGCGCGAGCAGCCCGGTGCCGCCGAGCGTCACCAGTTCCAGCGACAGGTCGGTCGCGGCAATCACGTGTTTGGCGTCCAAGCCATGCACCGGCTGATAGCGGGTCACCTGCCCGCCGTGGACCGTGTCGGCAATCTCCTGCACTGACCAGCCCTTGGCTTGCAATGCGGCCTGCACGGTCGCGCCATCGCTTTGTCGCAACACGAGCGGATGCACGGCCGAGGCCAGCGTCGTCGCCGCCCAGTACTTGCTGGCCAGATCGAGCACCAGCACGATCACAACAAGGGCGAACGGACCGATGCGCGGCAGGTTCATGGAATGGGATTCAGCGCGCGTCATGGCGTCTCCGGCAATCGGGTTGCGCACAATAGGTGGCCGGGCGATCCACGTCAACGTTGCAACCGCCGACCGCGGGCCCTACGCTTCTGACCCCGGAGGTTCCTGTGCACGTCCTGACTGGTAGTTCCTGTCCGCATCCGTTTATTTCCGCGGCGTGCCCTTTGTGCCGCGGGAGCGATGCGCCTGGGCGCGTCGAAGCGCTCGCGACAGCGTCGGCAGTGGCGACAGCCATCGACGCCGCCGCGGGTCAGGCGGAGATCGTGCTGCGCGACGGCGATCTGCTTTCCCGACCCGAGGCGCTGGACCTGCTGCAACACGCGCGGCAGACCGCCAAGGCCGTCGAACTGTGGACGTCCGGCTTGATGCTCGCGCGTCCCGGCGTAGTGGAAGCGGTGCTGCGCGCCGGTGTCACGACGGTGGCGCTGCCCCTTTACGGCGATTCCGCGGAGGCGCACGACTGGGTGACCGGCCAGCCCGGCCACTTTCAGCGCGTGATTGCCGGCCTGAAGCGGGTGCGCGCGCTGGGCGGCAAGACTGCCGTCATCGCGCCGATCCTGCGGCCGACGTTCCGCACGCTGCCGCTGCTGGTCCAGAAGTCGCTGGCGCTGGACGTGGCCGCGTTCCGGTTTGTCGCCCTGCCCGGGCCGGATCGCGTGGGGCAGCCGCTGCTGCCGTCGCTGGAGATGGCCGCGCCCTACCTGCGCCAGGCGCTGCAGATGACCGCGGCGGCCAAGAAGCGCAGCAGTGTGCTCGATGTGCCGGCGTGCCTGCTGGGCGACCGCGCCGCGGATGCAGCCAAGGAGGCCGCGGTATCCGTCGTTGCGGAAGGAGCGGCCAAACACGAGCGCGAACACGGCCCACAGTGCGACGCGTGCACGTGGCGCGCGGGTTGCCCGGGGCTGCTGACTGCAACGGCGCAGCGCTTTGGCTGGGCCGGCATCACCGCGCGGACCGACGCCCCGCCGACCGCGAGCACCCGGAAATAGCAGCACTTTTCGCTGACCGCTTGCGATACGGGGCAAAACCGCCAAACTGCTAGGCGCGACCAGCCCGTCCCCCCAGGTGTCGTCAGCCTTAGCCATTCGTTCGCAAGCGAGCCATTTATGCCTGACAACGAGATCCGCGGCGACGCGACGACCCTTGAAATTGACATCGACAAGCTGGTGCGCGACGGCATCCTGAATCGCGACGAAGCCGAGGCATTGCGCGCGACGGAGTTGGCTGAAGGCACGCGCATGGAAGCGCTGCCGTCCGGCGATGGCGAGAACAAAGACGCGGTCAAGGAAGCCGCGATGAAGCACAAGCGCCACTGGGTGCGTGTGACGCGGCTCTGCAACCAGCGCTGTACATTCTGCCTGGACTCGATGAACCAGGACGGCACGATGATCGACGTCGAGTCGCTCAAAGCCTACATCGCGCTGGGTCGGCGCATGGGCCGCGAACGGCTCATCCTGTCTGGCGGCGAGGCCAGCGTGCATCCGCAGTACGTGGAGCTGATCCGCTACGGCAAGCAGCTTGGCTACGACTGGATCCAGACGATCACCAACGGCATGATGTTCAGCTACAAGCGCTTCGCCAACGCGTGCGCGGAAGCCGGCCTGAACGAGGCCACCGTTTCCATGCACGGCCACACCGCGCACATCCACGACAAGCTGACTGGCACGCCCGGCGCGTTCGTTACCGGCATCAAGGGCATCCAGAACCTGTGGGAGACCGGCAAGGTCGTCGTCAACATCGACGTGGTCATCAACAAGCAGAACTACAAGCAGCTGCCTGAGATCCTGGAGTACTACTACAACCTCGGCATCCGCGAGTTTGACCTCCTGCACATCATCCCGTTTGGCCGCGGCTTTGACGAGCACCGCCACTCGCTGTTCTTTGACCTGAACGACGCCGTGCCGTACTTCCGCCGCGCGTTCAAGCTCGCCGACCGCGAGGGCGTGTACCTGTGGACCAATCGCCTGCCGGTCATGTACCTGGAAGGTTTTGAGCGGCTCATTCAGGATCCGCACAAGCTGCTGAGCGAATTCGACGGCGGCCGCCACAATTTTGAAGGCTTCCTGCGCAAAGGCCTCAAGCCCGACTGCTGGGGCGAGCGCTGCGACTACTGCTTCCTCGACGGCCCGTGCCGCAGCACGATGTTCCCGTACCGGGAGATGCTGGAATCCCACACGTTCCCGCTGGTGCGTGTGGACAGCCAGCACGTCTGGCAGGGCACGGAAGCGAAAGCCAAGTTCGAAGCGCAACAGCCGCAGCGGCTGTGGCTGACGGCGCGCGATGCGGAAGACGCGAAGGCGGCGCTGGCGCGCGCGGTCCATCCGGCTGCCGACGTGACGCTGCAGTTGGACGCGGGCGCGGATCCCCAGCCCTTGCTGAAGAATCCCCCGCGCGAGATCAAGCGCTTTGTGGTGACGACGACGGACGACGCGGCGCGTTATCTGGTGGGCGCGCATGCGATTCCGGCGCCGACTGAAGTGGAAGTGATGCTGACGCGCGAGCTGGCCTCGTGGCTGCTGGCGCGACCGGCGACGCTCAAAGCGTGGGGCACGCGGCTCATCGCGACGCTCAAGACGCACGAATACCTGTCCGAGTCGCAGGCGGAAGATCCGGATCCGGCGACGCTCCGCAAGCTGGCACAGGCTGGCCTGCGCATGCGCAACGTGACGCGCTGCGTGGCGGGCGCGGAGACCGAGCCGGGCGACATCAAGCTGCTGGACGCGACGCTGCTGGACGGCGCGGGCTTTCTCAACCTGGACAAGTACGTCGGCCATTACGTGGAACACGCGTACTACAGCAAGTCGATCCGCTGCGGCCGGTGCTCGCAATTTGAGACGTGCCAGGGCACGCACATCAACTACCTGCGCAGCCACGGTTTCGCCATCCAGACGCCGCTCGATGAAGCCGGCAAGCCGCTGCCCGACGCCGCGAGCTTTGACCGCCTGACGGAGCAGTTGGCCGACGCGAACGCCCAGCGCACCAAGCGCGAACAGCAGCGCACCGTTGGCCTGCACAAGCCCAAGGCGATCGGCGAACTGGGCATCGGCCGCGAGGGCTAGCCGCTACGGCCAGCTGTCATCGTTGGGCCAATCGGCAAAATACACGCCCGGCGGCCACCCTTGCGCCGGAACGCGTTGTTTGAGGCACTTCGCCACGCCTTCGGGCACCTGCACATCGGTCATCGCGAACACGGTCGTCGCCAGCGCGTCGCCCTTGGTCTCAATCGAAATGCCGAGGCTCATCGGCCGCTCCGTCGGGTAGCCCAGGCCGTGAAAGCAGTCCCGCATCGGTCGCAGGTGCGCGCGCGTGAGCGTTTGGTCCATGAGTTGCGGTGCCGGTTGCGGCGGGCGTTTGGCTGCCGCGGCGGGCGCAACCGCGTTGGGCTGCGAGATGGTCGGCTCATTGCGGCACGACGTCAGCGCGCTGGCCGAGGCGAACACGCACAGCCACGCCAGCAGGTGCGGCTTACGGGCGTGTTCAGGTCGGCGGTGGGGACTCGGGCGCGTGGGAAACATGGGCCATCTCCTGCCAAGTGAGGCTGGAAAAAGTCTGCGCCTCCGGGCGAGCCGCGGTCAAGACCGCCAGCCGCCGCTCAACATCAGCGGCAAAACAGCGGGTTGGCGGACGAAGCGTGCAGTCGGCCAAAAAATCCGGCACACTGCCTGTTCGCGCCCGTTCCCCCGAACCTGCGCCCACGGAGTCGTTCAATGGCCAACATCGGCTACATCCAGATGGTCCGGCACTGCAACCAGAATTGCGGCTTTTGCTCCAATCCTGAGACGCCGTTCTTCCACAACCTGGAGCAGATCCACCAGATCGTCGACGACTTTGTCAGCCGCGACTACTTTGGCGTCATCATGACCGGCGGCGAGCCGACGCTTTCGCCGATCCTGCCGGAAGCCATCGCCCACGCGCGCGCCAACGGCCTGCATGTGCGCATGATCACGAACGGCCAGAAGCTCGCCGATTGGGACTACTGCAAGTCGCTGGCCGACGCCGGGCTGCAGCACGTCCACGTGTCGATCCACAGCCACAAGCACAAGCTGGAAGATTTCCTGACCGGCACGCCCGGCTCGCTGGATTGGGCGGAGAAGGCGCTGACCAACCTGGGCAAGACCAACATCACCGTCAACATCAACACGGTCATTACCCGCTACAATTGCGACCACTTGCACGGCAACATTGAGTGGTTCATCAAGAACTTCCCGTTCATCCAGCACTTCGTGTGGAACAACCTGGATCCGTCGATCGGTCGCGCGACGAGCAACCAGTACTTTGCCGCGCGCCTCCAGGACATCGAAGTCAGTTTGTCGAAGGCGATGCGGATGCTGGCGGAGACGGGGCGGTCGTTCCGCGTCGAGCGCGTGCCGCTGTGCTACATGACGGAATTCGCCCACTGCTCGACCGAGACGCGCAAGATCGTCAAGAGCGAGGAGCGCATCGTCCACTTCCTGGACAACAAGGGCACGGTCCGCCAGACCGAATGGGGCCACCTGTACGCGGACGTGTGCAATTCATGCAGCCTGCGGTCCATTTGCGGCGGGCTGTTTGACCGCGGCAACGCCTACGATCCCGCGGAGCTGTCACCGATCTTCCAGGATCCCAAGCCGATCATCTCGCGCATCGTCCAGGATTTGCAGTCGGATCCGGCGTGGCGGATGGCCAAGTTCAAGAACCTGGCGGCAATCCCGGCGGCGCATCAGGGCAAATCGGGGACGCAGCAGAGCGTCGCGGGCGGTGAAGTGTCCCGCCCGGGCAAGGTGCAGGCGCCGACCGGCGAACGGCTGACAGAAATGGCGATGGACCCCAAGCGCAAGACCGATCACACGGCGCGCGACTGGACGCCCGACGCGGCAGGCTGGCATCCGTCGGATGATGAGGACGATGTGGATACGGGACTCGTCGTGCCCCCAGAGCCGATCGCGAGCGGACGGGTGCCGGCGACGCGCCTTGAAGTTCGATCCGGACAAGAGTAGAAGCTGGGGCGCGCGCATTTTCGGCCGACCCCCGCCGAATCAGCGATCGCCCTCCCGCATCCGGGGCATTTTGCACTACTGGAGTACATGAGCATGGGCCACCCTCAGATTGAAAAACTCGACCCGAAAACCCACACGATGACGCTGTCGCTCGACATCGGCTTGTACCCGGCTGACGTGCTGTATGCCGCCGCGTACGTCTTTCTCGACCGCGCGTACGTGCTGCTTGACCGCGCCGGACCGCGCTATGAAGTGCATCTCCGCGGCAAAGGCGAGCTGACCGAAGCGCAGCTGACGGCGATGTCCGGTGAGTTCGAGAACGAGCTGCTCGCTCAGGCGCTGCGTCGCAAGGTCGTGAAGGCCAACCAGAAGATCATCGAAGACATCACGAGCCAGGCGATTGCGGGCGCGGCTGGCGGCACGCTGCCGACCGACTTCCTCGCGGCGGGCGACGACGGGATGGACTTCCTCGACGATCCGCTGGGGATCGCCGTGCCGTGGGAAGACAAGTTCAAGAAGAAGAAAGACGCCTGACCCGTCCAACAAATGCCCGCGTTTTCAAACGGTTCGGACTTTTTTCAGGAGTTCTTCGCATGAGCCATGTCACACACCAGTCGGTCAAGTTGCACCGCACGCTGTACATGCAGCAGGCGGTGAAGGATGCGGCGACCACGTTTGCCGATTTTGCCGCGTTCACCATCAAGCGCGATGGCGACTACTACGCCGTGGACATCAAGGACATCGATCCGGACGTCGATGGCGACGTGGTGGCCGAGTTCTGCAACTTCGCGCTGGCCAACACGGCCGGTCGCAAGAAAACCAAGAAAGCCTAGGCGCGCAAGCAGCTACAGGAGCCAACACGTATGACAGCGACCACGCTTCAGACCAAAAGCCAGAAGCACGATCTGCTGCCCAAAGGCAAACAGGTTGATTTGACGAAGATTTCCAGCCCGGGCCGCTGGAAACCTGAGTTTGCGGTGCCGTTCAACCAGCGGCAGCTCGGCAAGAAGATCCTGATTTCCAATGACATGGGCGATTGGGACCTGCTGACGCAGGACGAGTTCCGCGACTTCATCGAGGGCAAGCCCCTGCCGGGTGAGCCGCTGTACGAGAAGCTCAAGGCGCGCAATTTCATCGCCAAGGAAATCAACGTCGCGGAGCAGGCGGAGCGCTGGAAACGCAAGAAGCAATACCTGTTCTACGGCCCGACGCTGCACGCGTTTGTGCTGACGCATCGCTGCAACCACGGTTGCCAGTACTGCCACAGCTCGATCGTCGGCATGGACCGCAAAGACACGGACATGTCGATCGAGACGGCGGAGCGCGCGGTCGACCTCGTGTTCCAGACGACGAGCCCGGGCATCACCATCGAGTTCCAGGGCGGCGAGCCCACCGCGAACTGGGAAGTGCTGCAGCACATCGTCGAGTACGCGCGGCAGAAGAACGCCTTGGCCAACAAGGCGCTGTCGTTCGCCCTGGTGACGAATCTGTCGCTGATGGACGACGAGAAGATGGAGTACCTGCTCGATCGCAAAGTGCAGATCTGCACGAGCCTCGACGGTCCGGCGGATTTGCACAACAAGATCCGCATCTTCAAGGACGGCAACAGTCAGGAAACCCTGATGTACTGGATGAAGCGGATCAACGCGCGCTACGGCGAGCTTGGCCTCGACACCAACCTGTACCGCGTGGAAGCGCTGCCAACGATCACCAAGCCGAGCCTGCATCGGTGGAAAGAAATCGTCGACACGTACGTGGAAGCCGGCTGCAAGGCGGTGTTCCTGCGCAAGCTCGACCCGTTCGGGTTTGCGGAGCGCACGGCCAAGACGCTGGGCTACTCGATGGACGACTTCCTCGAGTTCTACGCCCACGCCGTGGACTACATCATCGAGCTGAACCGCAACGGCACGCAGGTGATGGAGCGGCACGCGTCGATCATGTTGAACAAGATCCTCGCGGATCAGGAGCCCAACTACCTGGACCTGCGGACGCCGGGTGGCGCATGCATCGGCCAGCTGGGCTACGCGCCGGACGGCAACGTCTACTCGAGCGATGAAGGTCGCTTCGTCGCCGCGATGGGCGATGAGATGTTCAAGATTGGCACGGTCGACGACACATACCACCAGCTGATGACCAACGCGCAGACCCGCGCGATTGTGATGGCGGGCTTGAACGACGCGCAGCCGGATTGCGTGAGCTGCGTGTACAAGCCGTGGTGCGGCCAGCAGGTCGAGTACAACTACAAGACCCAAGGCTCGCTGCACGGCCACATGCGGGATTCCGTGTGGTGCAAGAAGCACAAGTCGATCTTCGACTACCTGATGTACAAGCTGGAGAACGCCGACGAGAAGGACATGGAAATGTTCCGCCGTTGGACGACGAACCGCCAGCTTGAGCACTTCCTGCAGGAACGCGCCCCACTGTGAACACTTCGCTCGCAGCGGCACGTTGACGGCTTCTTTGGGGCGCATCCGGCCGAAGCGGCCGGACCGGGCTCTAGTCCGGGTGGGGTGCTGACGCACGCACCCGGACCGGAGACTCGCTGCGCGAGCCTCCGCGCATTCGCGTGACGATCCCTTGCGCAGAGCGCGGGCGACGTCGCGATGAGCGCCACGCCCTTTGCCGCGTGCCCTGCTCCACGGAGGACGCCATGCTGCTCGGCGCAACACACCCAGGCATCCAGATCCTCGGCTCCTGGCGCGGCCTCTCGGTCCATGCGCTCGGTTTCGGCCGCGTGTGGGCCAGTCGCGGCGGGCGCCTGTACACGCGCGCGCTCGCCGGTAGCCCGTGGCAGCTCCAGGATCGCCTGCCTGAACCCGCGTGGCAGCGTTTGCTGGGCCGGTCGGCATTTGTCGGTCAGGCGCTCCGGATCGGCATCCACGGCTTGCTGCCGCTGACCGATCGGGCGCAGCTTGTGGTCGCAACGGGGCGCCTGTGGCGCGTCGAGGATGGCCGCTGGCACGAGGCATTGCAGTTCGACTTCCGCAAACCCGCGCGTCTGGGCGTGCTGCGCAGCGCCGAAGGCCAAGTCTATTGCGCCGAATACACGCTCAATCCGCGCCGCGACCGCGCGATCCGCCTGTGGCGCTCCGACGACGGCGCCCACACCTTTCAACAAGTCTTCGCGTTCGCCGCCGGTCTGGTCCGCCACATCCACTTCATCCAGCAGGATCCAGTGGACGGTTCGCTGTGGCTCGGCACGGGCGACCGCGACGCCGAAAGCGCGCTGTGGCGCTCCACGGACCGCGGCGCAAGCTGGCAGGTCATCGGCGGCGGCAACCAGTCATGGCGTGCCATCGGCGTGGCGTTCCTGCCCGACGCGGTCATTTGGGGCACGGACGCCGGCAGCGACGCGGGCCGGTTCAAGAACATCGCGCTGCGCTGGGACCGCCAGACGCGCACGCTGACGACCCTTGGACGCCTCCAAGGTCCCGTCCATGGCATCACGGCGCTGGCGGACGGCGGCGTTCTCCTGTCGACCGGCTGCGAAGGCGGTGTCAATGAAGCCGACCGCCGCGTCCACCTCTGGGCCATCCGCAGCGGCGCCAGCCCGCAGGAAATCGCCAGCTTCGCCGCCGGTCTGCAACCGAAGCGCGCGCAGTACCCGGTGCTGCATTGCGCGCAGGGTCAGGAGCAAAGCGACCACGTCTGGCTGATCGGCCGCGGTTTGTTGGCCAGTCCGCTGGTGACGCTGGAAATCGCGGTCCGCTGAACTTCGCGCGCTGGCACAGATGTGTCACACTCGGCGCGGAGGTGTCCTGTGGCTTATCGCGCTGTTGAGATCATTGCCCGCAAACGCGACGGCCACGTGCTGGACGGCGACGAGATTCGCTGGCTCATTGCCGGCTTCACCGACGGCAGCGTGCCCGACTACCAAATGGCCGCATTCGCTATGGCCGTCTACTGGCGCGGCATGACGCCGCAGGAGACCGCGGCGCTCCTGGACGCGATGGAACGCTCGGGCGACGTCGTGCGGTGGCCGAACCTGCAGTGGCCGACCGCGGACAAGCACTCGACCGGCGGCGTCGGCGACAAAGTGTCCATTCCACTCGCGCCCGCGGTGGCTGCGTGCGGCGTCGCGGTGCCGATGATTTCTGGCCGCGGCTTGGGCCACACGGGCGGGACGCTCGACAAGCTGGAGTCCATTCCGGGCTTCAACGTGCGCCTCGACCTCGCGGCGTTTGACAAGATGGTGCGGCAAATTGGTGTGAGCCTCATCGGCCAGACGGATCGCCTCGTGCCGGCCGACAAGAAGCTCTACGCGCTGCGCGACGTAACGGCGACCGTCGAGAGCATTCCGCTGATCACCGCGTCGATCCTCTCCAAGAAGCTGGCCGAGGGCGTGGGCGCGCTCGTGATGGACGTGAAGGTCGGCTCCGGCGCGTTCATGAAGAACCGCGAGGCGGCGCTCGCGCTGGCGCAATCGCTGGTCGGTGCGGGGACGGCGGCGGGTCGCAAGGTGACGGCGTTCCTGACCGCGATGGATCGGCCGCTGGGCACGCACATCGGCAACGCCCTGGAGATCATCGAGTCGATCGAGATCCTGCGCGGCGGCGGGCCGGCGGATACCCGCGAGCTGACGGTGCGCCTCGGCGGTGAAATGCTGCGGCTGTGCGGCGTGGCGGCGACGCTGGAAGCGGGCGAGGCGCAAATCGCCGCGGCGCTGGACGATGGGCGGGCGCTCGCGAAATTCCGCGAGCTCGTGGCCGCGCACGGTGGCGACCCGCGCGTGTGCGATGCGCCCGAAGACGTGCTGCCCAAGGCGCCGTTTGTCGCGCCGCTGCTCGCCTGGCAGGACGGCATCGTGCAGCAGATGGACGCGTGGCTGATCGGCGTGGCAGCGGTGCACCTCGGCGCAGGTCGCAATACCGCCGCCGACGCCGTGGATCCGGCGGTCGGCTTCGTACTGGCGAAGAAGCCCGGTGACGCCGTGCGCGCGGGCGACCCGCTCGTGTACGTGCACGCGCGCACGCTGGCGCAGAGGGACACGGCGCTTGCGCAACTGCGCGCGGCGATTGCCATCGACCAAGGTGCGCCGTCGCTGATGCCGCTTTGGCTGGACGTCGTCACGGCGTAGGAGGGTGCACGCATGTCTGAACTCAAGCCCTACATCAGTGGCACGGCCATGGCGATCGACGAGCTGCCCGAGCGCATGCAGCCGTTCCTCGCCGCGACGTCACCCGTCGCGACCCGACTCCGCGCTGCAGGTGGCGCGCTGCCGCTCTCGCCCGATCAGCTGGTGCCCGTGCTGCTCTTCCTGAGTCAGGACGAGGACGAGTTGGTGCGCAAGAAAGCCGCCATCGCGCTGCAGGAAATGCCGCCGGACCTCGTGCACCCGGTGCTGACGCAGCTCCGGTCGGCAGCGGCGCTCGATGCCGCCGCGCGCGTCTTCCGCAAGCATGATCAGGTCGCACGCGAGCTGGCGATGCACAACACGATCGCCGACGACACCGTTCGCTGGCTGGCGGGCACGGCGTCAGCGGAAGTCTGTGAAGCGATTGGCCGCAACCAGGTGCGCGCGCTGCGCTCGCCGGCGATCATCGAGGCGCTGTGGCTCAATCCGCGCGCCGCACAGGGCGTGGTGCAAAATCTGCTTGAGCTCGGCGTGCGCCAGAACCTGCCGCTGGAGCACATCTCGGGCTTTCGCGAGATGAAGGCGATCCTGTCTGGCGAGGACGCCGACGCGCCCCACGAGAAGGGCTTGAATGACAGTGAGTTCGCGCTCGCGATGGCGTGGGCAACGCAGAGTTACGAGCGCGAACACGGATCGACAACGCAGGCGCCGACGCCGGAGGAAGCCAAGACCGACGACGACAAGACCTCCACGCTGCAGTCGCTCATCACCAAGATGTCGGTGTCGCAGAAAGTGCGGCTCGCGATGGTCGGCGACGCCAACGTGCGCAAGCTGCTGATCCTCGATCCCAAGAAGCTCGTGGCGCTCGCGGTGCTGCGCTCGCCGCGCGTGACGGAGGGCGAGATCACCAACTTCGCCGCGAACAAGACGCTGTCTGAGGAGCTGTTGACGACGATCTGCCGCAACCGCAACTGGGTCAAGGACTACGCCACGCGCAAGGCGCTGGTATTCAACCCCAAGACGCCGTTGGCATTTTCGATGACGTTCCTGCGGCAGCTCTCGCCCAAGGATTTGAAGGATGCGTCCGGCAGCCGGGACGTCAATCAGACCGTCGCGCGCACCGCCAAGCGGATGATTTCTGACCGGCAGGGCTAGTCCTCAGTTCTTGTCCAGCTCGCCTGCTGTCACCGCTTCCAGAATCACGTCGGACAGCAGCGCGGTTTCGCCGCACGCCGCCTTGTCATCGGCCTTGAACGGCTTGCCGTCCAGGCACTGGCGCTCGCCGAACTGCAGCGGCAGGTAGCTGCTGCCGCCGCGCGCGAGGTAGTCCAGCGTCGCGATCGTGTATTTCTTGCCCGGCACCAGCGGCATCCCGCCGACCGTGATGTCCTGGGCGCGTTCGCCGCGCAGCTCAATCGCCACCGGCTTGTTGTCGACGTATTTGTAGCGCGCCGCCGTCCGCGCCACGTCGCACCGCATCTGCACGCCCCAGACGATGCTGTTGGCGCCATGTTCCTGGTTCTGCGCGTGACCGCAGGCGTGCTCCAGCACGTCGCGCAGGTGCTCACCGGTCAACGTCACCAGCACCACGCGGTTGCGGAACGGGTGAATCGCCGAGACTTCCAGGTTCGTGACCGGTCCGGGCGGATAGATCGTGTGGCTGCGGAAACCGCCGGTATTCAACAAGCCGCCGTCAACGTGGTGCTTGCTGATGCGTTCGGCGTACTGCGCCACCGCCCGCGTGGCGCGAACGGCGTACTGCGAATGCGCGATGTCCATCACGTCCCAGGCAAAATCGCGCTTGCCGATGACCTTCTCCGGCACCAGTTCGGCCAGCAGCTTGTCCGTCTGGGCGACGATAGCCGCGTCCGGCGCGTGCTGCTCAGGCTTTTCCAGCGCGTAGGTCGTCGCGTCGGCCAGATGACCCGCAGGGTCGACTGCCAAGTCGATCCGTCCCAGCCGCTCAAAACGCGCGCCGGTCTGGGTGATCCACGTCGGACCCACGCGGATCGCGTGTTCCAGCTTGGTGTGGGAATGGCCGCCAACGATCACGTCGATGCCAGGCACGTCCGCCGCCAGCTGTTTGTCCTCGTCCACGCCGAGGTGGGAGAGCAGCACGATGGTCTCCGCGCCCTGCTGCCGCAGCCCGGCGATCGCCGCCTTGGCGCTCTCCTCCAACGGCTTGAGCTTGACGTCGCCGAGATCGGAAATCGTCCGCGTGCTCGGCGTCAGCAGGCCAAACAGGCCGATCTTGATGCCGCCGCAATCGGCGACCGCCATCGCGCCAAACAGCCCGTTGGCGTGGCCCGCGTCCGCTGGCTCAAGCGCCGTTCCAACGCCATCGACGTTTGCCGCCAGCATGCGGAACTGGTGCAGCCCCAGCAGCGCGCGCCGCACAACCTTGGGGCCGTTGTCGAACTCGTGATTGCCCAGCGCGCCAAAATCGTAGCCCGCCGCCTCATAGACCGGCCAGTTGTCCGCCGCTGCCCGCGCGCGATCGCCGTCCTGCCGCTCCAGGAACCTGCCCTGCAGCATGTCCCCGCCTTCCAGCAGCAGCACGCCGCCCGGGTTCGCCAACAGCGCTGCCTTCTTGGCCGCAGCGATGCGGGCCAGCGGGTACGTGTAGGTCAGCTTGCCGTCCGCCCCGCGCACGGCACCGTCAAAGTTGGACTCGCTGTCATTGGTCGTCAGCAACAGGCAGCGCCGTACGGCCGGCGCGGTCGACGTCGCGGCCGGCACTTGCGGTGCACCGCACGCCAGCGGGAGCACGAGAAGGAACAGCCAGAGATGTCGCATGAATTATCCTTTTTGCCGCGCTTCCGGACCGAGGCCGGCCTTCTTGCGGGCCTCCAACAGCCGCGCCAAATCAACCGCCGGCAGCGTCGTCAGGCGGCCAATCTGCATCGCCCGCAGCTGGATCGCCGCGAGGTGCTCCAACAGCTCAGCGCGCAGATACGCCTGCTCCAGATCGTCGCCCCACGCCAGCACGCCGTGATTGCCCAGCGTCAGCGCGTCAAACTTCAGCGCCGCTTGCGTCAGCTGGCCAATTTGCTCAGCGCTCTGTGGAAACGCATACGGCAGCAGGGGAATCTCCGCGCCCAGCGACACCACGGCTTCTGCCAACATCCGCGGCTCGATCGCCACGCCCGCCACCGCCAGCGCCGTCGCGTTGGGCGCATGGGTGTGCACAACCGCGCGCACATCCGGCCGCGCCGCGTACACCGCGCGGTGCAGCTTCAGCTCGGAAAACACCTTGCGCCCGCCTTGCAGCACGCGGTCCCGAGCGTCCAGCACAATCAGGTCACTCTCCATGAGCACGCGCTTGGACAGCGCCGTCGGCGTCGCCAGGAGGTGCTCCCCGGGCAGCCGCAGCGTGACGTTGCCGTCGTGATTGGCCACCCAGCCACGCGCGTGAAGCTCCTGGGCGATCGCCAGAAGTTGCCGACGGGCCTGCGCCAGCGTCGGTTCACCCAGATGCAGCCGGTGCAGGGTCGTCGCCATCAGTCGATCGTGGAGACGGCGTCGACGACGCCGACGATCAGGCAGCGCACGGGCGCTTTGCTGTCGCCGAGCAATTGGCGGATGCCGTTGCCTTCGCGGAGGATGACGACGGTGTCCCCCGGGCCAGATTGCGCGTGATCGACGGCGAGGAAGCTGTCGCCGGAGTCGCTGCCGTCGGGCTCAATCGGCTGCACGGCAAAAAGCGGCAGGCCGCGCAGGCTCGGA
This sequence comes from uncultured Myxococcales bacterium, assembly GCA_903850505.1. Lineage (GTDB taxonomy): Bacteria > Myxococcota_A > UBA9042 > UBA9042 > UBA9042 > CAIYBN01. The sequence goes on along the minus strand of CAINLT010000173.1, from coordinate 29,695 downwards.
TGCTTGACGGTCGAAACGACGCTGCCGAGGACGCGCGCGAGGATCACTTTGCCCTCCGTGCGGTAGTCTTGGGCGCTGCTGTCCGGGGCGCAGCCACCGTGGCGCGCGCCGGCACGTCGATTTGATCAACGATGCCGATGATCGCGGCGTCGACCGGCACAAACGGATCAGGCATCGCCAGCGCCGCTTCACGCGACGTCGTCAGGTGCACACAATCGCCGGGACCCGCTTGGGTCGTGTCTGCCGCGCAGAGCGGCTTGCCGCGGTCGGCACCATGCTCGTCAATCGGCTGCACCATCAGGAGGCGAATACCCTCCAGCCCCGGCGTTTTCCGGGTAGCGACGACATTGCCGATGACGCGCGCAAGCAGCATAGGCACACTGTCGCACGCGCGCGGGCTGTCGACAAGACCTTGCCGCCGCCCCAAAGGAACACGATGCTGCAGCGTGAAGACATTCATCAGGAAATTCAGGACCTGCAGGAACGGCTGGCGCCGCCGCAGCGCCGGGGTCGGCTGGTGCCGTATCGCCGGCGGGGCGTGATGGCGATTCCGGCGTTCAAGATGCGCGCGGGCGGCGATCCCGCGACCGATGGCCGGGCGCAGTCATGGAAGTTGCTGCAGAAAGCGACGGAGACGGCGGCGGACTGTTTTTTCTACGACCTGGAGGACGCGGCGCCGGACCATCCGGAGTTCAAGGCTTATGCCCGACGGTTCTGTGCGGAGGCGTTGCAGCAGCTCGATTTTGCCCAGCGCATCGTCGCGTTCCGGCCCAACGACGTGCGGTCGCGCTATTTTGAGGACGATTTGGTCGACGTGCTGACGGCGGCGGGCCACAAGCTCCACGCGCTCGTCATCGCCAAAACGGAGGACGCTGGCGAGATCGCGGCGATCGCCCGGCTGGTCGCGCAGATCCAGCGGCACGCGGGCCACGACAATCGGCCGATGCTGGAGGTGCTGATTGAGAGCCCGCGCGCGTTTGGCCAAGCCCAGCAGATCGCGGCGATCCCGAGCGTGGCGTCGCTGACGTTTGGCGCGTGGGATTTTGCCCGGATGGTCGGCGGCGAAGTGCGCGCGCAGTCGTGGACGACGGATCTGGCGGCGGTGCGACAGTTGCTGCCCGTTATCGCCGCGAGCGAAGGCAAGGACGCGGTCGACGCGGTGACGGCGATGCTGCCGATCCGGCCAACGGCGGAGCCGGGAACGCCCGAACACAACGCACAGGTGCAGGCGCACGCGGAGGCGCTGGCGCTGGCGGCGCGCGACGCGGAGAACGCCAAAGTGCTGGGCTTCGCCGGCAAGTGGGTGCTGCACCCGGACCAGGTGGCGCCCATTCAGGATGCGTGGCTGCCGACGCGGGCGCGCGCGCTGGAGGCGCTGATGCTGGCGGTGCAGTACGCGCGGGCCGCGCAGACCGGCTCGGGCGCGGAGTTGGCGGGGACACAGCTCGCCGATCGCGCGGTCATCGGCGCGGATTGGTGGCTCGTCGAGAATGCCCTCACGGGCGGCGTGCTGACGGCGGCAGAATGTGCGGCGCCGGGCGTTGCGTTGGCGGCGCTGCGGGCGATTGCGGGCGCGTAGCTACAAGCCGCAGAACGAGGCCGTGCACTTGGCCGAGCTGGCGTCACAGGCGAAACCGACGGCGCATTCGTTATCGGCCTTGCAAGTGACCCCGGCCTTGCCGCCGCCGTCCCACGGCTCGCAGGCAAATCCGGAGCTGCACTTGAAGCCCTGGGCGCAAGCGTCGGAGAGTTCGCACGTGCTGTTGGGCTTGCCGCAGACCGTGGCGCGCGTCACCTTGGTGTTCAGGCAGTCCAGGTCGATGCTGCACGGCTTCCCCAGGTTGCAGCCGTCCCCATCCGCGCCGGCCTTGCGGCACGCGTAGCTGTCCATCGTGACGGGATCGCAGCGGCCAGTGAAGCTGTCACACGCGATGGGCGCCGTTGCGGTGCATTGGTCGCCCTTGGACGCGGTGTCCAGCCACGCCAGCAGGCATTGCCGGCGCGCTGCCTGCATTCCCAGATAGTCGCAACCCGTCGCCGCGGCATTCAGGGCGGCGTGGCACGCCTTGCCGCGCGTCGCATCCAGCTTGACCACGCCCGCCGCGCTGGCGTCGTCAATGCCGGCAAAGCCGACCTTCAGGCACGCCGCCGTCTCGTTGGCGACGCAATCCGCGCTGGTCCCGGCCTGACAGCAGGCAATGGCCGTGATGCAAACCTGCGCCGCAATGTCCGCGCACATCTGCGCCGCGGGGCTGAGTTGCACCGCAACGTCGGCGCCGGCATCCGCCGTGACGTCCTCCGCTGCGGCAACATCGCCGGCAGCGTCCGTCGCCGCATCCGCCGCCGCCTTGGATCCGCACGCCGCAAGCAGCGCCAGCGCCAGGAACAATCGCTTCGTCATCGCCGCCTCGTCGCTAGATTTTGCCGCCGTTGGTGATCCAGCGCTGGGTGAAATCGGCCGCCTGCTGGTAGCTCTTTTCCACGTCCGCGATGATGCCCTTCTCGATCAGGCTGTTGATCATGAAGTTGACCGAGACGCTGACGCTGCCATCCACGCGCCGCACGACGGCATTGCCGTCCTGGCGAAACGAGAAAGTGCCGTTGGACGCGATCTTGTCGGGCATGATCCCGGAGATGGTCTTCCAGGTGCCGCGGAAGCTGCCGAACGTGTAGTCGCAGTGCTCCACGTAGACGATCTTGCTGCTGCCGATCACCTTGGCGGCAGGCGCGGGCAGCTCGCGATCCGGGCTGACGCGCACCTGGCGGTGCAGTTTGTCGCCCTGATGGTCCAGCTTGACCAGCGTGCGCTCCAGCTTGACGGTCTGGCACAGCGCCTCGTTGAAAGCCTCGTCAAAGTACAGCTTCTCGTAGTCGGCTAGCGTGATGCCGGAAAACCGGTGTTCGACCTGAAATTGCATGAATTCCTCCAGAAGATGTCAGTTGGGCGGCTCGGCTTCGCGCACTTCCAAGTGCAATTCAGCCTGCAAGCCATCGGCGGTGCGCTGGATCTCCAGCGCCATGGGAACTTGACCTGGGCCGCACGCGTTGACGAAGGGCCGGATTCCGTCGGCGTTGGTACCACAAGCCGTCGCGGCGGCCGCCCGCAGCGCGTCGCTCGGGTCGTGGATCAGCACGCTGAGCTGCGCGAGGCCCTCCGGCAGCAGCCACGCGGAAACCGCCAGCGGCGCTTCCAGTTCGCGCAGGATCGCCCGCCGCAGCGGCTCCGGCAGCGTCTGCGCGCCCAGCGTGTCAAACAGGATGAGCGTCGCCGCGAGCTGCTCGTGCGCCATGCCGTCGGGCAGCGGCAGCGTCAGATCCGTGTACGGTGCCGCGGCATTCACGGATCGGCGCAGGCCGAGGCAGTGGTCGATCCCCTGCTCCGCCGCCCAGTGCAGCAGCGCGTCCAGCGCGTCGCTCGGCGGCAACAGCCCGATGACGTCCTTCAGGTGCATCGGCGACGGCAGGAACCAGCCGCCATCCACGCCCTGCGGGCCAATCTCCAGCCACGAGCCCAGCACCACCGGGTCCAGCGTCTCCAGCGCCTCATCCAGCGCCGCAAGCTCGCTCGGCGCACCGCCCGCCAGCGACAGGAACGCGCGCGTCGATTGCGCCATCCGCAGCGTCGCGCCCGCCGCCCGGAGCGTCAGGCGTTTCTGATCCAGCGTCACGCTCGCCGCCAGCGCCATGTCCGGCCACTGCCCCATGAGCGGCGCCGGCAGCGCTTTGAGCCACACGTTGATGGCCTCGCGCTCCGCGGACGAATGTCCGGGCAGCAGCGCGATGGCGTTCAGGAGTTCTTGGCGGGGATCGTCTGGTTGCAGCATGGGGTCCGAAGCATAGCCGTCATGCGGGATTCGCAAAAGTCCTCGGGGGCCGCCCGAGCATTCCGCCGCGCAGAATCAGCACGCCCTCAAAAAGCAGCAGCCCCAGCAGGATCAGGATCACGCCCGACCACGCTGGCGACTTGGCCACGTGGCGCGTCGACTTGCGATCGGCCGAGTCCGCCATCAGCAGCGCGCCGGTCTTGGCCGGTACCAGCCGACTCTCGCGCAAGGGCGGCACCGTCACAAGCAGCCGGGACGTCAGCGCCGTGCCGTTCTTGAGTTCCGTCGCCGTGTAGCGCCCCGGCTCATCCAGGCCCGTCACCTGCCACGAATGGCCGCGCTGCGCCGCTGCGGGCAGGGACAACGTCGGGGCGACCGGGCCAAACGGCCGGGAATCCAGCTTGACCTCGAGGTCGGTCGCCCGCTCGTCGCGACCGAGAACAGCCACGTCGCCGACCTCCACCGCGCCGCGCCGCTCCAGCCCGCGGTCGCCCGCGAGGCTCCGCACCACTTCACTGACCAGCGGCAGGAAGCCGGGCTGCAGCGCCAGATCGGCCCAATCCAGATCGATCGTCGTCGTCAGGAGCGCGACCTGCCCGCGCCCCCTGGCCGACATGACGAGTGCGGGCGCGCCATCGGCGTAGCGCAGCACCGCCTGATCCGCCAGCGTGAGCGACGGCTCCAACAGGGCGTGCCGCCGCACCGTCACGGCGCCGAGCGTCTCACCCACCGACGCCTCCAACGCCGTCCGCAGGCGCTGGACCGATGCGGTCACCGCGGAGTGCGGATTGTTCGGCTCCACGCGCAGCGCGGTCGTGGGTCTTTGGCGCTGGCCGGCGCTCGACTCCGCGGCACGCTGGCCATAGACGCGCACGGGCAGCAGGCCGGGCAGCCAGCTCGCCGGATCCGCCGGCAGGTTGTCGCCAACGGTCAGCAGCAGTCCTTTGCCTGCCTGCACCGACGCGTCAATGCCTGCTGAGAGCTCCGCCGACAGCTCGGCGACGTTGGCCAGCACCAGCACGTCGTAGTCGCGCAAGGCTTCAACGGACAGGCTCGGCAGCTGCAGCGTGTCCACCGTGAGCGCACCGGGCCGATCCGCGCTCAGTTCCAGCGCGCGGGCCAGGAACCACGCCTCGTCGTCCCGCGGAACGGGCCGCGGCGCGCCGTTGATGATCGCCACGCGCACGCCCGCCGCGCCGTCCAGCCGCACTTGCCGGTAGTTGTCGACGTCCAGCGCGTCGTCGGGCAGGCGAATCTCCGCCATGGGCGCCGACGCCGTCACCTGAAAACTGCGCTGCGCCGTGCCGCCGACGGGCAACTCCACGAGGCTCTGCCACTCGCGTTCCGCCACTTTTACGGTCAGGTAGCCGCGGTAGGGCCGCTCGCCGTAGTGCTGCACGGTCACGTCCAGGCGCACTTGATCCGGTCCGCGATCAGTCTGCGGCACGACGACGGCGTCGGTAATTGCGGCGTTCTCGCGCGATCCAGGCTCCACGCGGTCCACGCGCACCCGCACGGGCACACCGGCGCGCGTCTGGGATGGCAACGCCACGCCTTGCCAGCCGCTCGCTTGCAGATCCGTCAGCACAAGCAGGCGCCGATCGTCCAAATCCGCGGTTTGCAGCACGTTGTCGGCCATCGCCAGCGCGCGCGCAGCGTCGTCTTTGCGCGGCCGGTGTGGCAGCAGGCGGATAGCGTCCAGCACGGCGCTGCGATCGCTGGTCAGCTGGCGGGTCAGGAGCCGCGCTGGAAAGCCGGAAGCGACGACCGCCACCTTGGAGCCGGCAGGCAGACGCTCCACGGTCACCAAAGCGCGGGCGCGGAGGCGATCAAACACCGTCTCAGTACCGCTTGTGCGGGCCCGCGTGGACATGCTGTCGTCCAGCACGATGACGGCGGCCACGGGGCGGTCGCCCGTATCGATGCCTTCCGCCGCGGCACCGGGCAGCGCAATCATCGGCCTGGACAACGCGATGGCGACGAGCGCCACCGCCAACGCGCGCACTGCCACAAGCAGCCACTCGTTGACGCGCAGCGCCCGTGCCTCGCGCGGATGACTCGCCAGAATAAACGCCAACGCCGCAAACCGGATCGTCGGCGCGTGCCGGCGGCCAAAAAGATGCAAAGCGATCGGCAAGCCTGCTGCCAGCAGGCCGATCAGCATCCACGGGTTGCCGAAATCAATCATCCCGGCTTGCTGTCAGCCCAAGTTGGCGTTGGCAAATTCCCAGTTGACCAAGCTGTCCAGGAACGTCTCCGCCCACTTCTGCCGCAGGTTGCGGTAGTCGATGTAGTAGGCGTGCTCCCACACGTCGATCGTGATGATCGCGGTCTGACCGGCCTTCATCGGCAGGTCGGCGTTGGACGTCTTGGTGATCTTCAGCTTGCCGCCGTCGAGCACGAGCCACGCCCAGCCGGAGCCGAACTGGCCCATGGCGGCCGCGATGAACTCGGCGCGAAACGCGTCGTAGCTGCCAAAATCGGCGGCGATCTGCGCGGCGATCTTGCCGGTGGGCTTGCCGCCGCCAGCGGGCTTCATGCTGTTCCAGAAGAACGTGTGGTTCCACACCTGCGCGGCGTTGTTGAACACCGGGCCGTCGGACGACAAGATGATCTGCTCCAGCGTCTTGGCGCCGTCCGCCTTGCCGTCGTCGATGAATTTGTTGAGGTTCACGACGTAGGCGTTGTGGTGCTTGCCGTAGTGGTACTCGAGCGTTTCAGCAGTCAGGTACGGGGCGAGCGCGTCTTTGGCGTAGGGCAGCGGGGCGAGAGTGATAGCCATGGAGATCTCCTGATAAGGGTAAGCGGGACTGCGCATCGATTTAGGTCACACACGCCCGCTTGGCAAGTGTCCGGGCGAAAGCGGGCGGAGTTGTTGGCGAACGAGGTCGCGGCGTCAGCCTTCGTCGGCCAGCAGCACATCCGTGTCAACGCCGCCATCGCCATAAGCGCCGGCATCGAGCACCGGATCGGCGCGCTTGCGCAAACGCGCGGTCGCCCGCAGGACTTGGCGCATGACGCCGCGCGGATCGATCGAGGTGTCGACCTGCAAATAGCCGAGGCCGCCGTGGGTCGTCAGCGTCCGCAGACGATCGCAGTGCTGCGCCATCAGCCGTTGGAAGGCCGGCCGGGTCAGCCGCGGATCGGTCAGCCGGCGATCGTCGGTCTCCGGGCACACCAGCGTCGTTGGACCGTGAAAATCCAGGTCGCGCTCGCGTGGATGCAGCGTGTGGAGCAGCAGGACATCCAGACCGGTGCGCTTCAGGTCGTAGAGCGGCTCCACCGCCATCTCCGGCGCGACGAGCGCATCCGTCGCCACCACGGCCACGCCGCGGCGATCCATGCCACGCCAGGACGCCGGCCCCAAATGGTCCAGCCCCGCCTGACCGCTCGGCACAATGCCCTGAAGGCGCTCGCAGATCTGGCTGAACTGCCGCAGGCCTGAACCTGTCGGGACGTTCAGCTCCGGCCTGCCAATCACGACGAGCGCGACCGCGTCGCCCTGCCGGACGAGAACCAGCGCGAGGACCGCCAGCAGCAGCCGCACGGCGTCGAACTTGTCGCTCTGGCCGTCGGCAAACGCCATGGACGCCGATGCATCCAGCACAAGCGTCAGGCTCGCGTGGACTTCCTGCTCGTAGCGCTTGATGTAGTAGCGGTCCGTGCGCGCCCACGCCTTCCAGTCCAGATGGCGCAGATCGTCGCCCGGCGCGTATTCCTTGTGGTCGCTGAATTCCACGCCGCCGCCGCGCCGCAAGGACCGGTGCAGACCGCCCGGCTGGCCATCGTCCACCTGGCGCGCCGGCAACTGCAGCGGCCCGAGGCCCGCGAGCACTTCGGTGGCGCGTTGCGCAAGCGTCTGACGCTCAACGGCGTCGTCAGCAAACCAGTTCAATTGGGCGTTCCAGGCTTTTTCATGCAGCGCGTCGTGACCGCGCGGCGCGGGCATGCGCTCCAAACGACCGCGATCGCGCGGCTTCTGCGGCTGGGTCGGCGCAGACTGCTGCGGCCGTTGCCGCGCTTGCAGCCACCGCCCAAGGCCGCCGCCCAGGCCGCCAAAACCGCGATCCGCCATGGCCTAGGCCGTCACGGAAGCGGGAATCTCCGCCAGCAGGCGCTCGACAAGCTTGCGACCGTCCATGCCCTCGGCCTCAGCGCGGAAGCTCGGCACGACGCGGTGCGCCACGGTCGCGACCGCCAGCGACCGCACGTCGTCCAGGCTCACCGTGGCGCGGCCCATCAGCACCGCGCGGGACTTGGCCGCCAGAATGATGCACTGCGACGCCCGCGGACTCGCGCCATACGCCAGCAGCGGCCGGAGTCCGGGCGGGCACATCGCGTCATCGGGCCGCGTCGCGCGCACCAGCTTTACCGCGTATTGCAGCACGTGCTCGGCCACCGGCACCGCGCGCGCCAGCGCCTGGATGCGCAACACTTGCGCGCGGGTGAGCACGGCCTCCACTTTCGGCTGTTCGACGCCTGTGGTCCGCCGCACGATCTCCAGCTCTTCTTCCCACGCCGGATAATCAAAGTGGATCGCCAGCATGAAGCGGTCCAGTTGCGCTTCCGGCAGCGGGTACGTCCCGTGCTGTTCAATCGGATTCTGCGTCGCCAGCACCAGGAACGGCTCATCCAGCCCGTGCTGCACGCCGCCGACGGTCACCTTGCGCTCCTGCATCGCCTGGAGCAGCGCCGCTTGGGTCTTGGGCGGCGTGCGGTTGATTTCGTCCGCCAGCAGGATCTGGGCAAAAACCGGCCCGGGAATGAAGCGATAGACGCGGTGCCCCGTCGCGCGCTCTTCCTCCAGCACTTCCGTACCCGTCACGTCCGACGGCATCAGATCGGGCGTGAACTGGATCCGGCCGAACTTGAGCTGCAGCGTCTCTGACAGCGTCTGGATGAGCAGCGTCTTGGCGAGACCCGGCACGCCGATCGACAGCGCGTGGCCATTGGCGAACAGCGCGGTCAACAGCAGGTCAATCACCTGATCCTGGCCGACCACGCGCTTGCCAATCTGCGCCAGCACGCGTTCGCGCGCCGAGCGGGCAAATTCCAGCGCTTCGAGGTCGTCCATCGTCGCTTCCGGAGCCGTGAAATTTTCCGTCGTTGCGGCGCTGTCCACAGAGGGCCTCAAAGTTGGGTGCGCACGGCGGTCAATGGCTGGTCGGGCGCAAGAGCACGCCCAACGTAATGCCGATGACTTCCGTGGTTGTCTTGCTGCCAAACAGCGTCTGGCTCGCCAGTTCCGTGTAGAAACCGACCAAGCGTTCCGCCGGACGCCAATGATAGCGCAATGCCGGCGCGAGCGCACCGACAACGCTGTCGTCACCCGTATCAAGCGCCACGCCGCCACCGATCAGCAGGTCCAGACCGTGGTCACCCCACTGCCCGCCAATGCCGGCGCGCAGCAGCGTGTACGGATTCCAGCGGTACGCGCCGTTGTCGGGACGCTGCCAGCCGCCAAACAGCCCGCCGACGCGCAGCCCATATGGCAAATCCAGTTCAATGCCCATCGCGATGCCGATGTGCGCCCACGGCGGACCCCAATCGTTCTTCGTCGGCAGCGAGCCGTGCACGCCGATCAGGTAAGACATCCGCTGCGGCAAATCGCTGTGCACCCGCGGCGGCGGGGCAAACCGCGGCAGGTCCGTCGGGGTCACGCCCAGCGGCGCCAGCACGGCGTGATTCTCCACCTGCGGCGTCCAGTCCAACGCGTCCGTCTGCGCCGCCAGCAGCGCCGCGGTGTAGTCCTGATAGACGTTGGGCGGCGTTGTCGCGCGCTCCAGCCGGTTGTGCGGCGACAGGTTCAGCCACGTGGCAAAGTGCTGCCGCGCCGCGTCATGTTGGTCCAGACGCGCGGCGGCAAACGCCAGGAGGCGGAATTGCTCGGATTCCTGACCGGGCGCAACGACCGCGCCGCTGAGAACGCGCAGCACGCACGCCAAGTCGCCGGTGCCGTAGCACTGCTGCGCTTCCGCGATGACGTCGCGCACTGGCGGTTTCGCGGCAAAAGCCGGCACCGCCAGTGCGCAAACGCACAGACTCAACAGCGCGCGCAGGACGCGGCTGGTCATCGCGGAAGGACGGGGCATTTAGGCCGGGAACTCTTCAGACACGGACTTCTCCAGCTTCTGCTGGATCATGCCCTTGGCCATCTTGGCGGCGAAGCCCTTGAGCTCGATTTCCGCCTTGATCTCGCTGTCCGTCACGCCAAACTGGGCGGTGAACATCTTGCCTTCCGCGGTCGCGCTGCGCTTGTCGTCCGCCCAGGTCACGGTCTCGATCATGTTGCCGTACGACTCCTGGAACTTGCCCACCAGCGTGTGCAGCTTGGTGGTGGCGAGGTCGGTCGGGAAGCTGTGCTTGCGGGTCAGATTGCAGTCGGCCATGACATACTCCTTGTGGACAAAAGCTACAGGAAAACAGCAACGTGTGGCGGCTAACTGCCGGTCACGTCTTCTGGCAGGTGTTCAGCATCGCGAAAGATTCGGAAGAAACCGAGGTTCTCCACGCCGCGCAGGACGTCGCCGTAGAAAACGGCTTCGCCGACGTGGCCTTTGAGCGTGCGCAGCTCAGATGGATCGGGGTTCTGAGTGCCCGCGTCGCAATTCGGCCGGTTGGCGTCATACGTCAGCGTCACGCGGCGATTCGGATCGACGTCCACGCTGCAGACCGTGAAGCGGGCGAACGCCTTGCCGGGCTCGCGCACTTCCAGCCAGCCCTTTTGGCCGTCGTCCTGGATGTGCAGCAAAAGCGGGTGGGCGGCGATCGGACCGCGGTCAAATGTACCGTGCCAGTTGCCGGCCATCGGCGCACCACAGGCGACAAACAGCATGAGCGGCAACGGCAAAATCCAGAAGCGGGGCATAACCACCTCGTCGCCAGCAATACCGGCGCGCGAAGTGTAACACGCTCGCGGAAAGCGGACCAGAAGACGCAACCGTGCGTTGAGCTTTGCCGCCAGCCTGCTAACCTGTCGCGGGCGCAGAATCACAACGGAGAACGCAATGACGCGACGAATTGGCCTCTTGACCGGCGGCGGTGACTGCCCCGGACTGAATGCCGTGATTTGGGCAGTCGTCCGGACGTGCGCTGAATCCGGCGTGGAAGTCCTTGGCATTCCTGATGGATTTGAAGGATTGGTCGAGCCCGGCGAGATGCGCCACTTGGGCGTCGCAGACGTGCGCGACATCTTCTCGCGCGGCGGCACGGTGCTCGGCAGCACGAACCGCGGCAATCCGTTCAAGTACGTGCACAACGTCGGCGGCATCGAAGTCACCGAAGACCGCAGCCAGCAGATCGTCGACAACATCAAGAAGCTCGGCATGGATGGCGTGATCGCCATCGGCGGCGACGGCACGCTGTCGATTGCCCACGAACTCAACTTGATGGGCGCGAACGTCATCGGCGTGCCCAAAACGATCGACAACGACTTGGGCAGCACGGACAACACATTCGGCTTCTTCACCGCGGTGGAGACCGCAATGGAAGCGCTGGACCGGCTGAAGACGACCGGCGAGTCGCACGACCGCGTGATGATCATGGAAGTGATGGGCCGCTATGCCGGCTGGATCGCCCTGGAGAGCGGGCTGACGGGCGGCGCGCACATCATCCTGATTCCGGAGATTCCGTACTCGGTGGAGTCCGTGCTGGCGCGCATCCGCCGCCATTGGGACGAGGAACACCGCAATTACACGCTGATCGTCGTTGCGGAAGGCGCGTTTCCGGCGGGCGGCCACGTGCAGCACATTGAGGGCACCCGATCGGGCAGCGTCGCGCGCTTGGGCGGCGCAGGTGCCCGCCTGGAATACGCGCTGCGCGAGGGGATGGCGGAGTGGGATCGGCCACGTGGCGCGCCGGAAGTCCGCACGACGGTGCTGGGTCACATCCAGCGCGGCGGCTCGCCGTGTGCCTACGATCGCCTGATTTCCCTGCGTTTTGGCGCTGAAGCTGCGACGCTGGCGCTCAACGGCCAGTGGAATCGGATGGTCTGTCTGCGCGGCACCGCCATCGAAAACGTTCCGCTTGTTGAAGGCATCGACAAGCCGCACAACGTCGATCCGCAGGGCCAAATGGTCCAGCACGCGCGGGCTGTCGGCATCTGTTTTGGAGACTGACCATGTCCCTGCACTCGCCCGTCGCCAAAACCGCCGCACGCGTCCGCACGCCCATTCCTGCCAGCGTGGACGTCGCGATTGTCGGTGCCGGACCGGGCGGCTTGATGGCGGGCGCGATCCTCGCCCGCAGCGGCCTCAAGGTCGCGATCTTTGACCAGCACTACGTCGCCGGCGGCTGCGCGACGATGTTCGAGCGCGGTCGCTCGGACGCCCGGTGGCGCTTTGACGTCGGCTTGCACTACATCGGCGACTGCGGTCCGACGGGCAAGATTCCCAGCCTGCTCCGCCAAGTCGGCGTGACGCTGGAGTACGCGGAGCTGGATCCGGACGGCTTTGACACGATCGTGCTGCCCGGCATGCGGTTTCGCATCCCGGTGGGCCACGAGAAGTACCGGCAGCGGCTCTACGAGCACTTTCCCAAGGAAAAGAAGGGCATAGACCGCTACGTGCAGTTGCTGCTGGAGATCGACCGCACGACGCGCAAGATGGAGAGCGCGGGTGGCAAGCTGGGCTTCGGCATGGCGGTCGATACGCTGCTGCACGGCCGGTTGCTGCTGCGGTACCAGAACGCCACGATCGCCCAGGTGCTGGACGATTGCACGCAGGACAAGGCACTGCGGGCGGTGCTGTTGGGACAATCCGGCGACTATGGCGTGCCGCCGTCGCAGGCCAGCGCGCTGCTGCATTGCGGGCTGGCCAACCACTATTTCCACGGCGCGTACTATCCCAAGGGTGGCGGGCAGACGATCGCGGACAGCCTCGCGGACACGATTGAAGCGGCGGGCGGCACGGTCCACCTGCGCTGCGGCATCGCGAAAATCCGCATCGAGGACGGCAAGGCGGTGGGCGTCCTGACGGAGGAAGTGCACGGCGCGAGCCACGACGTGCGCGCGAAGCTCGTGCTGTCGAACGCCGACATGAAAGCGACGCTGCTGAAGCTGGTGGGACCGGAGCAGTTGCCGGACAGTTGGGTGCAGAAGGCCGATCAGATGCAGATGGGCGGCGCGCTCTTCCTCTCCTGTTTTGGCCTGCAAGGGACGGCGGCGGAAAACGGCCTGTCAGCGAGCAACTTCTGGCAGTTTGACGACTACGACGCCGAACGCTACTACGCCGACGCCGCGACCGGCGCGCTGCCGCGGGGCTGCTACGTGACGAGCGGCACGGCCAAGGATCCGACGACGCCGGGACACGCGCCCGACGGCATGACCGGCGTGGAAGTGATGGCGCTGTCAGCCGGCAAGCCGGAAGCGTGGGGCGTGACGCCGGAGTCGCTGTGGAACGACAGCTACCGGAAGAACCCGGTCTATCTGGCCAAGAAACAAGCGGTGGAAGACGACCTGCTGCGGCGCCTGGATGGCCTCTGCCCCGGTGCGGCGGGACGCGTCGTGTTCAAGGAATCGGCGACGCCGCTCACGCACACGCGCTTCACGCGGGCGACGGACGGCACGGGCTACGGTCTCGCCGCGATTCCGGCGCAGTTCCTGCGCAATCGCCCGGGCTATCGCGGTCCCATGGCGGGTCTGTATTTCTGTGGCGCGTCGACGCGCGCGGGCCACGGCATTGTGGGCGCGATGATGTCCGGCGAACAGGCGGCCAAGCGGATCCTCGCGGATTTGGCAGCGACCTGACAGCTACGGCTTCAGCGCGTGCAGCGGGTGGCCCATCGCGCCATGCGCGGCTTCCATCATCGCCTCGGCCATCGTCGGATGCGCATGCACCGTCAGCGCGATGTCCTCCGTCGTGGCGCCCATCTCCAGCGCGAGGCCTGCGGACGCGATCAGCTCGGACGCCTCCGCACCGACGATCTGCACCGCCAGCACCAGATCCGTCTTTTCGTCGCTGATGATGCGGACAAAGCCTTCCGTCGCGTTCGCCGTCATCGCCCGGCCCAGCGCGCCAAAACCGAACTTGCCGATCTTCAGCTTCCTGCCCGTCGCCTGCAGTTCCGCCAACGTCGGCCCAACCGTCGCGATCTCCGGGTCCGTGTAGACAACGTTCGGCATCGCCACGACGTCCAGCGCGGTCTTTTTGCCCGCCACCGACTCTGCCGCCACTTCGCCATCCTTGGACGCCTTGTGCGCCAGCATCGGCCCCGGCGTGATGTCGCCAATCGCCCAGATGTTCGCCGCCGTCGTCTTCAACTGGTTGTCCACCGCGATCACGCCGCGCTTGTCCGCGACCAGCCCGACCGTCTCCAGCCCGAGGTTCGCGGTATTCGGCCGTCGGCCCACGGCCACCAGCACCACGTCGACTTCCACGGCGTCCGGCTTCCCTGCCACTTCCACGTCCACGCGCATGCGGCCGTTGGGCAGCTTCGTCGCGCCCAGGGCCTTGGCGCCCTGCAGGTGCTTCACGCCGAGCTTGATCTGCTTTTGGTACACCGGCCGCGCCACATCCGCGTCGAACATCGCCAGGATCCGTTCGGCCGCCTCAATCACCGTCACCTGCACGCCGAGCCGCGCGTACACGTCTGTCAGCTCCAGGCCAATGACGCCGCCGCCGATGACCGCCATGGCCTTGGGCAGCTCGCTGAGGGCCAGCGCGCCGGTCGAGTCGATGATCTGCTTGCCGTCAAACGCGAAGCCGGGGATTTCGATCGGACTGGAGCCAGTCGCAAGGATGAGCTTGCCGTAGCCAACCGTCTCCGCCTTGCCGTCCGCGCCGGTCACGACGATCTTACCGGGGCCCGCGAGCTTGCCCACCCCGACGATGTGCGTCACGCCGTTGCCCTTGAACAGGCCGCCGATGCCGCCCGACAGCTTCTGCGTGATGCCGGTCTTCCACGTCTGCATCGTCGCCATGTCGACCCGGAGATCGCCCGCGATGACGCCCATCGCCGCGCCGTCCTTGGCTTTCTTGTAGACCTTGGACGCGTGGATCAGCGCCTTGGACGGAATGCAGCCGACGTTGAGGCAGACGCCGCCGAGCGGGCCTTTGTCGATGCACGCGGTCTTGAGGCCGTATTGGGCGAGGCGAATGGCGCAGACGTAGCCGCCGGGGCCGGAGCCGAGGACGATGGCGTCAAAGGTGCGAATCGATTCCGTAGCCATGAACATTCTCCCGTTACGGCGTGAGCAGCCGCTTCAACATCCGATCGACCGCGCCGCGATAGGCGCCAGGGCCGCCCTTGATGCCGTTGTAAAACACCGCGAACACGTAGGTTTTTTCGCCCGCTTGCGCGTAGCCCGCCAGTCCGACGACGTCGTCCAGCGTCCCGGTCTTGGCCTGAACCTTGCCCTGCGTCTGCGGGTCGTGCATGCGCCCGCGAAGCGTCCCGTCCACGCCGGCGATCGGCAGCGTGGCGCGCCAATTGGCGCCCGCCGGATCCTTGTGCATCGCGCGCAGCAGGTCGACAACGGTCTGCGTCGTCACTTTGTCGGCGTGATAGAGTCCCGAGCCATTGCCCAGCACGCTGCCATTCCAGCGGATCTGCAGCGTCTCCAGGGTCTTGCGCACCGCCGCTTCCGCCTTCTCATTGGTCACGGGAATCTGCCCCTGGCCCGCGGCGGTCTGGCGGAACATCGTCTCGGCATACCCGTTGTGCGAGTGCTTGTTCGTCACGCTGACGATTTCCTGCAGCGGCGGCGACTTGCGGGACGCGATCACGGCCAGATCCGGCGCCTTGGCGAACGTGGGCGCCGGCACCGCGATGCCGTGCTTGAGCAGCGCCTGTTGGAAGACCCAGCCCGCGTAGAAGCTGCCGTCCGCCACGCGCCGCCGCCCCGAGCCGATCGCCTTGTGCGCGACCGCGATCGTCCCCTGCACCACGACTTCAGTCACCCGCCCGTTCGGCCGCGTGACAATCGTCAGCGCGTCCTTCTTGCCCGCGACCGTCTTGGCCTCGTTCACGACCACAACCGCGTCGCCTGCCGCCGGACCCACCTCGACAAGCGGCGCTTCGCCGACCGCACCCGGCTTGACCGCCGCGTGCACCGTGCCGGCTTCACACTGCAGCCCGCCGATCGGCGCGCGAAAGGCCGCGTCGGTCTGCTTCTCGTCAAAGCCCTTGGGCAGCTTGTCGTCAAACACCGTCGCGTCGATGACCAGTTTGGCAATCTTCGTCACGCCCTTCTTCTGCACTTCCGCGGCGAGCTTGGCGTAATCGGTCGCGAACATCGTCGGATCGCCCGAGCCGACCAGCGCAAGCGTCGCCACTTCTCCGTTCTTGATGGCGCTCGCGCGCACGTCCGTGACGAACGCCCTGTCCGCGGGCAGCGTCTTCATGACCGCGGCAGTGGAGAAGAGCTTCGCAACCGATGCCGGGTGGACAAGCTTCTTGCCGTCCAGATCGAGGACCACTTCACCGGTCGCCAGATCGACAATCGTCGCCACCGCCGTGACCTTGCCGCCAACGCCGGTCAGGATGCTGCGCAGCGCCTCGCCCAGCGCGCTCGCCGCGGGCGCCTTCGCAGGCGTGGGCACGACCGGCTGCGCGGACACCGCCACCGGCAGCCCAAGCGCACACAACAGCGCGAGTTTCGAAAGGGAATGGACCGGAATTTGCTGCAACATCGCCTGCCAACCGCGCGATCGCGCCGGCGAAAGGTAGCGCGGAAACGGCGGCGGCAAAAGGATAAGCCCGGCAATTTTGCAACCCCGCAAGATTTTGCGCACTTAGCAGCGAATCGCGCGAATCCGGATTGCTGAATCGGCTCAAGCACTTGCACACGGCGCGGCTGGATCCGCGGGACCGCCAAATTGCCGGGATGGTTGAGTTTTTTGCAGAAGCGCAGCGTGCGTCCTAGCCTGTAATCAGGGCATGGGAGGCCCACATCATGGAATCAGACCCAGAACCTGCTGTGCGTCCCGATCGTCCGTCCCGCATTCCCCTGCTTGGGGTGATCTTCCTGCTGCTGGCGCTGATCGCGCTCGCAACGCCCGCCGACGCGCAAGTCCCGACTGACCGCGCGCTGCAGAACGTCGGCCTGATGCCGGAGGGCGGTGAAAAGACCTTTGTCGCTGACGATTTTTCCGGACCGCCGCCGCGCGACTGGCAGGCTGGCAGTCCGCCGCCGCCGCCTTTTGCCGCTTGGTCCATGGCGCCGGGCTACGTGCGCCGCGAACCGCGGATGGCCTCGCGCCTGACGGGCGTGCTGCAGCGCGGTGACACCGTGAACGTGACGTCCTGCGTGCCCGACTGCAAGGCGCCCAAGGCGTGGGCGATTCTCGGCACGGACGGCGCGGTTCCGTTGCGCGCGCTGCGGCCACTGCCGGTTCCACCTGAAGCGTATGGCACGTCCGCAGCCGCACGGTACGAGTACGGTCGGCCAGCGGGCGGCACGCCGCAGGTCTTTGCCGAGCCAAACGCGAAATCCAAGGTGCTGCGCAAGGAAAAATCGGACTTCCGGTTGGCGTTTGTGCCCAATCCCGCGCAAGCCCAGCGCGGTTGGCTGCAGCGGCCCGACGGCGGCTGGATGCGCACGCGGGACATCAAGCTGTTTACGCCGTCCAAGTTTGAAGGTGTGCGCGACGGGAGTCAGGGCGTGTTCGTGTTCGTGCGCCACAAGGCGGTGCTGAAGGTGGCGCAGGATCCCAAGGTCAAAGCGGTCAAGCCGACGCCGGAGCAACTGCTGGCACGCACCGTCAACCGCTATGACCACTTGCCGCTGCTCGGCGAGAAAAATGGCCGCGTGTTGGTGCCAGGCGGTTCGCTGCCGGCGGGCGCGGTGCGCATCGTCCGTCAGGTGCCGAGGCCCAAGGGCGTCGCGCCGACCGACCACTGGATCCACGTGGACCTGCACGAACAGGTGCTGACGGCGTATCTGGGCGACCAGCGCGAGCTGGCGACTCTGGTTTCCACGGGCAAGAGCGACAAGAAATCGCACATGACCCACGAAGGCACGTTCAAGCTCTACGCCAAGTCGGTGCATACCTCGATGCGCGGCAAGCCGTGGGATGACTACTACGCCGAGGAAGTGCCGTGGACGATGCACTACGACGACGGCCGCGCGCTGCATGGCGCCTACTGGCATGACCAGTTCGGCGTCCAGAAGTCACACGGCTGCGTGAACCTGTCGCCCGCGGACGCCGCTTGGCTGTTCCAGTGGATGCCGCCCAAGCTGCCGGACGGCTGGCACTCCATCCTGCCGGTCAGCGGCAAGATGGCGACCGTGTGGGTCATCGTGGAGGATCCGAGCAAGGGGTCGCACAAGCCGGTGCGGCACGTCGCGGCGGCGCATCCAGGGCGCGTCGCCAAGCAGTAGCGTTCAGGCCGGCAGGAGCGCGATGAGCGTCGCCTGCAGCGAAACCTTGCCGTTGTAGGCATTGCGTTCCAAGCGGACGACGGCATCGACGCGCGCGCCATCGCCAAAGCCTTCCATCACCGACCGCGCGCAAAACGCATCCACGCCCTGCCGCGCCCAGGCCGGCTGGTTGCCTGACGCCAGAAGCGACGTTTTGCACCAATCCTGATCCTTCCCCACGAACTTCGGCCGGTGCACTTCCACGCCGCGCAGAAGGAACTGCGGCCGCTCATTGCCCTTCCCGCACGGCTCCAGCTGATCGAGCAGGTCGACGATCGACAGCTCCAGTTCGGCGATTGTCAGCGTCGCGTCGATGCGGATCGCCCGATCGCGCCGCGCCAGCGGCAGGGTCTCCGCGACGTGTGCCTGGAGCCGCGTGCGGAACGTGTCCACGCGATCGGCCGCCAACGTTACGCCCGCGGCCATTGCGTGGCCGCCAAAGCGCTCAAACAGCCCGTCGGCGTGAATCGCCCGCAGGCCATCGACCAGGTCGTAGCCGGAAATCGACCGCCCGGAGCCGCGGGCCATGCCATCCGCGCAGATCGCCAGCACGAACGTCGGCACCGCCAGCTCGTCCTTCACCTTGTTCGCGACGATGCCGACCACGCCCTGGTGCCAATCCGCGTGCGCCACGACGACGCCGTGGGTGTTGCCTTCCTGGATGCGCGCCTGCGCCAGCGCCGCCACGGTCGCGAGCGCTTGCGCGTCCTTGCGGCGGTTGTTCTCCAGATCGATCAGCTCGGCGAGTTCCAACGCGCGCGCCGGGTTCTGCGTGGTCAGCAGCTCAAAAGCCGTCTGCGGATCAGCCATGCGCCCCGCCGCGTTGATCGGCGGCGCGAGGTGAAAGCCGACGCGATCCGCGCTGACCATCGCGATCTTGGTATTGCGCGCGGCCAGCGTCTGCACGCCGGGCCGCTGCGACTGGCCGAGCAGCCGCAACCCATGCCAGCACAAGATGCGGTTGACGCCGTGCATGGGCGACATGTCCGCGATCGTGCCCAGCGCCGACAGCTCGATCAGCGACTTCAGCTCGACCGGCTTGCCAATGCCGCGACTGTGCAATTCGCGCCGCAGCGCCTGCGCCAGCACCATCGCCACGCCCACGGCCGACAGCGACTTGTCCGGGTACGTGCACTCCGGTTGTTGCGGATTGAGCAGGACCGACGCGTTGGGCCGCACGGGACCCAGCGCGTGGTGGTCACAGATGATGAAGTGGCGGTCGCGATCGCGCACGGCCTGGATCTCGCGCACGGACGTCGTGCCGCAGTCAACCGAGATGAAGAGCGCCACGCCTTCATCGCACAGCTCCTGCAGCCGGTCGTAGTGCAGGCCATAGCCGTCGCGGAAACGATCGGGCAGGAACACGCGGACCGTGTGACCCAAGCGGCGGAACAGGTCGTCCAGCAACGCCGCCGCGCTGATGCCGTCGACGTCGTAGTCGCCGTAGACGCAAATCTTGTCGCCAGCCAGCAAAGCGTCCGCCACGAGGCGCGCTGCGGCCATCACGCCGGTCATCAGCGTCGGATCGGGCAGATCCGCCAGCTGCGGCTGCAGGAACTTTTTGGCGAGCTCAGGGGTCTGGACTCCGCGCAGCACGAGGATGCGCGCGAGCAGGGGCGGCACACCGGAGTCGATGAGCGCGGCGACTTGGGCGTCGTCCGGCTCCCGGATTTCCAGGTGCGCCTTCAGGGCAGGCACGGGCAATTACGCCGCGGTCGAGGGCGCGTGATCGGGCAGGCGAACCTTGCGGTCCTCAAAGCGATGGTGCAGCCACAAGAAGATCGGGCTCGCGACGAAGATCGACGAGAATGTGCCGACGATGACGCCGATGCACATCGCGAACGCGAAGTCGCGAATCAAGCCGCCGCCGAAGAGGAAGATGGACGCCGACGTCAGGAACGTGGTCAAGGACGTCAGCACGGTGCGGCTCATCGTCTGGTTGATCGCGGAATTGACGAGCGTCTCGACCTTCACGTCGGGATGCTTTTCCTGCATCTCGCGGATTCGGTCAAAGACGACGATGGTGTCCGTCACCGAGTAACCGGCGACCGTGAGCACCGCGGCGATGACCGGCATGGAGAACTTGACCTGCGCGACCGAGAACGCGCCGATGACGAGGATCACGTCGTGCACCGTCGCGACGAGCGCGCCCGGAGCGTAGCGCACGTCAAAGCGCAGGATGATGTAGAGCACGATGCCGAGAATGGCGTAGAGAATCGCGACGAGGCCCTGGCTCATCATTTCGCCGGCGACCGACGGCGAGACCGCGGTGGACGATTCGACCTGGATGAAGCCCTTGCCGTACTTGGCGCGGATCCCGTCTTCCAGCTTGGCCTTGAATTCCTCGATGACGACCGTGAAGCGCGAATCCGACTTGTCCGCCAGATCCGCCTCTTTCTGCGCGCGCAGCTTGGCTTCTTCCGCGGCGATCTTGCCCTGCGCAGCCTTGGCCACATCCGGCTTGACGTCGCCCTTGCCCGACTCCGCTTCCAGCATCTGCAGCGAGCGGAACATGTTCACGTCCAGCTGCACTTCCAGATCGCTGCCCGCTTTGGTCTTGGGAAAGCCGGCGTCCGCGAAGATCTTGCTCAGCGACGCGTAGGTCTCCGTGATCTTCTTGGGCTCAGTCAGCGTCACGAACACGCGATCTTCGCCTTCCGCCGCCCATTCAACGTCGATCTTGTCGCCGAACTGCGCCTTCAGGTTCTTCTCGATGCCGTCGCGCTTCGCCTTGTTCAGGAGCGACGTCAGTTCCGTCACGACCGCGAAGTGCTTCTTGCCCGCGCCGCCGCCGGTGCCGGTGTCGAATTCCTGCACTTCCACGTCGCCGATGTGTTCCTTGGACGCGCCGAGCGCGCTCGTCAGGATGCCTTCCACGGTGTTCTGCAGGCCCACGCGATCGACCTTGGCGGCCGGATCAAACGCGACGATCTGCTTGGTGCCGCCCTTGAAGTCGATGCCCTTGTTGAAGCCCAACGTGCTGAGCGCGATGATCGACGCCAGGATGCCGACGCCGGTCAAGGCGTAGTACACGTGACGGCGACCGACAAAGTCGTAGTTGGATTCCGGATTGAAGAGCGAATAGTGCTTGTGGGACATGATCTTGTGTGCCTTTCGCAAAGAGCGCCGTTTCGAGGGTTCTCACATCTGCCGCAGTGGTTAGACCGAGAGATGCTGCAATTTACCCTTGGAAATCAGGTAGTCGTACATGAGGCGCGTGGCCACGATCGAGGTGAACATCGAAGTGCCGATGCCGATGAGCAGCGTGACCGCAAAGCCGTAGATGGGGCCTGACGAGTACATCATCAGCACCGCGCCGGCCATGCCCGCGGTAATGTGCGAGTCAAAGATCGTCCAGAAGGCGCGACCATAGCCCAAGTCCAGCGCGTTGCGCGTGGTCTTGCCCGAGCGGAGTTCTTCACGAACGCGCTCGAAGATCAGGATGTTCGCATCGACCGCCATCGCCGTCGTCAGCGTCAGACCGGCCATGCCGGGCAACGTGAGCGCGGCGTTGAACGACACGAGGCACGCGAGCTGCAACAGCAGGTTGAACAGCAGCGCGATGTCCGCGATGACGCCGCCCTGACGGTAGTAGAACACCATGAAGACGACGACGAGGAGCACGCCGACCAACATCGAGATGAGGCCCGAGCGGACCGCGTCCTGACCGAGCGACGGACCGACTTCAATGTCGTGGACCTTGATGACCGGAGCTTTGTACGCGCCGTTGTTGAGCACGGTCACGAGCGACTTGGCTTCTTCCAACATCGCCTGATGCGAGTTGCCGCGACCCAAGGTGATCTGCGCGCGACCGCCGTGAATCGGCTCGTTGATGTTCGGCGCGGAGTTGATGTCGTCATCCAGCATGATGGCCATGCGGTTGCCGACGTTCTTCTCGGTGAGGTCGCCAAAGATGCGCGCGCCGCGGGCGTCAAATTCCAGGTTCACAACCGGCTGATTGCCATGCTGCGAATCGTAGCTCGCCGCCGCGCGCGTCAGGTTGTCGCCCGAGAGCGGCGCCTTAGCCGTGAGGTTGTGCGTGCGCCAGTAGCTCGACTTCACCGCGCCGCTCGGACCGCGGTCTTCGACGAGCTCGTAGCCGATGAGGATCTCGTCCGGGACCGTGACCGTGCGCACAAAGCGGATGAGCTCCGACTTCTTGTCCGCCTTCAGGTACGAACCGCGGCTGTCCGGAACGATGGTCATCGCCTTGGAGATGTCCGCGTTGTCCTTCTTGAACGCTTCGACCGCAGCGGCCTTGTCGTCAAACACCTTGGCGCTGACGACTTCCATGCGGAACGTCAACTGCGCAGCCTGGCCGATGCGCTCACGCACCATGCGCATCTGGCGCTCGCTCAGGCCCGGCAGCTGCAGGTCGATCTCCGCCTCGCCGGAACGGCGAACGTCGGGCTCGACAAGGCCGAATGCGTCGACGCGCTTGCGGATGGTCGACAGCGTCTGGTCGACGATGTCCTTGCGCAGTTCGAACACGCGCTTGTCCGGCAGGAACAGCGTCATTTCCGTCGCGCTGACGGTGCGCAGCTGGAAGCTCGAATCGACGGTCGCAACCATGTCCGAGGTCAGCAGCTTCGCGTCCGCCGCGTCCTTGAACTTGACGCTCAGGTCCTTGAACGCACCCGGCTGCAGCTTGACTTCCCAGCGCGCGAGGATGTCGTCGCGCTCCTTGTCGGTCAGCGTGTTCCAATCCTTGCCCTTGCCCTTGGCGTAGGAATCAGCCAAGCGATCGGACACCGAGTCACGCAGGCGCAGCGCGTTGTCACGGATGGCCTTCTTGTAGTCGACGGTGTAGCGCAGCTCCAAACCGCCTTTGAGATCCAGACCATAGCTGATCTGCTTCTCAAAGATGTTGGTATAGAAATCCGGCAGACCCGGGAGGAAAGTCGGGAGCAGTTGCAGGACGCTGACGATCAGCAGGGCGATCGTGAACCAGGCTTTCCAATTGCGTTTCTTGTCCATGTGGACCGTCTCCTACGAACAAATCAGGGGCTGTCGGGGGCGCGCGCTGCGCCGTACGGCTTGCCTGTTCTCTCTGCTGGGGTGATTAGCGACCTTGGCCGCTCTCTACCACTTCTGCCGCCTGCGATTCCGCGCCAGCAATCTGGCTCTTGAACACGCGAATGACAACGCGGTCGGCGATCTCGACTTTGGCGCCGTCGCCATCGATCGACACGAGCTTGCCGAAGATGCCGCTGCGCAAAACCACGCGATCGTTGGGCTTCAGATTGGTCAGGAACGCGGTGTGTTCCTTGGCGCGCTTGGACTGCGGGCGCATGACCAGAAAGTAGAAGACCGCGAACATGACGACAATCATGCCGATGTTCAGCAGGCCGCCACTGGCCGCACCCGGACCTGAGCCGCCACCGCTGCCGCCGGACGAGGCCGCCGGAGCGCCGCCTTCAGCCTGAGCGAGGAAGTTCGCAGCGTTTACCACGGTATTTTGGGCAATCAACCAAGGGGACATGTGCAAGGCCCTACCAACTTTGTCGCGCCGATCGCGCTTTTGGCCGAAAAGGCCGGAAGACTGCGAAAGGACGCTGAAATGGCTCGCGGCGCCGGCAAACAGCCGTGCGCGAAGCCGCGGGGGTATAGCAGACGGGCGGGATGGGGTCAACGAAACCATGGGGTAGAAGGCGGCGATCCGCGGGAACTGCGATCACGGGGCCGGGGCCGACTGCCGGCCCGCCACCGGGATCTGCAAACGGAAACGTGCGCCGCCCAAAGGGCTGTCGGCGACGGTCAGGCTGCCGCCGTAGCTGGCCAGCGTCCGGCGACTGATGGCCAGGCCCAGCCCCCAGCCGCTCTGACCCGGGCGGTCGGCGCTCGGCTGCGTCGAGAACAGCGGCTCAAAGATGCGATCGCGCAGCGCCAGCGGCACGCCAGGGCCTGCGTCGTCGACATCCACGATCTGCCACTTGCCGTCACGCTGCAGGTGAATCGCCAAGTCGCCCTGCCGTTTCATGGCATCCGCCGCGTTCAGCACGAGGTTCAGCAGGACCTGCTCCACGTGACTCGCCGAGGCGTCGGCGGGATGCGTCGCGTCAGTCGCGTCCACCGTCAGCCGCACGTGCTTCAGGCGCGGATGCTGCTCCGCCTGGCCTTGCAGCCGCAGCGCCACGGCCAGCAAGTCACACGGCCGGTCCGCGTCACGTGTCCGCTGCAGCCCCGGTCGCGCGAGTTCAGTCAGGAGCCGTTCGATCTGCTGCGCCGACCGTTCAATTTCGTCGATGCACCGCATCCGCGCATCCGCAGGCGCGTCCGCGGCCTCCAGCGTGCGCAGCCGCTCCAGCCATCCCGTCAGCAGCGCCAACGGGCCGCCCAGCTCATGGGACACGCCCATCGCCACACGCCCCACAAGCGCCAGGCGATCCGCCTCGTGCAACTGCTCGCGGGCGCCCGCCGCTTCACCGCGCAGCGCTTCCACTGCGTCCAGTTGCCCCGCCAGCAGCACGCGATCGCGGGCAT
Organism: uncultured Myxococcales bacterium; assembly: GCA_903850505.1. Classification (GTDB taxonomy): domain Bacteria; phylum Myxococcota_A; class UBA9042; order UBA9042; family UBA9042; genus CAIYBN01. Next base: position 5,029 of record CAINLT010000173.1, on the reverse strand, counting down.
TTTGCCGCCGGTACCAGTCCAGCGCCGCGGCGATCCGCGCCAGCGCGTCGGGCGCATCCGGCAGCGGCAGGTCTTCCATGTGCCGGGCGATGCGCTCCACCGGGCCGATCAGCCACAGCCGCATCGCCGCGAGACCCAACCCAAACGTCACGGCCAGGACCGCCGCGATGCCCAGCCACAGGGTCGTTTCCGTCGCCCACGCGTTCGGTCCGGCATCGTTGGGGGACATCAGCGCGGTCGCCATCGCGCCCACCACAAGTCCGGGCACCAGAACCGCCGCCAACAACAGCCAACGCGCGCGGTTTTGCATCGGCTACAGCCAGTTCGCCAGCGCTTTGGCGGCGATGCGAGACAGCAACAGCCATTGCACCGCGCCAAGCGCGAGGAACGGCCCAAACGGCATCGCCAGGTGGCGAATCGACGCGATGCCGCGGTCCGTCGCCAGCTTGCCGCGGCCCACGACCGACCAGGCGCCGACAAACAGCAGCCCCTGGAGCGAGGCAGCCAACAGGACGGCCGGCAGCGCCTGCACGCCAAGGAACGCGCCGATGCCGGCCAGCAGCTTGACGTCACCCGTGCCCAGGCCTTCGCGGTGCGTCAGCACAGCGTACAGCCACTGGACCGCGAGCAGGCCACCGCCGCCCACCAGCGCGCCCGCCGCCGCTTGCTGCCACGACACGTCGCGCACGCCGCCGACCGCAAACGCCAGACCAAGGCCCAGCAGCGGCAACGGCAAGCTCAGGGAATCGGGCACGAGGAAGGTATCGGCGTCGATGAGCGCAATCGCCAGCAGGGCAAACACGAAATACTGCTCGAACAGCACGCCGGTCGCGACTTGCCACGGCAGCACATCACCGGAAAGCAGCCCGGGCAGCCAGGGCCACGCGACCGCAAGCGCGAGAATCGCCATCGCCGATTCCACCAGCGGATAGCGCACGGAGATCCAGGTCTTGCAGTAGAAGCAACGGCCGCCCAGCAGCGCCCACGAGAGCACCGGAATGTTCTGCCACCAGGTGATTTGCTTTTCGCATTTGGGACAGCGCGAGCGCGGATGCACCACGGACAGGCCGGCCGGCACGCGATAGACGACGACGTTGAGGAACGAGCCCCAAAGCGCGCCCCACAACAGGACAAAGACGGCGAGAATGGCGAGAGGCAACTGCACGCGGGAAGCATAGCGCTTTTGAACCGTTCCCGCACCTTCGCGCGTCTGTGGTAGCGTATGCGGGCGGACGCGCGGCGTCTGGGAGTTGGGATGCGTCTGAACCTTGCGATCGCGCTTCTGTTTGTCGCGCAAGTGAGCGCCGCCAATCCGCCGGTGAAGGTGCGCCATGAGCCGTTGCCGCCGCCACCGAGCGGGCATCGGCCGCGCACAGAAGAACTTGTCGCGGGCGACGATCCCAAGGCGCTGGCGGCGGCGATTCGCGCGGGCACTGCCGTGATTGCCCAGCCCAAGGCCGGCCAGCCGGGTGACAAGACGCCGGTGTATGCGCCGCGGGCGACGCCGCACGTGGGCATTGACCGCCGCACGGGCGCAGACGGCAAGCTGCACTACCAGAGCGTCTTTGACCCGGAGATCGTGCCGTTCAAGCGCGAGCTGGCGTTTGACCGCGTGCAGCCGGACGTGACGATGGCGCAGAGCGGCGCCGGACTTGCCGAGTTGCCGCCGCAGCCGCTGGAGCCGCAGCCGGGCCGCGAACTTTTCTGGGGCCATCTGCGCATCAAGCTCGCCGCGGGCGAGAGCGTTCCGCTGCCGTCCGTCGCGCCGGATTCGCGGATCCTCCAGTGGCAGGCGGTGCCGCAGACACCGTTGTCGCTGCGGCGCGATCAGGCGGGCAATTTCTCGGTGACGGCAAAAGTCGCGCTGGACGTCGATCTGCGGTTCGTCATGGACGCGCCCTCGACGTACTTCGCCGCGCCGCTCGGCAGTCACGCTACACACCGCGATCCGGAGAAGCCCAAGCTCGATCCCGGGCTGCAGACGCGCGCCCAGGCGCTGTGGGCGCCGCTGGGCGTGAGTCCGCGGCAGGATCGCAAGGACCAGCTGCTGGTGCTGGCGGACTGGTTCCGCAGTTTCACGCCGGGGCTGCCGCCGGAAGCTGGCCAGGATCCGCTCGCCGATCTGGTGCTGAGCAAGAAGGGCGTGTGCCGGCATCGCGCGCTGGGATTCGTGGTCGTGGCGCACTCGTTGGGCATTCCGGCGCACTACGTGATGAACGACGCGCATGCGTTTGTGGAGGTCTGGGCGCCGCTCGCCGATGGCCGCGACGCATGGCAGCGGCTCGATCTGGGCGGCGGCGCGGAGTCGCTGGACGTGACGGCGGCAGAGAACAAGCGGATGCATGTGCCGGAGCAGCGCGATCCCTTTCCGCGGCCGCCGGGCTATGGCGAGGATGGGACCGATATCCGCGTCGACGGGCAGCCGATCGGCCAGCCGCTGGCGGGCGCGCGCAAAGTCACGGGGCTCGGCCAGATGAACGGCGTCACGACGGGCGCGGACGGGGTGCCCGCCAACGGCCAATCGGGCGCGGATGCGAATGCGGGGATGGCACCGTCAGGCAATCCCAGCGTCGACGACGCCCGCCGACAATGGCTGCGACAACACGCCCAGGAGTTCGCCGCGCCCCTGCAGCCGCCGCGCCCGGGGCTTGCACCGCCGCCGAGCGCGCAGGACGCGCGGGTGGAGACGCACACGCTGCTGCGGCCATCCGCGCCGATGGCGTGGGTGGGCGAGGCGCTGGAGATCGCGGGACAGGTGGTCGCCAAGTCCGGCAAGCGCGATCGCCTGCAAGTGGAGATCTGGCTCATCGATCCGCGCAAGCCACTGCAGGGACGGTTGCTCGGCGTCGCGGTGACCGCCGCGGATGGCACCTTCAAAACCCGCGTGGCGATGCCGGCGGACGCGGATTTGACCGCGTACGACCTGGTCGCGCGCTTTGCCGGGACGAGCGCGTTGCGCCCATCGGATTCGGCACAAGACTGATTGTTGCTTTCGCAGCCGCGGCGAGCCGTGGCATGCTACCGCGCCATGAACTACCCACCCCTGCAGCCCAATACCTGGATTGACGTCGACCGCGCGGCTTTGGCGCACAATATCGCGGTGCTCCGAACCGCGAGTCGGCGCGCGGGCGGCGAGCCGATCCTCTGCGTCATGGTCAAGGGCAATGCCTATGGCCATGGCCTCGTGCCGGCGGCCCAAGCGCTGCTGGAAGCCGGCGTGCATTGGCTGGCAGTGCACGACATCTTTGAAGTGCGCACGCTGCGCGACGCTGGCGTGACGGCGCCGATCTATGTGGTCGGCTACCTGTCGCCGGAACAGGCGCGGGCAGCGGTACAGATGGATGCGCGCTTCGTGCTCTACGATGGCCTCGTGCTGGCGGCAGCCGCTGAAATGGCGCGCGAGCTGGGCAAGGTGGCGCGCGTCCACGTCAAGCTGGAGACCGGCAACAACCGTCAGGGGCTGCGCCACGACGCCGCGCTCGCCCTGTGCCGCGAAGTCGCGGAGACGCCCGGCGCGCTGCTGGAAGGCCTCGCGACGCACTTCGCCGACATCGAGGACACGACCGACCACCGCTTCGCCAACAGCCAACTCGAGCGTTTTCGCCGCACCGTCGACGCGATTCACGCGGAGCTGGGGCTCACCGAGCGCCTGCTGGTCCACGCGTCCAACTCGGCGGCGCTGCTGCTGTGGCCTGACGTCGTCGGCAAGATGGCGCGCTTCGGCATCGCCGCGTATGGGCTCTGGCCGTCCAAGGAAACGTGGCTCTCGGTTTGCCAGTTGGGCCAGACGCCCGTGGAATTGCGGCCCGCGCTCACGTGGAAGACCATCGTCGCGCAGATTCACGAAGTGCCCGCCGGCGAGTACGTCGGCTACGGCCGGACTTGGCGCGCCGTGCGCCCGACCCGCGTCGCCGTTCTGCCAGTCGGCTACTACGACGGCTACGATCGCGGCCTCTCGAACGTCGGCAAAGTGCTCATCGGCGGCGTGCGCGCCCCGGTGATCGGCCGCATCGCGATGAACATGACGATGGTCGACGTGACCGACAGTCCGGCGGCGCGCGTCGGCTGTGAAGTCGTCCTCCTCGGTAGCCAGCGGACCGCGGACGACAGCGACGGCGAGCAGGTGAGCGCGGACGAGATGGCCGCTTGGCTGGGCACCATCCACTACGAAGTCGTCACCCGCATTGCTGAACGCATTGAACGCAGGCTGGTTTCCTGATGGCCTTGGCGCTGTTTGACATGGACGGCACGCTCATCGATGGCAATTCCACGGCCGACTACGTCAAGAGCCGTTGGGAGCGCGGCCTCCTGCCGACGCGCGATGCGCTGGCGGCGCTGGTGGCGTATGGCCGCTACCGGCTCGGCGGCGTCGACATGGTGACGCTGCTCCACGAAGCCGCCCTGGAAGTGAAAGACCAAGCAGAGCAGGACATGATCGACGAATGCCGCATCATCTACGAGGAGCGCGTCCGACCGCGGATCTGCCCGACGATGCGCGAGAAGGTCGGCTCTCACCGCCAAAACGGCGACATGCTGGCGATCGTGACCGCGTCCACCCCGTACATCGCCCGCCATCTCGCCGCGGATCTGCAGATCGAGGTGCTGCTGGCGACGGAGCTGGATGTCGTCGACGGCCGCTTCACCGGACGGCTCGACGGGAATCCGTGTTTTGGCCGGTTCAAGATCGATGCGGTCGAGCGCCTGTTGGAGTCCAAGCAGTTCACGCTGGACGACGCGTGGTTCTACACGGACAGCGATTCCGACGCGCCGCTGCTGGAACGCGTGGGCAAGCCGGTCGCCGTCCGCCCGGACCCGCGGCTGCGGTGGCGTGCGTGGCGAATGGGTTGGCCGGTGCTCTAGCAGCGCGTTGCCGTTCGCCCGCAAACCGAGACGTCGCGGCCGCAAAAAACACGAAGGCCCCGGAGTTTCCTCCGAGGCCTTCGCTGATTCACTAGACGGCTAACCGTCCGCGAACGCTACCGAATCATTCGGTCTCGTTCTCGCGGAAGATGGCGCCCGTGCCGACCTG